>QHWJ01000399.1 GCA_003222535.1 Acidobacteriota bacterium | reverse complement strand
GCAACTTGCAACGAAGGCGTGAAGCACGTCACGGCGAAGCCGCGAAGCACCTTGCAACGAAGCCGCGAAGCACCTTGCAAAGAAGCCGTGAAGCACCATGCAACGAAGCCGCGAAGGCAACCTTGCGGCGAAGCCGTGGAGCACGTTGCAACGAAGCCGTGAAGCACCTTGCAACGAAGCCGTGAAGCACCTTGCTGCGAGGGCGTGAAGCACCTTGCGGCGAAGGCGCGAAGCACCTTGCGGCGAAGCCGCGAAGCACCTTGCAACGAAGCCGCGGAACACCTTGCAACGAAGCCGCGAAGCACCTTGCAGCGAAGTCGTGAAGCACCTTGCAGCGAAGTCGTGGAGCACCTTGCAGCGAAGCCGTGAATGCAGCGAAGTAGGTAGCTGACGCGCTCGTCTCCACGTATCGATTGACAACCGATCGCGTATGCGTGAGACTCGCGGTCCGCGGCCGGAGGGAATCATGGCGCCGGAGTTTGTCACCCTCGAGGAATTTCGTGAAATCGCCGAGCGCGCGCTCGCGGGGGTGGCGCACCCGGCGTTGACCACTGACTCTGCCAGGTAGCGATGACGAGAACGCTGCTTCCGACAACGGTCGTCGGGTCGTATCCGCAGCCGGAGTGGCTCATCGACCGATCGCTGCTCGCCGCGAATACGCCGCCGCGCGTCCGGATGCGACAACTCTGGCGGGTGGCCCCCGCGCTGCTCGAAGAGGCGCAGGACGATGCGACGCTGATTGCCATTCGCGATCAGGAGCGCGCCGGCATCGATATCGTGTCGGACGGCGAGATGCGGCGCGAGAGCTATTTCAACCGGTTTGCGACCGCGCTCGACGGTATCGACCTCGATCATCCGGGTACGGTCATCAGCCGCACCGGCAAGCCGGCGCTCGTGCCCAGGGTCGTCGGGCGAGTCCGGCGGCTGCGCCCGGTCAACGTGCGGGATGTGCAGTTCCTGCGGGCGAACACGGAGCATCAGATCAAGATCACGGTTCCCGGCCCGTTCACGATGACCAAGCTGGCGCAGAACGACTACTACGCGTCCGATGCGGAACTGGCGATGGACTACGCTGCCGCGGTGAACGTCGAAATCCGTGACCTCTTCGCCGCCGGCGCGGACGTCGTGCAGATCGACGAGCCGTACATGCAGGTGCATCCCACAGACGCGCGGTCGTATGGGATCGCAGCGCTCCAGCGCGCGCTCGATGGAATCGCCGGGACCACCGTGGTTCACATCTGCTTTGGCTACGGCGCGATGGTCAAGGGGAAGCCCGCGCGGTACGACTTTCTTGCCGAACTGGCTGCAACCAGCGTGCAGCAGGTCTCCGTCGAAACGGCGCAGTCCGGGCTGGACTGTTCAGCGCTCGCCGCACTCGGCGGCAAGACCGTTCTGCTCGGAGTTCTCGATCTGTCGACGAGCGACGTCGAGTCGCCCGGGCTGGTTGCCGATCGTATCCGCGGCGCGCTGCCGTACGTCCCGGCGGACCGGCTGATTGTGGCGCCCGATTGTGGCATGAAGTACCTGACACGCGAGGTCGCCCTTGCGAAACTTACCGCCATGGTCCGGGGCGCCGGATTGGTGCGTGCCGAACTGCAGTCGAGTGCCGAAGCCAGAGCCTGAACGCGCTTTGCGACGAACGTAGAGCGATTCTTTCAGGGTCGCAACGTGCAGTCTGCAGGATCGGACGCGCGGTGTTCGGCGCGGGCCCGGTTGGTCTCGGCGCGATTCAGGCGGGTCGTGTTGAGGATTTGCCTTTCCTACCGGCGGTCCCGTTTCTCATCCGGCGCCCCGGTGCCCGTCGAGCCGACGAACAGCTTCGTCCCGTCCGGGAAGGTGATGTCGCGGCCGTTCGCGCGGTTCGAAGCGTCCTTCGCCTGGAAGCCTTCGACCGTGATCTCGATGCCGGGGGGCAGCGAGTTCTTGTTCCAGCCGCGGCGGAGCAGCGAGTTCGGCGCGCCACCTTCCACGATCCAACGCTCCACCTTCCCGTCCGGACCCGTCACGTCGATGTGGATCCAGGAGTGCGGGTTGAGCCACTCCATCTTGACGACCATGCCCTTTATCTTGACGGGCTTGTTCGGGTCGAACTCGGCCGAGAACGAGTGGTGTGCGATGACGGGGGCGGCAGTCGCAACGAGCAGCGCGCCACCGGCGATAACGCGGAACAGTTTCGTACGCACCAAGTCTTTCTCCTGCGTAGACG
This sequence comes from Acidobacteriota bacterium, assembly GCA_003222535.1. Taxonomy (GTDB): domain Bacteria; phylum Acidobacteriota; class Vicinamibacteria; order Vicinamibacterales; family CAVVIG01; genus QHWJ01. The sequence continues at coordinate 3,444 of QHWJ01000399.1, read as the reverse complement.
GTAACCGTCGTTTGGCGCTTTCTACCGAGACAGTATAGCCACTCCCGGCGCCTACTTCGAAGTCTTCTTTTTCAGGTCGCCGTAGAGCAGCTCCTCCGAGAATTCGATGCACTTGAACTCGAGAAGCTGGACCTTCGGCTCCAGCCGGCGGTAAAGCGACATGCGGATCGTCCAGGGCCGGACAAACGTCTTCGGGTCCTCGATCCGCGCCTCGTAGGTGAGGTGGCTCCCGCCGGGCGCCAGGGAGTACCGCTCGGTGACCGTGAGCGCATCACTGTGGTGATTGCCCGCCCGGTCAAACCAGGACAGATCGTTGAAGGCCTTCACCTCGATGACCAGCGTGTCGCCGTCCCACTTGCCGTTCGACCACCCCATCCAGGTGTCCACCGGGGCCTCGGTGTGGCTGGTCATGTGGACGACGCGATTGGCGCTGGCGTACTCGTAAACGAAGAGGATGTCGTTCTCTCCCTGGACGATCTGGAACGGGTACGGCATGTAGGTCGCCCGCGGCAGCCCCGGCATGTAGCACTTGGCTTCCGGATCCGACTTGGGCCATCCGGCCTGGTTCTCCTGCCGCTTCTTCAAGCCCTCCGGCGTGTACGGAATCGTGCCGTTGTTGTCGACGATCACGCTCTGTCCCGCCGGAATCGCGAAGAGGGCGCCGAGCTGTGAGAACGCGGTCGGCGACGCGGAGTGACTCTCGAGGTTCCAGTTGGCGGTGTTGATGGCCTGCCAGACGCCATTCAGGTTCGGATGGCCGGCGATTCGATCCGGTCGTGCGGCTGGCGCCCTGCCACGACCCTCCACGCCACCGCGCCCAGTCCGCGCGGTGGGAGCCCCGCCCTCCACCCCACCGCGCCCAGTCCGCGCGGTGGGGGCCCCGGGCTGGGGCGCTGCCGCGCCGCCCTGACGAGCGGGCTGTTGCGCCGCCAGGGCCACCGTCGCTGCTGCTCCCAGCACGATCGCTATGAAAGCGTCCGTCAACCGGTTACGCATGCACCGATCCTTGTGGAGCATTGGGAGCGCGGCCAACGCGGTCACATGACTTGCCCGGATTGGTAACACCCGGGCCGCCAGGAGCTCGGTCGCGCGTCGCCACCACGACGCCAGGTCGGCAATCGTCAGCAAGCCCTTTTGCGCCTTGATGACGACCTCCCAGCACGACGCAACGCTGATCATGTTCTCGCCCGTATCGACGCGGCGTCGCGCGCGCGGCGACAGACGTTCAGGAGCGCCGAGCGCCCACAGCAGCGTGCTGGTGTCGAGCAGATGCGTGGGCCTGGCGCCCGTTCCAGAACGCCTCGGCTTCCTCATCTGTGAGCGCTCGTTCCCAGCCTTCCGTCATTGAACTGACCACGCATCGCGCCGAGGGCGCATGGGCGAGACTTTGCGAACCCGCACCAATCGCGCGACCGGCCGTCCATGTCGCTCGATCGCGACCTCCTCGCCATCTTCGACGAGATCGAGGAGCTTTGACAGTTGCGTTTTCGCGCCGTGCACGCTGACATTCACTCGGCGATTTTAGTTCATTCTTTAAACTAATACGAGAGTGCGCCGCCGCGATTCGAGACGACGCGCCGTTACCTGACAGCCGGGCCCTTCGATTCTCGAATGCGGTTTTCGAACCATGAACCCATCGATGCTGAAAATCGCCGCAGCTTTCGACGCAGGAACGATGCTCGCACCGACAACCACTGCGCCCGATCCGGGAGCACGCGTGTGCGTGGGCACGCGCGCGGCCGGCGCTTCCTGTCGTAATCCTCGAAGCCGGTGCCGGGAATGGTGTCGAGACTTGGGCGAAGGTGCAGCCGAACCACAGCTCCTCATCGACGGCGCGTCCACCGAACTTCAGTGGAGGCGGAAACTGAACGCTCGCTACTGTTTCAACGCCAGCACGATGTACTGCCCCGGAGGTCCACCGGCTCCGCCGCGACCGCCGCCGTCCTGCCGCGCAAATGCCTGCTCTGGCGGATCACCGGGCGCACGTTCGGGTGCCGGCACCCCGCCGTTAACGCCGACACCGCGTCCGGCGACGGGGCCCGCCCCGCCAAAGCGTGGGGCGAACAGACCGATGCCCGCGGCGACAGGAACAACAATGAACTGCCGGCCGTGGATCTCATAGGTTGCAGGCATCCCTTCCGACGCCACCAGGAGCTCCATCGACCACACTTCTTGACCGCTGTCGCGATCGTAGGCGCGGAACCGGCGGTCCGACCCGGTGGCGAAGAAGACCAGGCCGCCAGCCGTCACCAGCGGACCACCGCGCGGGAAATGAGAGCCGGTGTTCGGTGGAATCCCCAGCTCGGGCGGGGCGAGAACGGTGCCCGTCGGAATCCGCCATCTGATTTCTCCCGTGTTCAGGTCGTACGCGGTCATCTCCGACCAGGGGGGCCCGGACGCGCTCATGCGCAGGCTGTTCTGATTCATGAACTCGTACGGGGATGGGAGTCGCAGCGGTCCGCCGTTCGCGAGCAGTTCCCTGGCCTTGTCGATCATCTGTGCCTTCTGCTCCGGCGTCACGATGGGGCCTTCCCCTCCACCTCCCCCGCCGCGTCCGCCCTGACCCGGCAGCGTCAGTCGATCGACCGTTGGCAGCGCCTTGGCGACCACGTACATCTCACCGCGAGTGGGATCGACTGCGGAGGTCGCGAAGTTCGCCCCGCCGTTGTGGCCCGGCATGGAGATGCTGCCCTCGAAGCTTGGCGGCGTGAACAGACCTTCGTTGCGAAGGAACTTGAAGCGCTGAACGAGCGCCTCTCGCTCCACTGCCGGCAGGTACGGGTTGACGTCTTTCCCGGTGAACGTCTGCCGGGCGAACGGCGCCGGCCTCGTCGGGAAGGGCTGCGTCGGGGACGAATGCTCTCCCGGTACGTCGGACTGCGGCACCGGCCGTTCATCGATCGGCCAGATCGGGCGTCCGGTCTCGCGCTCGAACACGAACAGGAAGCCCTGCTTCGTCGCCTGCGCGACCACGTCGATAGTGCGGCCGTTCTGGCGGATCGTCAGCAGCTTGGGCGCCTGGGGCAAGTCGTAGTCCCACAAATCGTGATGCACCAGCTGGTGATGCCAGATGCGTTTGCCGGTGCGCGCGTCGAGCGCCACGAGCGAGTTGCCGAACAGGTTGTTGCCCGGACGATCGCCGCCGTAGAAATCGAAGCGCGGGCTGCCGAAGTTGATGAACGCGATGCCACGCCGCTCGTCGACGGTGGACTCGCTCCAGTTATGGACGCCGCCGGACTTCTTGTAGGCCTCTGGCGGCCACGTGTCGTACCCGAACTCGCCGGGATGCGGGATGCTGTGGAAGACCCACTGTATCCTGCCGGTGCGCACGTCATACGCCTGCACGTCGGCGGGCGTGGCATCGTAGCTCGCCCCCTGCGCCGGCAGCGACACGATCATCGTGTTCTCGAAGATGCGCCCCGGGTTGCCAGTGTGCAGCGGCTG
>QHWJ01000370.1 GCA_003222535.1 Acidobacteriota bacterium | reverse complement strand
TCGGTCACGACGCTCCGACTCAGGCCGGTATCGAGGTTCTTGATGACAACGTCGACACCCGGCAGCACGCCGCCAGTTTGGTCCTTAACGGTGCCCGAAATGGTCGCTGACGTGATCTGTGCAACTGCGGGCGGCGTGGGTGTGAGGAGAACGAGAGCGAGGATCACTCGAAACATCATTGATGACCTCCCTCACGATACTTCAGCGTCACCGGACGCCATTCCGCTTTCGGCTTTGAGACCACCGGTTGAATCGTCTCAGCGCGCCGGTTACGTGGACGGTTGACTTCGATCGTGAAACCGACCTGATCCTTGATGTCTTGGCGATATCCTTCACCACGATTCCGGCTTGAAGGAACGTACGAGCGCCGAGCGGCGACGAAAAGTGGGGCGGCGTTCTGGCCGGCAGGTCCCGAACTGTTGCGAGTACACCAACGATCCCGGACAGAACAACGACACCTTGTAGAATAATTGGCGCCTCCGCGTCAAGTCTTTAAGCGGGATGCAATACCGGTCTTGTTGATCAGAAATCGAACTGTGCGCTGATCTTGAAGAGACGCGCCACCGTGATCGACAACGGGTTGAGATACGTCGTTCCGTACGAGGGCTGGTACACGTCCGGCGTATTCGAATTGAACAGGTTGAACACGTCGAGCGAAATCAGCGTTATCGCCCGCCCGTGTCTCAGATTCTTGCCGATCCGGAGATCCACCTGACTCAGGCGATCGCCGTACTTCGCCCCGGGCTGAGCGATGTTGAAGAACTCGATGGGCAAACCGCTCGAGAGCGGGCGCCCAAGAGTCGTCTGGACCTGCGGCGCCAGGAGCACCTGTCCTCCGAGGCTCTGGCTGGCGACGGCCGGGAAGTTGTTCCCCGGATACGGCACGCTATGGAACGCTGTGCTGAGGAGAAGGTCGATCTTCGGCACGGTGTACGACGCCAGCCCCTTGACGTTCGTCAGCCATCCGGATTCGCGGTGGCAGAATTCGACCGGCCACTGCCCGAGGGACGGGATGAACGGGCTGAAGAACGTCAGCGATCCGCCCCAGCCCAAGCTCGAGATGTAGATGTCCGGGTGCTCTGCGGCGACTCCGCACTCGTCCTCGACGACGTTTCCGCTGCAAGACGCCGTTGACGACGCTGTAGACGGCCGTTGTTGCGCCGATGCCCAGTGCGAGTGTGAAGATTGCGACAGCCGCGAACCTCGGCTGTTTCCACAAGAGTCGGACGGCATCGCGCGAGACGACCCATATTGTCTCGAGCCCAGGAAAACTACGAACCTCGCGCTCCGCCTCCTTGACCTGGAAGAGCCCACCGAAGCCCTTGAGCGCAGCACGCCTCGCTTCCTCGCGATTCATGCCGCGCGCTTGCATCTCCGCGGTGGCGAGTTCCAGATGCGTCGCGATCTCATCGTCGAGTTCGCGGTCCAGCGCCTGCCGCTTGAAGGTGTCGTGCAGACGGGCGAGCAGCGATCTCATGACAGCCCCTTGACGAACCGCGCGACGATTGCCGTCGCTCGATCCCAATTCGCGGTCTCCGCGTCTAACTGCGCGCGTCCGCTCTTGGTAATGGCGTAGAACCTGGCTTGCCGCCCGGTATCTGTCTCACCCGCCTTCGCGGTGATCCATCCCTTGTGATGCAGCTTGCGCAACGCCGGATAGAGCGTGCCCTGATTGAGCGCAATCTGATCCTTGCTGACCTGTTCGATGCGACGCGCCAGCGCGTAGCCGTGGAGCGGTCCCATGGCGTCGAGCGTCTTGAGAATCAGCAGGGCCAGCGTGCCGTAGAGGACGTCGGTTCGTTCAGATGACATAGGTGGGCAGGCTACCCGTCTAACGGGTGGCCTGTCAACCTATAAAAGTGCGTCGGCGGCAAGGTGACTGACCGCGATGTCGAGGTCGCGAAGAAGATTTCGTCCGTGTACAGTGCGCGAGGGCAGTCCACGGTGTGTTTCCCGAAAGGCACTACCGCGTCCGCCTGCGCCCAACGATAGAGGCGCTTCACAAGTAGCACTTCGAATTCCAGGGAGGCACAGCAGGCACCTTTTCGTCGAGTTGGTGCGGCGGGTACCGGATCGGATCAGGCCCACCCTGCTGCCACGCCGGGAAAAACGTCGTAGACATAGTCGTGCGCGTTCAAGGCAATCTTCCCGAGCGTCCGTGCTTCAACACCTTTCAGAATCTCCTCCCGCGACAGATCGAAGATCGCATCGAGGATCTGCGCGCGTTCCGGAGCGCCGGCCTGCGCGATGACGAAGAGTACGCGTGCGCTGTGCTGGATGTAACGGGGCGACAGCAGTTGACGCTTCAGGATGTCCATGATGATCGGCGCCTTGGCGCGATCGAAGCGGCCCGGGTCGCCCCGCCGATCCAGTTCGTCAAAGAACGCCGCCGTCCATTGGTTGTGGCACGTCCACAGCTTCTCGAACAGATCCGTGGAGAAACGCGTTCCGGCCTTGACCTCGAACGCGTTCGACGCCGGCACGACGCCGTCCTCGGTGAGCGCAGGCCCCTTGAGGTAGCCGTCTTTGGTCACGGCGGCCTCGTGATGAAGAAGGCTCCACAACCAGGACACGTCGATACGATATGTCGCCAGATCATTCATGAAGCGCAGCGACAGCTCGTAGTCGTCGATCGCGGCGGCGAAATTCCCGTTGAGGATTTGGAAGCCGTAGTTGGCGGCCATGTAAAACGCATGTTGGATGCGCTCGATCGTGATCTCGCCCGCCGGCACACCATAGATGTCGTTCCAGCGCCCGGACGTGAGGAGCTTCTCCGGTGTGTCGAGTGCCTCCCTGGGGATCACCCACGGGGTGATCTGGCCTTGCGCGTTCAACAAGTCGCGCGACTGCAGGACGTGCCACTCGGCGTCGACGAGACCGCTGGCGACGGTCGGCACGGCTCTGCCCTTCACGTCGACCGTCTCTCGCGGCGCCTTGATGATGGCCTGGAGATCGGCGACGGACGCGCGCAGCGGCGCGTTGCCCGCCGCGACGTAGGCCGGCTCCGGACTCGCCACCCAGCTTTGCCGATAGGCATCGTACAGTCGACCCTTCACGCGGTTCGTCAGGATGTCTTCGAGGGTCGGGTGTTGACCGCCAGCCAGCGGCTGCTCGGGGACGAAGATCAATCCGAGCAGGCGTTCGCGCAGCTTGTCGATGACCATCGCGCGCAACGCGAGCGGATTGTATTTCGAGCGGCCGTACGGATCCGACGCCGGATAGATCATGACCGCCGCCATCCCGCCAATCGGCGCGCCGTGGCTCAGTTCGCCAGCCTTCATGCCGGCCATCAGCATGACGAGTGCGTTGTACCGCTGGTAGGCGATCATGTTCGGCGCCGCCATGTTGATTGACTGCGGATCCGGAAAGACACCCTCGGGGTCGTCTTTCCACATTTCAATCAGGCTGCCCAGGTAATCCCAGCGCCCGACGTTCGTCCCCAGAAGCCGGCGCCGCAAGACCCAGGCAATTGCCGGAAGAAACCGCCCGGCATTGCCCTCCTCATACAGGACTTTGATCTTGAAGGCGCCCGGCTCGACTCCGATCAGGCCCTCCAGCCTCGACAGAAGCTTCTCGATGATGAGCGCTTCATGGGGCGTCTGAGTCTTCGGAATGTAAAAGTAGACGCCGGTGCCGGCGCGCGCGAGCGGTTCGTAGTTGTTGAGCGCCCAAAGCACTGCAACCGCGATGACGCCGGGCACGGGTTCGCCGGCCACAGTGATCTGATCGAACCGCACATGAATCCCCGGAGGCCGGGCAAATCGCGTCGGCCACTGATCGGGCGGTCGATTGATCGTGTACGTTCGCCGTTGATTCTTCTTCGTTACTTCATACGCACGATCGGTCCAGCGTCCCTCGAAGATGTCTTTCGCATTCTGCAAGGCGGCAAACACGCCGACCGGCTCGCGCTCAGACGTCCCGTCGGGCCGGAAGTGGGCCGGCGACGCGTCTTCGAAGTCCGGCATATTCATCGGCGCCGCGCTGTTCAGTGCGTTGAACGCCATGTCGGGCGGGTGCCACGGACCGGTCAGCTCGAGGCCCGCGTTCAACGAAGGGTGAGCGTCCCTGGGGATGGGCACTTCGTCATTGAGCCGCCACCGCCATTGGCTCTCGCGGCCGAGGAAGTTGTCAACCAACCCTTGAACGATCTGCCGGAACGTTCGGAATTGCCCTGTAACGGGATCCTCGAATGTGTCGTCCCATTTCGGCCACGCATATTTTTCGCGAACCGTGGCCGTGGATTGCAGGAGCGCTCCTCGCGCACCGAGGGTGGCAGCGATATCGGGACCCAGCTCCCCCGCAAGCGTGGCAATCGTCTCTTCGACGCTGATGGTCCGGCCGTTGATCCTTCGCGTCCCGAACAGTTCGGGGAATCTCCGGAGAATGTCCTCACGAATCATGAACAACCGTCCTCCGTGCGGCGGCGCAGAAGCTCGCCAGTTTTCATCCCGTCGGATTCTACACCGGGGAAATTCGCGCCGGCCGCGAACGGCGGGGATTCCGCCTCGTCACGCTCGATGGCGAAGCTGACGCGTCACAAGGATCGCGCCCTTAACCGACCGCATCGACGCCCGCCTTGGCGCATTGACCGTCCTGAGCGCTCGAACCGCCTGACAAACCGATCGCGCCGACGATCTTCCCCTCAATCGTGATCGGCAAGCCGCCTTCCACGGGCACCGCTCCCTTGATCCGCAGCACGCGCATGCCCTCTCCGCCCGACGTCAGCATGTCCTGGAACGCCTTCGTCGGACGCTTGAAACGCGCCGCCGAGCGCGCCTTGTCCTGGCAGACGAGGACGCTCGCCACCTGCGTGTCGTCCATCTTCTCGAAGTACACGAGATCGCCCGCGGTATCCACGACAGCCACCGCCATTGTCCAGTTGTTCCTGCGCACTTCCGCCATCGCGGCGGCCGCCGCCTTCTTGGCGGTCTCGAGTGTGATTGCGGGGCCGTACGACATATCGCGGTCCTCCGAAGATTGCCCACCGCTTGCACCGCCTACCGTCGGATTCCGGTACCGATGGCGTCGGGCGCGCAGGATTCTCGCATGGAAGCGAGCTGCGCCAATCGTGTTCCGCTCGCATCCGACAAGCGTTCAGCCCGCGCAGCGCACGTGCACACGACGGGAGGCCAAGTCAATCACGAAGACGGTGTAGTACGTGGGCAACGCCATCACTGCACGCCCACGAAATAGGTCAGGCGCCGAGTGTAGCAGACCAGGAGTCCATGACCAACCCCCGCCAGTCCAGACCTCCGTGGTGAAGAAATCCGCGCCCGCAATCGCGCCCCAATGCGCCCGCAGAAACGCTCGCCACGACGTCGGTCGCTCCGGTGCCGGCCGGATGCCCTGCGCCTTGAGGATCCGGGCGATCGTCATGAACCGCAGCGCCGCCTTCCATCATCGCGAGAGTCTACACGAGGAAACAGACGCGTCGGCAGAGAGCTGGGACACTACGCGCTATCGGTTCCGGACCGGTGGCTCTGGGCGGTGCCCGCGGAGAATCTGGATTGACTGTCTTTCCTCAGGGTGAGCCGACACCCGTCACCTTGGACAGAAGCGCGTGCATATATCCTTTGTCGACGAGCCAGTCCGTGGCCGCGTCGACCGCACGCATAACGGACTGCTCGTCGTCCATCCGTCGCTCCTGCGCCATAGAAGAATCCGACGATCGCGACGATGCCGAGTTCGTCCGCGCGATCGAGGATGCGTTCGAGCCGCGAGCCGTCCGCGTCCGGCGCCGATCGCGAGGCGCAGCGCCATCTCGCGCGCGCGAACGGGCGCGCGGCTCGTCAAGAGGCCGGCGACCTTTCCGCACGCGACGAGCAGCACGCCGATCGCGAGCGTCGACAGCATCGCAACCAGCATCGCGTCCGGCGGATCTTCCGCGACGCGCGCCTGCAGTTCAGTGTTCACGAACAACTGCTGGTTCTTGTTCGTTACCGGATACGCGCGCTCGAGGTCGGCGGCGATCGCCGTCAGCTCGCTCTGCGCCTGCGCCTGCACAACGCCGGGCTTAAGCCGCCCTTTCAGCCGCAGGTTCCTCACGTCGCGCGCCTCGAGAGATGCCGTTTTCTTGTCGTTGATCACGCGCGGCGACATCATCAGCGGCACGAAGAAATCCGAGCGCACGACCTGATTCATGCCGGTGAAGGACCCAATGAACATCATGAACGCGTCGGTTCAGGTATAGTCTGACATCCATGACTCGCCGCGAGTCCATGAAAGGTTTGTTCAGTCTGGCTGCCACGGCGGGGACGCTGCTCGGGGTGCGCTCGGCCGCACAGTCTTCACCGGCCTCACAGGATTCGCGGGCCTTCATTCCGTCGAACGGCATCGGGCGGCGGATCCGGCACGTGTCGTACAGCGATCAGGGCGGGCGCCCCGACGGTGTGCAGATCATGGTGAACCGCCGCCATGTCTACGTCGGCCACATGTTCAACGATGGCGTGACGATTCTCGACGCCGCGGATCCTCGCCGTTTGAAGCCGGTCGGCTTCTTCACCGCCGGTGGCGGCACCCGCACGCATCACCTGCAGGTCGCCGACGATGTGATGCTGCTCGCTAACGGCGCAAATATCGTGGCGATGCAATCCTACGACAACATGCGCGGCTATTTCGAGAACAGCCTCGCCGACAGCATCACGAATCGCAAAAAATTCCGCTCGGGCCTGAGTATTCACGACATTTCCCGCCCCGCGGAAATGAAGGAGATCGCCTTCCTCGAAATGCCTGGCTTCGGGATCAACCGTCTGTGGTGGCCGGGCGGGCGCTACGCGTACGTCTCCGCGCATTTCGACGGCTTCATCGACCACATCCTGTGCATCGTCGACCTGAAAGAGATCATGAAACCCGAGATCGTGTCGCGCTGGTGGCTGCCCGGCATGAATCGCGCGGCCGGCGAGACGCCGACATTTCCGGCGGGACGGCGGGTCGCGCTCCACCACATGATCACGGCCGGCGATCGTGGTTATGCGGCATGGCGCGACGGCGGGTTCACCATCCACGATATCAGCGATCCCGCCCGCCCGAAGCTACTGTCGCACGTCAACTGGTCGCCGCCGTTTCCAGGCGGCACACATACACCACTGCCGTTGCCGGCTCGCAAGCTCGCCGTTGTCGTCGATGAAGCGAACGCGGAGAAATGCGCCAAAGGCACGTTCTACACGTTCATTCTGGATGTGCGAGCCCCGGAGAACCCGGTGCCGATCTCCACGCTGCCGACGCCAAGAGAACGGGACTTCTGCTCGGCAGGCGTGTTCGGCCCGCACAACGTCCACGAAAATCGGCCCAGTTCCTTTCGCAGCGAGGAGACAATTTTCGCAACCTACAACAATGCCGGCGTACGCGTGTTCGACATCAGGGACGCATTTGCGCCGAAGGAAATCGCCTCCTGGGTGCCACCGGTTCCACAGAAGCTCATCGATCCTCGGCCCAACGTCGGGCTTGCCGCGAAGACGTGCGATGTCTACGTGACGACGGATGGACTGATGTACGTCACCGACTGGAATGGCGGAATGCACGTGCTGCAATACGAACCGTAACTGGGATTCGATGGCTTCGCCGGCTGGAGCCGACGAGGTGTCCGTCCCCCCGAGCCCTCATGCCCTCCAGTTCACCCAGTGGATCTCAGAACAACACCTTGACCCCGAGCTGCACCTGGCGCGACGAATTCATCGTTCGCAGATCTGACCGGCGGTCTCCAGCGGCATCTCGTTCTGCGTCGCGCCGGCGAACACCGACCGGGTCGGCATGGCGAAATTCGCTCGGTCGAACACATTGAATACTTCGAGCCGGAACTGGAATACTTCGAGCCGGAACTGCAGCCTCGCGTTCCCGGCAGGCATCTGATTCTTGACGAGCGACACGTCAGTGTTCACAAAGCCGGGAGCGCGCAGGAAATTGCGCGGCGTATTGCCGATCGTCCCCTGCGGCTGGAGCCCGAAAGCGCTGACGTCGAACCAGTGATTCGGATCGCCTGTGATGATCCGGCGAGGATTTCCTTCGATTGATTCGCGAGCTACGGCGGCCGTGAGCTATGGAGCCGGGGATGTCACGCCTTGAGCTGGTTGCGCTGGTCGTTTGCGACTACGAGCCCGCGATCGACTTTCTCGATCTCGAAGGGAATCGTTGGGATCTCCTCGGACCTGTCGCTGCCGAGTAGGCGCGGAGATTCAGGCGACTCCCAAGAGCGCATCGGGAACTCGTCCTGTGTGGCGCGAATGACAAGGCCGAAGCGGTCGACTTGATCGAACGGAATATACGCGGCAGGGAGAGGCGGGCGACTCGGGTGGCCCATCCGTGATGTCAGCGATGATCCCCACAATCTGTCTGGCCGGTGAGGCATCTCCCTACTCCGTTCGCAGCGCCTCGAGAGGGCTGAGGCGCGCGGCACGGCGCGCCGGGAGCCAACACGCGACCAATGCGACGCCCAAGAGCAGGAGCGTCGCCGCCGAGAAGACGCTCGGATCCCGCGGGCTCACACCGTAGAGCAAGGACTCGATCACTCGGCTGCCGGCGACGGCCGTGACGAGGCCGACCGCTACGCCGGCAAGCGCCACCAGACCACCCTGGCGTACGATCATCCCGGCCACGCTTGCAGATTGGGCACCGAGGGCGAGGCGCACACCGATTTCGCCGGTGCGCTGCGTGACGATGTAGGACATGACACCGTAGATCCCGATCACGCCGAGCGTCAGGGCGACCCCAGCGGCGATCGCAATCAGCACCATGGTGAACGCCATCTGCGCCGAGGCGCTATCGAGAATGCTCTCCAGTGTGCGCACTTGAGCGATGGCCAGCTTCGCATCAACCGTATCGATGGCGCGTCGCACGGACGACACCAAGCCGGCTCGCGACGTGGCCGAGCGCACGACGTAACTCATCACCGAAACGTCGGGCCCTACCAATGAGGAGACCGGGAAGTCGGGTCCCCCCGCGATGGACATCGGCATGTAGAGTTGGGCGATCGGATCGGAGTCCGCGAGGACGCGGGTGGGCGTCTTCGACACCACGCCCACAATCGTGAGCCAGAGGTTCGGGTTCTCGCCGGGCCGTGTCGGCGGGCGGTTAGACGCCACATGTTCACCGATCGGATTCTGATTTGGAAAGATTCGCTGCGCGAACACTTCGTCGACGACGACAACCGGCTCACGCCGCTCGATATCTGCGCGGTCAAGGGTGCGACCGCGGACGAGGCGGATGCCCATCGTGTCAAAGTAGCCGGCGGCGATCGCATTGAACACTGCGAGCGGCGGTACTGTCCCTGGCGGAATCGCCCGACCCTGCACGCGCACCGTGTTGCCCATGCATCCTTCGCGCGAGAGAGGTAAGCATGTGGACGCGGAGACGGCTGTCACGCCGGGCAGCGCGGACAGCCGGTCGAGGATCGCTTGATGTGCCGCGACGGCCTCCACTCTTGTGGAATATTCGCGATGAGGCAATCCAATGCTGAACGTGAGCGCCGATGTGGCGTTGAAGCCGGGATCCAGCGCGCGCAGCTTCTGGAAACTGCGGAGCATGAGACCAGAGGCGACGAGGAGCATGAGCGCCAGCGCGACCTGGCCGCCCATGAGAACTTGACGGGCGCGGTGGCGGCCCCGGCTTGCCGTGTGGCTGCGGCCGCTCTCATGCAGTGAGGTCGCGAGCGGCGCGCCGCGCCACAGCGGAATCGCGCCGAACGCCAGCGCGGCGAGCATCGTCAGTCCGCACGTATAGGCGACGGTGACGCCATCCAGCCGGACCTCGCCGAGCCGCGGGAGCGTCGCGGGACCGTGGGCGACGAGCAGGCGCACGGCGCCCCACGCCAACGCAAGCCCAATCGCGCCGCCCGCAATCGAGAGCAGCGCGCTCTCCGCGAAGAAATAGCGTGCGATGCCGAGGCGGCCAGCTCCGAGCGCGCGACGGACGGCGACCTCCCGCTGTCGCGCATCCGAGCGAACGAGGAACAGATTGGCGACGTTCGCGCAGGCGACCAGCAGGACGAGCCCGACCGACGCAAGCAGAATCCAGAGTCCGCGTGCGACGCTTCCGACGGTCGCATCCTTCAAGGTTCTCGGGTTTGAGAACAGCTTGATTTCTTCGGAATTTCCTACCACGAATGGATCGCCCGGAAAGGCGCGCGGGACATCGGCAATCAGCGTGTTCAGTTCGGTGCGTGCGTCCGCAAGGGTCACGCCGTCTCGCAACCGCGCCACGCCGTTGTAGAGCCAGATGCCAAACCCCATCGACCGTGTCATTGGCTCAGCTATCCAGATGTCGACGCGCGGATCGGGAAACGCAAACGATGCCGGCATCACGCCGATGACCTCGGCCGGCATACCCGCCAGGATCACCGGCCGTCCGATGATGCCGGGATCACCGCCGTATCGGCGGATCCACAGCCCGTGCGAAAGCACGGCCAGACTTGGCGCTCCCAGCCGTCCTTCTTCCTCCCTGAACCAGCGACCGAGCGTGGGCCAGACATGCATCACCGGCGCGAACGTCGTCGTGACACGGGTGACTCGGATGCGCTCTGGATCTCCTTCGCCAGTCAGAGTGAGGTTCTCTGTGTCGTAGAGCGCCAGGCCATCGAGCGTACGTGCACGCTCCGAGTACTGATAGTAGAAGCCCCGGGTCATCCCCATCCCGGATGGGAGGTTGAGGCGCTGCGCCCCGTGATCCAATTCGATCAATCGGTCCGAGTCCGGATAGGGCAATGGGTTCAGCACGACCCGTTGAACCACCGCGAAGATCGAGACGTTGGCGCCGATCGCGAGGGCCAACGTCAACACCGCGGCCAACGTAAACGCGGGACTCCGCACCAGTCGTCGCGCCGCGAAGGCGATCTCCTTGAATGCCTTGACAATCTACAACCGAGCCGAGTATTGTCGACCGTCAAGGCATCTGCATGGGCAAACCAAATGACCTGGTTCAGGGCACCTTGGACCTTCTCATCCTCAAAGTCTTGTCGCTCGAGCCCAAGCACGGGTGGGCGATCGCAAAGCGCATCCAGCAAATCTCGAAGGAGCAGTTGCAGGTGCAACAGGGATCGCTGTATCCGGCGCTGTACCGGCTTGAGCAGCAGGGCTGGATCAAAGCGGACTGGCGTGACACTGAGACGGGACGCCGGGCGAAGTTCTATTCGTTGACCCGCGCTGGCCGGAAACGTCTTGATTCCGAGCTGGCCAACTGGACGCGTCTGTCGAACGCCATCAACCTGGTCGTGCGAACGACCTAGGAGCGCCTATGCGCTGGGCAGACCGACTGATTATCGCGTTGCGTTCTGTTTTCCGACGACAGCGCGTTGAGCACGAGCTCGACGCCGAACTGCAGTTTCACTTTCAGCAGCAGGTTGAAGAGAACATCGCGGGTGGCATGAGCCTCGACGAGGCGCGCCGTTCGGCATCGCGTTCGCTCGGGAGTGTCCCTCTCGTCAGGGAGCAATGCCAGGACTCCTTGGGACTGACGTTCATCGACAACCTCCATCAAGACGTTCGTTATGCCGTTCGGGCGCTCCGCAAGAGTCCAGCGTTCGCGGCCACGGCAATCCTCACGCTCGCCCTCGGCGTGGGCGCCAACGGCAATACGCTCAGCCTCGTCGTGCGAACCACCGTCGACCTGACAGCTCTCACGGAAGCGGTTCGGCGTAAAGCCTACGAGATTTCGCCGGACGTGCCGGTGAAGTTCACGACAATGGAAGCCTTGATGGCCGAGCACGTGGCAGCGCCGCGATTCCGAGCACTGCTGGTGGGGCTGTTCGCGGCGATTGCACTCAGCCTTGCGATCGTGGGCATCTTTGGCGTCATGGTTTACGTCGTCACGCAACGAAGGACTGAAATCGGGCTGCGCAGGGCGCTCGGAGCGACCTCGGCTGATGTGCTCTGGTTGCTGCTCAAACGTGGGATGGTGATGACAGGCATTGGACTCGCCGCGGGATTGGTTGTGACGAGGAGTCTTGCGACACCGTTTCTCGCGAGCCTGCTATTCGACGTCAAACCGACCGACGCGGCCACATATGTCGCCGTCGCGGGGCTTCTCGGGCTGACGTCGCTCGTCGCGACCTACATTCCTTCACGACGTTCTGCCAGAATCGAGCCGCTTGTGGTGCTGCGTCACGAATAGCGTACCGAAGATCATGCGCTGGGCACATGCGCTCATGTCACGGCTGCGCTCCTTATTGTGGCGCGGCCGCGTCGAACGGGAACTCGACGCGGAGTTGCGGTTTCATCTCGACCAGCAGATCGACGAAAACATTGCGGGCGGCATGACGGCAGCCGACGCGCGATCTGCGGCGTGGCGCTCGATCGGTGGCGTTGCTCAACTGAAGGACGAGATTCGCGATCAAGACATGTGGCGCGTGCTCGACAGCGTTTTGCGAGATCTCCGTTTCGCTGTTCGCTCATTGCGCCGGACGCCGATCTTTGCGCTGACGGCCGCGCTCGTCCTCGGGTTGGGCATCGGCGCCAACACGACGGTCTTCACCATTGTGAACACGCTGCTGCTTCGGCCCTTGCCTTTCGGACGGGCCGACGACGTCGTCCAGATCAGGCGGCGAACGCCATATGGAAGCAGCGCCAGCTTCCCGATGCACGATTACCTTGCCCTCACAACGCAGCGGGGCGCACTCTCAGCCCTTGCGATCCTGGACGTCGTCAGTGCCAGTCGCTATACCCTAATGAGCGCCGACGCGGCGGAACCGATCACCGCATGCCGTGTGAGCGCCGGCTTTTTCTCCGTGCTCGGCGTGTCGCCCGTTCGCGGCCGACTATTCGCGGACGGTGATGACGCTCCCGGTCGGACGCTTACAGCGGTGATCACGCGCGCGTTCTGGAGTCGACGCTTTGCGAGCGACCCTGCAATTATCGGCACAGCCTTAACCGTTGGAGGCAAGCAGTACATCGTCATCGGCGTGGCCCCGGATGCCGTTCGTGCGTTTAGTCCCGCAGACGTGTATCTGAGTCTGCCGGTTCCTGAAGCGAGCACAGATCGGACAAACTCGTTTCAGGTGCTTGGGCGTGTCGCACCGGGCGTCGCCCGTGCGAAGGCCGAGGCTCGCGTCGACACGATTGCGCGTCGGCATGCCCAAGAGAGTCCGGCACTCACGAACATGCCGCAAGGCATCGAGCTGCACTCCCTGCAGGATGATTTCGTGGCTCCCATCCGACCGGCGCTTCAGGCTCTATTGGTGGCGGTCGGTCTGGTACTCCTGATCGCGTGCTCGAATGTCGCGAGCCTTGTGCTGGCCCGTGCGCTGGCGCGACGGCGAGAAATCGCGGTGATGGCCGCGCTTGGAGCGTCGCGCTGGCGAATTGCTCAGCGCGTCCTCGCAGAGAACATGCTGGTCGCGGTTGCGGGAGGCGGCGCCGGACTTGTGCTGGCCTATGCGGGAGTGCGAGCGCTTCCTGCGCTCTCAGGCGCCAACCTTCCGCAGGCGGATCGGATTCACATCGATGCGTACGTCATCCTCTACGTGATGGCGATGGCCGTGCTTACCGGCGTCGTGGCCGGTCTGCCGCCGGCGTTGCAACTCGCCAAGGGTGACTTGCTGCGCTGGATGAAGGAAGGCAGCGCGCAGGGCGGCTCCGGTGCGGCTGGGCATCGCGTTCGCGTAGCCCTGACGTTGTCGCAGATCGCGCTCTCGACGATCCTGCTCGCCGGCGCAGGGTTACTCACGCGAAGCTTTTGGAACCTCGCCGCCGTCGATCCGGGTTTTCGGGTTGATGGGCTGCTGACGATGTCGGTCAGCATGACACCCGCAAAGTACCCCGACTCGGCGCGGCTCGCGGCATACACTGACGCCGTGGCGCGTCGCTTGGAGCGCGTACCGGGCATCCTCGCCGCCAGTTCGACGACTGCGCTTCCGTCCCAGTTTCCGATCGACTTTCCGGTGTCCGCGGTGGGCCGTTCGGACCGATCGGCGAACGCAGGCAGACCGGACCAACTCGATGCGTGGTACCGCGCCATCAATCCTCACTATTTCTCGGCGATGGGCCTGCCACTCATGGAGGGCCGCGTGTTGGCCGACAGCGATTCCACGAGTGCGGCTCCGGTGATCGTCATCAATCAGGCGCTGGCTCGCGCGGCATTCCCGAACCGCGATGCTCTCGGTCAGGCGCTCGTCATCGGCGGCGGATACCTGACGGACGCGCGAGACCTGAGGCCGCGGACGATCGTCGGCATCGTCGGGGATACGCGTGAGCAAGGATTACGGTTTGCGCCGACGCTCACGATGTATGTACCGGTGCCGCAATCGCCCGAACTGATCACGCGCCTGGTTCTCGAGAAAATTCCGTTGAAATGGGTTGTGCGCGCAGATCGCGATCCAATGGATCTCGTGCCGGCCGTGCGGCAAGCCGTCTTGGCGATTGACGCGACCCAGCCACCCGCTGATTTCGCGACGATGTCCGAGGTCTTGGGACGATCGATTTCATCAAACCGCTTCAATATGTTGATGCTGATCCTATTCAGCGGTCTCGCTGTGGCGCTCGCGGCCATTGGCGTATACGGCTTGACGGCCTATGCCGTCGCGCAACGCACCCGCGAGATCGGCATTCGCGTGTCGCTCGGGGCGAGGCCCACACAGGTGGTGCGCGGCTTGCTGGTGCAGGGGCTGCAATTGTGTCTTGCCGGGACTGCTCTCGGTCTCGTGGGCGCGCTCCTCCTTGCCCGTTTCTTGCGCAATCTCTTGTTCGGGATATCCTCCTCAGATGGCGTGACAGTCCTGATCGTGATCGCCGCCATGATGGCGGTCGTCGTGGCGGCCACGTATCTGCCTGCGGCGCGCGCTTCCAGAATCGATCCGGTGCTCGCGTTGCGGCAGGATTAGCGGAACCAGCCCAGCGGTCCTGCGACCGTTCACAGACGTGCAGCGCTTTGCCTTCGTCTCGCGCCTGGCGGTGTCTAACTAAGGGGACGCCGCCTTCAGCCGTCGTGAACATCCAATTCGGCGCACTCTCATTCTGCTCGGAGAACCGACACGGGATCGATTCTGGCACTCCGGTGTGCCGGGATATAACTTGCGAGGAGGGCCATTACGCCGAGCAGCAGAGCGCTGGCAGCGAAGGTTGCGGGATCGGCCGGGCTGATGTTGAACAACCACGACGTCAGTAGCCGAGTGAGCGCGAACGCGCTTCCCACGCCCAGCACCATACCTGACGCGGCGAGAAACAATGCGCTTCGAACAACTTCCAGGACGACCGTCGATGCCTGCGCGCCAAGCGCCATTCTCACGCCGATCTCCGGCGTTCGCTGCGCGACGGTATAGGACAGCACGCCATAGAGGCCGACGGCCGCCATCAGCAGGGCAAGCGCGGCAAGCGCGCTCACCAGCGTCATCTGCGTGTTTCTGTTCAGCAGCTCGGCGTCGAAGACCTGATCCATCGAACGCACGCTCGATACCGGCTCGTCGGGGTCCACGTCCCAGACCGCGCTCCGCACGGACGACGAAAGCGCAAGCGGGTCGGTGTTCGTGCGGACGACGAGATACTGTGGCCAGAAAAACGGCGCGCTGACGCCTGATTGATTTAGCGAGAGATACATTTCCGGTTCAGCGGGTCTATCCAGGCCAAACTGCCGCATATCGCCGACAACGCCGACAATCGTGAGCCAAGGGTTGCTGTCGATCGCGCCTATCCTGATTCGGTGGCCGACCGGATCCTCGCCTGGCCAGTGCATGCCAGCCAACTTCTGGTTGATGATGACCGCACCCGGCGCGCCCGGGCCGTCGCGCTCGTCGAAATGCCGGCCGCGAATCAGCGTGACACCGAGCGCCGAGAAATAGCCGGCGCTGACGACGCGATCACTGACGATGTACCGAATGAAGTCCTCGCGCCGCGGCGTCGGCTTCCCTTCGATCGAGATGTACGCACGCCCGCCCTTGAAGACGAGCGGTGGATAATTCACGTATCCTGCGCTCGACACGGCTGGAAGCGCGCGTACACGCTCCAACACCCGATCGTAAAATGCCGAGCGGCTTTCCAAGGTGCGGTACTTCGATGGTGGAAGCACGGTCTCGGCGATCAAGAGATTGTGCGGCTGGAACCCTGGTTCGACGGCGAGGACTCTCGCGTAGCTCCGCAGCAGCAATCCGGCAGCCACCAGCAACACGACAGTCAACGTCATCTCCGCGACGACGAGCGCGTGGCGCACACGCCGGCTGCCGGAGGCGGTGGTTCCGCGGGTCGTGCCCGTCTTGAGCGCCGCGTCGAGGCCGACGCGACCCGCTGCGAACGCGGGCCCGGTACCGACGCCGAGAACCATCAGCACCGCGACCCCAGACGCGAAGAGCAGCACGCGTACGTCGAGGGCCGGGCTCGTGCCTTGAGGCAGCACGCTCGGCACGAGTCGCGCAAGATAGGTGAACGTCACGGTCGAGAGGCCCACGCCTAAGACTGTCCCCAGGCTCGCGAGGACGGCGCTCTCGGTCAGCAGTTGCCGGATCACGCGTCCGCGACTCGCGCCAAGCGCCTTGCGAACGGCGAGTTCCTTCCGGCGGCCGGCGCCGCGCGCCAAGAGCAGATTCGTCAGGTTCGCACAAGCGATCAGCAGCACGAGGCCGACGCCGCCCAGCAGGATCGAGATGGCCGCCCGTGCATCGTGCGTGAGATGCTCGTGAAGCGGCGTGACCGCGACATTCACGCCCCCGTTCGATTGTGGGTACTCCCGCGCGAGGCGGTGCGCAATCGTCGACATCTCCGCCCGCGCCTGACCGAGCGCAGTTCCGGGCTTCAGCCGTGCGACGACGTAGAAGTTGTACGCCGAGCGGTTTGCAAGCTCCTGGGGCGTAAAGTGGGCCGGCACCCATAACATGGCATCCTTGGCCGGGAACTGAAAGTCCGGCGGCACCACGCCCACGACGGTGTGAGCTAACCCGTTCAGGCTGATCGTCCGCCCGATCAGACCAGGATCGGCACCAAACCGCGAACGCCACAGTCGTTCACTGATCACCACGACCGGACTTGCGTCCTGCCGCTCGTCACTCGGCACGAGTGTGCGTCCTATGAGCGGCTGCATGCCGAGCACCGCGAAGAGATTGGCGGTCGTACGAATGCCCGCGAACTTATCGGGATCCCCCGTACCGGTGAGGTTGTAGGTGCCCGCGACGAGCATGGCCATGTCCGCGAACGATCGACTCTGCTCTTTCCAGGCCACGTAATCGGCAGGCGTCGGCTCGCTGCGTGACGGTCCGGCTCTCGGTGAGAAATCGTCCCACACGAGCACCAAGCGATCGGGTTCGGGAAACGGCAACGGGCGGAGGAGAACGGCGCTCACGAGGCTGAAGATGGCTGTGTTGGCGCCGATGCCCAGCGCAAGCATCGTGATCGCGACGATTGTGAAGCCGGGGGACTTGCGGAGCGTGCGGACGCCGTATTGCACGTCCTGGACGAATCGCTCCAACCACATGCAGCCCCACATCTCGCGCATCTCTTCTTTTACGTAGGTGATGCCCAATTGCCGTTGTGCCGCGGGCCCAGCCGCGACGGCCGACAGACCGCGTGCGATCTGTTCTTCGCGCGCGACGGCCAGATGGGTCTCGAGCTCGCGGGCGAGGTCCTCCTCAAGCTCACGTCTCTGGCGCCACGGCCGAAGCCAACGCGGGATTCCCACAATTCACTCCGTGTTCGAACAGACCGCCTCAACAAGGCTGACTCGGCCGGCTGATGTCCGACGCTAAACCCTAGTCCTGCCGAAGCGTCTGCAGCGGGTCGACGCGTATTGCGCGCTGTGCCGGAACATACATCGCGGCGAGCGCGACCGTTACGAAGACGGCAACCACGGCACTCAAGGTGAGCGGATCGGTCGGCGTGACGCCAAACAAGAGGGTCCCGAGTACGCGACTGATTCCGACAGATGCGAGCAGGCCTGCGCCGAGTCCAATGAGAACAGGCGTGAACCCCTGAGTGATGACCAGTCGACGAATGTCGCCAGGCAGAGCGCCCAGCGCGAGGCGAATCCCCATCTCATTCGTCCGTTGTGCCACCGAGTACGACACCACGCCGTAGATACCGAGACTCGCCAAGAGCGTTCCCGCGACGGCGAAGAGCAGCACTAGCGCCATTTGAAACCGGCGTTGCCCAACGGAATCCGTCACCACGTCGTCCATCACACGGAATGCTGGCAAGGCCAGTTCCTGATCCAGCCCTCGAATCACTCCTCGGAGGGAGGAGGCCATGGTCTTCGGATCCGTCGTCGTCCGGACCACCATGACGAGATCCATGCTGTTGACGCCTGGCGGAACGACGCTTTGCCAATACGGCAAATACACCGTGGGCGAAGGAGCTCGATCCAAGCTGACGCCGTGCACATCGCCAACGATGCCGACGACCTGAATCGGTGGCCGCGCCGGAGCGCCGATGTGAAACTGCTTGCCAATGGGATCCTCGCCAGGCCAGAGACGGTCAGCCGCAACGGCCGACACGACCGCAATACTTCTGTCGTGATCAGCCTCGCTCAAGAGCCGGCCTTGCCGCGACGGGATGCTCATCGTCCGGAAGTAATCAGGATTGACCGGTCGGATATCGCCCAAGACGCTCTCGGGGACGGCCGTGGACCGCTCCGGTCACAGTGCGGCGTTCCCGCCTTCGCCCGTGAGTGGCAACTTGTTTGACACGCCGGCGGCGACAACACCGGGTAGCGCCTGCAGGCGTTCAAGGGCTGTCCGAATGAACGTCGAGCGAGAAACCGGCGTGGAGTACCGCTGGATTGGAAGGCTCACATCGACCGTGATGACACGATTGGCCGCAAATCCGGCATCGA
>QHWJ01000398.1 GCA_003222535.1 Acidobacteriota bacterium | reverse complement strand
TGCAGCGCCGTATGCCTTCTGCACGCGGCGCGACCGCTCCCTCGCTACACGGAAGCCTGAACACCGTCGAGTATTTCACCTTCGGCTTCGGGACGATGATCGGCGTCGGCTGGGTCGTCCTGATGGACGACTGGTTGTCGCGCGGCGGGCCCGGCGGCGGCATGCTCGGCTTTTTGATCGGCGGGTTGCTGCTGTTCCCGATCGCCCACACCTACGGCCGGCTCGTGCAGCGCATCCCCGACGCCGGCGCCGAAATCGCGTACACGGAAGAGATCTTTCCGCCGTTCGTCAGCTTCGGGGCCGGGTGGACCATGGTGCTGTCCTACGCGATCGTGTGCCCGTGGGAGGCGGTTGCGACGGGCAACCTGCTGGCGCGCGCGTTTCCGTCGCTGAATGCCTGGCAGCTCTACGCGGTCGCCGGCACGCCGATTTACGCGCCGCGCCTCGCCGTCGGCCTCACGCTCACGGCGCTCATCGTGATGATCAACCATCGCGGGATCAAACCGAGCGGCGTCTTCCAGGACGTGATGACCTTCGGGCTGCTGGCGATCTTTGCCATCTTCACGGTCCTGGGCTTCGCGCGCGGCGACAGCGCGAACATGCAGCCGCTGTTTCAAAAGCCGGGCACGGCCGGCGTCCTTCTGTCGATTTTTCTCGTCCTGCAGATCGTCCCGTACTTCATGACGGGGTTCGAATCGGTCGCGAAGGGATCCGAAGAGGCGTTGAGCGGCTTCGACCCGCGCAACTTCACGAAAGCGATCTATGCCGCGCTGTTCGCGGGGCTGCTCTTCTACGTGACCATCATCGCCGCCGTCACTTACGTATACCCGTGGCAGCAGATCGTGTCCGGGCACGTGCGTACGGAGGAGGCGTTCGAGCGGACGTTCGGATGGCACGCGATCGCGCAGCTGATTCTGTTCGGCGCGTTCCTGTCCCTGCTCAAGATCTTCAACGGCAACTTCGTCGCGGCGACGCGTATGCTCTACGCGATCGGGCGCCGCAACCTCGTGCACCCCGCGCTCGGCCGTGTTCACCCCAGGTCGGGAACGCCCGTGGTCGCCATCACGCTGATGGGCCTGGTGACGATGGCCGCCGCGATGTTCGGTGACGCCATCCTCGTGCCGATCACCGAGGTCGGGTCGCTCGCGGTCGGCGTTGGCTGGCTGTCGGCGTGCGCCGCCTACCTTGGGCGCCGCCGGCGCGACGGGTACGGCGATGAATCGGCGGCGATGGCCGTGCTGGGTGTCGTGGTCAGCATGGCGATCGTCCTGATGAAGATCGTCCCGGGAGTGCCGGGCAGCTTCACCCTCGCTGAATGGGTGGCGTTCGCCGCCTGGTCAGCCGCTGGCTTGCTGTTTTGGCTGACTCGGCGACCAGCGGTCAACTCTCAAGGCTCAACGCTCAACTCACAGGATAGTGAGAGTTGACACTTGAGAGTTGAACGTTCTCAAGACTCAACTCTCGGGCGGAGTCAGCGTTGACACTCGAGAGCCGAACGTCGAGAGCGCCTGCTGGACGAACGCATCCTGCGGGAGCGCGCCCAGGATCTCGATCGCATCGTTGACGACCGTTTTTGGCACGCCGTTCACCTGATACCGCCGCGCAAGGTCGGGAAATTCCGTCGCTTCGACTGCGAGGGCCGTGATGTTGGGGTTCGCAAACGCCATTTCGTGCGCGAGGCTGACCGCCCGCGGACAGTGCGGTCACGTCGGCGTCGTGAACACCTGCATCGTCACCGGCTTGTCGACAGAGGCGATCCGCTGACGATTCTCCTCCGTAAGGCCCGAGGCGCGGCCGCCGACGAGCATGATGGCATGGACCAGTGAGATGAACTCGTAGCCGGCGGGCGTGCCAAGGAATCGAATTCTGGAATCGTGTCCCTGCCCCTCGCCATCCTGGCTGAGCAGCGCGATCGCGGGGACGCGATCGATGCCGTACTGGGCCGCCTTGTCCTTCTCGAGGACGAGGTTCACTTCCTCGACGCTGATGCGTCCTGAAAGCGGCGGGAGCTCGTCGAGAATCTGCCTTGTCTGGAGGCACGTCTCGCAGCCGACCGTCTGCGTGAAGAACAGCAACCGCACGTTCGCGGTCATCTCCTTGAACGAATCGCGCAGCTTTTCCTGATCCGCGGGGGATAGAAGGGCCATCAGTTGATTATGTAGGGACTCGGGGGCTGGAGACTAGGGGACTCGGGGACTAAGGGGCTGGGGACTTGAGGACTCGGGGACTATGGACTCGGACTCGGGGACTCGGGACCATGCCAGTCCCCATGTCCCCATGTCCCTATTTGAAGAGATCGTCAAACGCCCGGCGTGCGCTGCTGGTTCCCGACGCGTCGCCGGAGCCGCTCGCCGCTGGCGAGGTGGTCTGACGTTCGACCGTCGTGCGCGGGACGAACAGCGTGCAGGCGTTGTGCTCGTCTTTCGGCGAGACGCGCGCCGGCAGCGCCGCGTTCTGCGTGCACTCCCAGCGCGCGCTCGTGTCGAACGCCATGCACTGCACGCAGCTGTGGAGATCCACGCTGCAGCGCGAGCAGCGGCTGTCGTGGGCGACCTCCAGCGACAGCAGGTGGCCGCACCGCGCGCAGCGGAACACCTCGCGCGCCGCCATCAGGTTCGGGGTCTTCGGCCCGGCCGCGTCCTGCAGGACACGACCAGGCGTCCGTTCCTTTGGCGGCCGCGGCGCCGCCGGCCCTTTCGGCCCGCGGGGCTTCCCCTCGTCCTGGTATCCGCGCTGCCTGTATTTCCGATCGCTCACGGTACTCTAGGGTATCAAGATTGCGGGATCAAAGGATTACAGGATTGCAGAATTGCAGAATTGCAGGAAGGAAAGGGAGAAGGACCTTGATCCTTCCCTTTCTGCAATCCTGCAATCCTGCCATTCTGCAATTCTGACGGCCCGCCTATTGCGTCGCCGACGGCGTGAGATCCCTCAGAAAGTCCGCGAGATACTTCCCCCACACAGCCGGCAGGGAGTGGGTGCCGTGGCCGCGCGTCTGGTCGCTGGTCGGGATAAGGATGTAGTGCCCGCGCTTCACCCGCGGCATCAGCTTCTCCATCAACCCCAGTTCCGGAGGGTTCACCTCATCGTCGGCCGAGTTGATGGCGAGCAGCGCCGCGGTGATCTTCTCGAGGTTCGGTGAGGGATCGTAATCGCGCGACGCGTTGTACTGATAGAGCATGTCGTTCGCGTCGGTCGACGCGACCCGAGACGAGATCTGATCGTCGTACCAGTTGTCGGCGGCATCGCGCGACGGTCCCGACTTGTGCCACTGCAGCGGGCTGCTCGTCATCATCATGAGGAGGTTGATGGCGCCGACCAGGCCGTCGTGCGGCTGCCCGGTGTAGTCGCCCTTCTTCCAGGCGGGATCGTGCGTGATGCTGTCCATGATCATCTTGCGCATCACACGGTTGCGTCCGGCGATCTGGGTCGGCGCGCTCGCCAGCGGCACCAGGCCGTCCGCGAAGTCGGGATACATTTCGCCCCACACCCAGCAGTGCATGGCGCCCATCGACGTACCGAGCACCAGCCGGAGATGATCGACCTTCACGCCGTCGACGAGCATCGCGTGCTGCGCGCGGACCATGTCGTCGTACGTGTAGTTCGGAAACCGCGCGTGCAGGCCGTCGCTCGGCTTGCTCGACTTTCCGTGGCCGATCCCGTCGGGCAGAATGATGAAATAGCGCGTCGCGTCGAGCAGCTGGCCGGCGCCGAACAGCTCGCTTCCGAAGGTCCGCGACAGGAAGCCTGCGCCGGTCCCGCCGGTCCCGTGAAGAATCAGCACGGCGTTGCGAACGACGCCGGAGGCGTCGCGGCGCGGCGTCCCGATCGTCCGATAGTGCAGGTTGAGCGACGGTAGTCGGTCACCCGTACCGAACGTGAAATTGCGCGCGACGAAATCGCCCTCGACCGGCGTGGGAAACCCCGTGCCGCGCGCAGGCTGCGCGAAGGCCGGACAGGACACGACCAGAGCTGTCGCCGCCGCCAGGGCCGAGAGGAAAACCTTCATGTGCGGAAGCTCCTTGAATTCAGGTCTAATATCTCACATGACTACTTCACGTACGCGTTTTCCGCTCGCCGCGACGATCGTCGCGCTCATCGTGCTCGCG
The DNA here is from genome assembly GCA_003222535.1 of Acidobacteriota bacterium. Classification (GTDB taxonomy): domain Bacteria; phylum Acidobacteriota; class Vicinamibacteria; order Vicinamibacterales; family CAVVIG01; genus QHWJ01. The sequence continues at coordinate 1,550 of QHWJ01000398.1, read as the reverse complement.
GCCACCGCCGGCGTGCGCTCGCAGACGCCGCGCCCGATGGGAATCGTGGACTTGCTGAATGTCCCGCGGGTTGCCGATCCCGAGCTCTCGCCGGACGGCCGCGAGGTGCTTTACACCCGCGCCGAATCGGACTGGAAGAGCGGGAAGCGCATCCTGCACATCTGGCGGGCCCGCATCGACGGCGGGCAGCCGGTCCAGCTCACGAGCGGCGCCGAGGGTGAGGCGGAGCCGCGGTGGTCGCCCGACGGTAAGACGATAGCCTTCACGGCCAGGCGCGGCGACAACGAGCTCGCCCAGATTTACCTCCTGCCGGACGACGGCGGCGAAGCTCGTCCGTTGACGACGCATGCGACCGCCGTGTCCGACATCGCGTGGACGCCCGACGGCTCGGCGCTGTACTTCAGGGCGGGGGAACCCAAGACCGCCGCCGAAAAGGAGCGGGACAAAGTCAAGGACGATGTCTACGCCTACGATGAGAATTACAAGCAGACGCATCTCTGGAAGGTGACGGTCGCATCGAAGAGCGAGTCGCGGATCACCGGCGGCGACTTCTCCGTCACCGAGTACGACCTGTCGGAGAACGGCCGCAGGATCGCGTTTCTCCGCGCGCCGACGCCGATGCTCGGATCCCGCGACGAGAGCGAAGTGTGGTCGGCGAACGCGGACGGCTCGAGCGCGGTGCAGTTGACGAAGAACACCGTCGGCGAGACGGGCGCGGCGATCTCGCCGGACGCAGCCCAGATCCTGTTCATCTCGGACTCGAACGCGCGGTTCGAGACGTATTACAACGGCCGCCTGTTCGTCGTGCCCGCGGCTGGCGGCCCGGCGCGCGTGCTCGTCGGCGAGAACGAGCCGTACGACGTCGACCGCGCGATCTGGTCCCGCGACGGCAAGTCGATTTACTTCCTCGCCAACCTCGGCGTCCACGAAGAAGTGTTCGTCGTGCCGGCGGCCGGCGGCAAGCCGCGTCAGCTCACCGACGGCAAGCACAACGTCAGCGCCCCGTCTCGCTCGGGCGATCGGCTCGCGTTCACGATCAGCGACTCGACAAGCGGCGGCGAGGTCTGGACGATGGGCGCCGGCGACAGCGCGCCCAGACAGCTGACCCACGTCTTCGACTACCTCGCGCGCGACTTCAAGCTGGGACGGCAGGAAGCGATTCAATGGCAGGGCGCCGACGGCTCTACCGTCGAAGGCATCGTCACGTTTCCGGTCGACTACCAGGCGGGCCGGAAGTATCCGCTGGCCGTGATGACGCACGGCGGTCCGCAGGCCGCGGACAAGTACAGCATCGGATCCACGACGTACGAGATCCAGGTGCTCGCGGGCAAGGGCTACGCGAGCCTGCAGCCGAACTACCGCGGGAGCACGGGCTATGGCGACGCGTTCCTGCGCGACATGGTCGGCCACTATTTTCAGAACGCGCACCTCGACGTCATGACCGGCGCCGACGAGATGATTCGCCGCGGGATCGCCGACCCCGACCGCATGGTGAAGATGGGGTGGAGCGGCGGCGGGCACATGACGAACAAGATCATCACGTTTACCGA
>QHWJ01000369.1 GCA_003222535.1 Acidobacteriota bacterium | reverse complement strand
AACAGGCTGATCCTTGCCAAGAGTTCACATCGACGCAAGGGTTTGGCACCTCGATGTCGGCTCATCACATCCTGGAGCTGTAGCAGGTTCCAAGGGTCCGGCTGTTCGCCGGTTAAAGTGGTACGTGAGCTGGGTTTAGAACGTCGCGAGACAGTTCGGTCTCTATCTGCCATGGGCGCAGGAGATTTGCGTGGGGCTGTCCTTAGTACGAGAGGACCGGGATGGACGGACCTCTAGTGTACCGGTTATCGCGCCAGCGGTAGCGCCGGGTAGCTACGTCCGGAAGGGAGAAACGCTGAAAGCATATAAGCGTGAAACCCTCCACAAGATGAGATCTCCCGAGCCGTAAGGCTCCTAAAGGCTCCTGGAAGATGACCAGGTGATAGGTCGGGTGTGTAAGCGCGGCGACGCGTTGAGCTTACCGATACTAATCAGCCGTGAGGCTTGACCATATTATTCTTTTGTCCGGGCTTCGCCCGGACGACCGGAGCTTCGCTCCGGGTTAACAAAAACATGCACGCAGAAACCGCTGCGTGACGTGGGGTTTGGGAAACTACCGTTTGCAGAGTATTCAGTTGCCAGGCCGAAATTGGTAAATGGGTAGATTGGTAACTTGGTAAATTCAAGGCATTGAACTTGCCAAATTACGAATTGACCAACTTACCAACTGCTCTTTGAACGCTTGAGATCGTCTGGGACGACCGACGATGTGAGTTAAAGCGCGGCTTGAGAGCTGCGATCCGCATCGCCGGACCCCAGGCACCAAGTATGCCGGTGGTCATAGGATCAGGGTCACACCCGTTCCCATTCCGAACACGGAAGTTAAGCCTGATTCCGCCGATGGTACTGCATGGGAAACTGTGTGGGAGAGTAGGTCGCTGCCGGCAGTCGTCGTAAAGGCCCGATCGTCGAAAGACGGTCGGGCCTTTTTTTTGATGAACCCACTCCTTCGCGATTTTTACGGCCATCAGGTCTGGGCGGACGCCGAGCACTGGCGCGCCATCGAGGCGCATCCGGCTGCGCGAGACGATGAGGCAATCACGAAGCGGCTGCATCACATTCATCTCGTGCAGCGCGCGTTTCGGTGGGCCGTCGGCGATCGACAGGCCCCGTTCGTGCTGACCAAACCGGAGGACTTCAGGTCGCTCGCGGATTTGAAATCCTATGCGCGCGAGTACCACGAGGAGATGCCAGGATTCATGGAGGCGTTCACAAACGCGCGTCTTGACGAGAAGATCGAGATGCCGTGGTTCAGGGAGCCGCCGCTGGCGATCACGGTCACCGAGGCCCTCACGCAGTGCGCGATGCACAGTCACTACCATCGCGGCCAGAACGCGACGCGGCTGCGCGAGCTCGGTGGCGAGCCGCCCGGGACGGATTTGATCGTGTGGTACTGGAAGGGCCGCCCGGCGCCTGACTGGGGGAGCTAGAGAGCGAGCGTCCTTTCATCGCGGTCGCTTTCGCGTGCTCGCAGTCTTTTTCGGCCTGGGTCTCTTTCGGACCGCCACTTCGCCTTTTAACTTCGGCTGCCGTGATTTCGGCAGCCTGGCGACGACCAGCTCGTACGACGCCTTGATCAGCAGCTCCAGCTCCCGCCGATCGAGGACCTCTCCGAGCTCCTGCTCCTGTACCCACATGTTCCGCGCCATGTACGGAGCCGGGATGATGCCGGGCCGCTCGACGAGCTCGCCGAAAGTCTCAGGCGTGCACTTGAAGGCGATCGAGTGCCGCGCCTCGAGGTTCACGACGGCGAACATCTTGCCTCCGATGCAGAAGCAGAGATCGTGACCCCACTTGATGTCCTCCGTCGTGTCCGGCAGGGCACGGCATATCGATCTCACCATTTCAATCGTCATGGGCAATCCGTGCCGAAGAGTATAGTGGCGGTCGTGAGGGAGGGATCATGCATCGAGCCATCTTCGGCGTCCTCGCGCTGCTGTTCGCGCTCTCGCAGGCCGTGACGTTGTCGCAGTCCGCCCTGCCGCCTCAGTCGGCGACCGACGTCACCGACGCCGAGCTGAAGGCGGTCATCAAGCTTGCGCCGCCCGACGGCATCGCCGATCAGCAGCTGCGTGTCGTGGACATGGGGAAATACAACGTGGCGATCGGCGTCCTCCATCGATCGGCCAAACCGGCCAGGCAGGGCGCGATCTCGCACAGCCAGCTCACGGAGATCTACCACATGATGGAAGGCTCCGGGACGTTCGTCACGGGCGGCGCGATGGTGGATCCCACGCCCGCGCCGCCAGACGGCATCATCCACAAGGTGCTCGTCGGCCCCAGCATCAACGGGACGGCCATCCGAAACGGCCAGAGCCGAAAGGTCGGACCGGGAGACGTCATCGTCGTTCCGCCCGGGGTCGCGCACTGGTTCAGTGCCGTCGAATCGGACATGAATTATCTGGTCGTGCGGGTTGACGCCGACCACGTGCTGCCGGCCGGGTACGTCAACCCCGCGCTCGCGCGCAGCGGAGCCCGTTGACGAATGGATCAATCGGGAAATTCAATTACCAGATTACCCGATCACCCGATTACCCGATTCGTGACTACTCATATCTCAACGCGTTGACCGGATCGAGCCTCGTCGCGGTGCGCGCCGGCCAGAAGCAGGCGGCGAGCGAGACGAAGACGAGCAGTGCCACGATTGACGTGAGCGTCACCGGATCGCGCGTTCCGGTCTGCACCAGCAGGCTCTCGATCAGCTTGCCGACTCCCAGGGCGCCGCCGATGCCGATCGTCAGACCGATCGCCGTCTGCACGACGGCACGGCGCAGGATCAGCCACAGGACCTGCGCCGTCTGTGCCCCGAGCGCCATCCGCACCCCGATCTCCTGGGTCCGCTGTGCGACCGAGTACGCCGTGACCGCGTAGAGGCCGACCGCGGAAAGGGCGAGCGCAATCAGAGCGAAAATGGCGAACATCGAGCCGAAGACCCGGAAAGCCCACCGCTGCTGTGCGAGCAGCTGGTCCATCGTCAGAATGCCGAACAGCGGGAGGTCCGGATCGATGGCGCGCACTTCCTCGCGCAGGAGCGACGTCAGACTTGCGGCGTCGCGCTGCGCGCGAATCACCAGCATGGCAAAGGTCGGCGCCTGCCCGCTCAGCGGGAGGTAGACCACGGGATCGGGCAGAGGATCCTGAAAATTGCGCTGGCGAATGGTTGGTGAGATCCCCACGATCGTCACCCAGGCGGGCGGGGGGCCGGCCAGAGCGGGACCGTCCGGCGTCAGCTTGATGCGCCGGCCGATCGGATCCGCGCCGGCGAAATGCATCGAGGCGAAGCGCTGATTGACGATCGCGCTGTCGTGGCCCGGCGTGCCGTCGAGATCGTCAAAGGCGCGTCCGCGCAGGATGTGCAGGCCCAGGGTCTCGAAGTACCTCGCACCGATCGTGACTTGAGTGACCGTCTGCGGCTGTTCGCCATCGGCCGGCTGATGGCCGTCGATCGCCAGCAGTCGCGGAGTGCCACCGCCGAGCGGCATGTTCGTCGTGATCGTGGCCGCCTGAATGCCGCCGATGCTGGCGAGCCGCTTGTCCACGCGGTCGTAGAATGCGCGCCGCTGCTCGAGCGTCGGGTATTTCTGATTCGGCAGCGCCAGCCGCATCGTCAGCAGATGCGAGGTTTCGACGCCGGCGTCGAGACTGTAGACCTTGAGAAAGCTGCGGATCATGAGGCCCGCGCCCGCGAGCAGCACCAGGGTGAGCGCGAGCTCGGCGACGATGAGCACGCTCGTCCAGCGGCGGGCGCGCGTGCCGCTGCTGCCGGAGCGGCCTCCTTCCTTGAGGACCTCGTTGAGATCGGTCTTCGAGACATGCAGGGCGGGCGCGAGGCCGAACACGACGCCGGTACCCAGACAGACGGCGGCGAAGAACCCGAACACCCGCCCGTCCATGGTGAACTGGATCCAATACGGCTTGCCGACATCCTGGGTCGCGGCGTCGAACAGCCGCACTCCGGCGAAGGCAAGCGCGAGGCCCAGGAGACCGCCGATGATGGAGAGCACCACGCTTTCGACGAGCAGTTGACGCACGATGCGCCAGCGGGAGGCGCCGAGCGACACGCGCACCGACATCTCGCGCGAGCGCGTCGCCGATCGCGCCAGCAGGAGGTTCGCCACATTGGCGCACGCGATGAGCAGGACGAACGCGACGGCGCCCATCAGCGACAGGAAGATCAATCGAATCTGACCGCCGTTCACGCGGTCGTTGAACGTCATCACTCTCGCCGTGATGTCTTTGTTCGTCGCCGGGTAATCGTGCGCCAGCCTGGTCGCGATCGTCGTGAATTCCGACTGTGCCTGAGGCAGCGTGACGCGGTCGGCCAGCCGTCCGAAGACCTCGAGGTTCCGGGCGTCGCGTTTCTGCTCCGTCAGGCGCGGCATCTGCACGAGCGGTATCCACAGGTCCGCGTTGATCGGGAATTTGAAGCCTTCGGGCATCACGCCGATCACGGTCGATGGCACGTCGTTCACTTTGATCGTGCGGCCGACGACGGATGGGTCGCTGCCATAGCGGTTCTTCCAGACACCGTTGCCCAGGATCACCACTGCGGCGGCGCCGGGACGATCCTCCTCCGGGCGGAAGTCGCGGCCGAGCAGCGGCTGCTGGCCGATCAACCTGAACGCGTTGGCCGACACATAAGGACCCTGGAATCGCTCGGGTGCGCGTCCTTCATCGCTGACGTTCATCGTCTGGCCGCTGTACGCGGCGAGCGCCGACAACGTCCGGTTCGCGGCCCGATAGTCCTCGAAGTCCGGATACGACATGCCCCGGTCCCGATTGCGGGCGTCGCGCGTGCCGACGGCCATGATGCGATCGGGATCGTCGAACGGCAGACCACGAATGAGCACGGCGTTGACGAACGTGAACACCGTCGCGTTGACGCCGATGCCGAGCGCGAGCGCGATCACGGCCACCCCCGTGAACCAGCGATCCTTCACGAGGAGGCGGAACGCAAAACGCAGGTCCTGCAGCCAGCTCATTTCCTCTCCCTTAACCGCTGAGCACGCGGAGATCGCATCCTTCGACACTCAGGATGAGCGCTCATGGTGAGCCTGTCGAACCATGCGGTCTCCGCGGTTCATGGCTTTGTCTGTGGCTCGAACTCCAGCGCGACGCCGTTCAGGTGAAGCGAAAAGCACGCCCGCGGCGCCGCGACGACAACACTGCCCGCCAGACAGATGGTCACCAACGCGATGACAACCACACTCCCCGCACCGGCTGCGCGACAGGAAGCGGTCCGCCCGCCGCCGGCGTCATCGTGACGTAGCGACCGCGAACGCCAGCCAGGCGTCACGCCGCCCCGTGAGCAGCCCCCCGGACGCCGCCCCGGACGCGATCGCCAGCGCCACGGCGAGGGCCGCGCCGGCCATGCTCTCCTGCACGCGGACGCCGCCGAGCCGGATCGCCGAATTGACGAGCATCGCCGGCACGAGCGTGAGGGCCATCAAACCGCCGAATTGGACACCGTGCATGAGCGATTCGTTCCCTCGAACACACCCGGACGCGTCGTACGCCCACTCGAACGTCACCCCCGTGACTGGCGCGAACGGGAGACCGCGGAGCAGTTGCGTCCAGATCGGAAGAATGAGCAGCGCGTGGGCGATGGCATAGCCGGGGAGACCGGAGGCGCCCACGTCTGCACCGGTGAGTAATACGGTGGCCGAGCGCCGATGGTTAACCGAGCGGCGCAACACGCAGGGCTCCGCTTTAGCGCACCCGCTCACGCAGGGCACCGCTCACGCAGGGCACCGCTCACGCAGGGCACCGCTCACGCAGGGCACCGCTCACGCAGGGCACCGCTCACGCAGGGCACCGCTCACGCAGGGCACCGCTCACGTAGGGCACCGCTTTAGCGGTGCCGATTGTCCAGGGAAGGCTGAGGCTATGCGCGCACACGACCCTGACTGAGACGAAGATGCGCGCGCTCCGGTTCAGCGTCAGAGGTGTAAGACTCCCGCTCCTGGCGCCGCCGTTCTCGATAACGGGCGAATACGGCGCGATCGTCTTCGAGCCCGATCATCGATCGCAGGCTGGTGCCGGCAAACGTGTGAGCCATCATCGCGAAGGCGTTCCGCAGGATGAAGAGCGGGTTATGACCCAGCGCCGCCGGCAGGTGCCGCAGCTTCATCCAGCGCTCGGCACGCCAGCGCAGGAACTCGATGTCTTCCGCCGTCAGGTGCTCGCTGCGCACTACGGCCGTCGTTCCATCGTAATGCGACACATCGTCGTCCACGATGAGACCTCGATCGCGGAAATCGCGGGTCATCGGCGTTCCGGGGTACGGCGTCGGGTGCTGGATGTACGGCCAATCGACGTACCGGCGGGCGAACTCGAGATTCGCGTCAATCGAGCTGCGGGTGTCGTCCGGGTTGCCGACGATGAGGCCGCCCACGACGTACATGCCGTGCTCGTGCAGATGTCGAATCGCCTCGATGCTGGCGTTGCCGATCGTCCGCCCGTGCTCGCGTTGCGCGTTCTTGGCCCGCGCACGCAGGAACCGGAGATCTTCGTCGAGCACGTTCTCGATGCCGAGAAACACGTACCGGAAGCCGGCGCGTTTCATCAAGGGAGCCAGGCGCGCGCCGTGGCGGGCAATGGGCGCCGTCATCGCCTGCACGATGTAATCCATGTCGTCGAATCCCGCGTCGACGATCGCCTGGCACAGCGCCTCGAAGCGGACGATATCGAGCGTGATGTTGTCGTCGACCAGGAAAATCGCTTCGGCGCCGTTCGCGCGGGCGTCCGCGATGTCCGCAAGAACGCGGTCGATGGGATACGGATGAAAGTTCCGGCCGCGCATCTCGATGATCGAGCAGAAGCTGCAGTCGAAGGTGCAGCCGCGCGACGTCTCGACCACATCGACGGTGCGGCCGAGGAGCGTGTAGCCGCCGAGCACGCGCGCACGGCGGTTGGGAAGCCGCAGCGCGGACGATGCGAGCGGCATGATCGGTCGATCGGCGTTGCGGACGAAGCCCCCCGAGAGGCGGTACGACAAGCCGGCGATCGCTGCGAGCTGACGTGGCGCGTGCGCGGTCGCCCCGGCCGTCTCCAGCGCCCGCAGCAGGTCGGACAGTGTCTGCTCGCCCTCGCCGCGCACGATGAAGTCGATCGCGCGGCACCCTTCGTAGGCGGCGGGCGCCAGGCTGGGGTCGTAGCCGCCGACGGCAATCCGCACCGACGGCCGCAGCGCGCGGAGGAGCTTCGCGATCGCCAGCGCGGTCGCGCGCTGAAACGTCATCACCGACAAGCCGACGATGTCGGGCTCGATCTCGCGGACGAGCCGCTCGATCGTCGATCGCAGGGATGACTGAACCAGGATCAGATCGGCAATCGCCACGCGATGGTGGGAGTCGACGTTGCCGGCCAGCGACGCGAGCGCACCGTTCGGCATGCGGATCGCCATCGGCGGCATGTGCTCGAAGGAGTCCGGCATCGAGAGCAGCAGAACGTTCATGGCGTCCGCGCCAGGAGCCTGTCTGACTGATGCCTCACGGGCTCCCGGGGTGGCGCAAAGGATAGCACCTCGGCTACAACACCCGCGTGCGCCTTGTGCACTCCGCTTCCACGTACGCGCTCGCGCGCTGGTGGTTCCTCCGGCTGCTGGGCCTGGTGTATCTCGTCGCCTTCTGGTCATTGGCGACGCAGATCCTCGGTCTGGTGGGCCACAACGGCATTCTGCCCGCAGGTGTCGGGGACATGTGGCTGCGAGGCGTGTGCATCGGCGGTGTCGCCCTGGCGCTGCTGCTCATCGCCGGCATCGCGCCGGCCGCGCTCCTTCCGCTTCTCTGGGCCGGCTATCTGTTGCTGTCGATGTGGTGCGGGCCGTTCCTGTCCTTTCAGTGGGACGCGCTGCTGCTCGAAACCGGCTTGCTCGCCATCTTCATGGCGCCGGCCGCCTGGCGCGATCGACTGCGGACCGCGGCCGATCCACCGAGGCTGGCGGTCTGGCTGATGTGGTGGCTGCTGTTTCGGCTGATGGTCGGCTCGGGCGCCGTCAAGCTCGCGAGCGGCGACCCGACCTGGCATGGACTCACCGCCTTGACGTTCCATTTCGAAACGCAGCCCATCCCGACGCCGGTCGCCTGGTATGCGCATCATTTGCCGCCATGGCTCAACAAAGGATCGGCCGCCGGCGTGCTTGCGATCGAGCTTTTCGCGCCGTTCCTGATCATCGGGCCGCGTCGGCTGCGGGCGATCGCGTTCGGGCTGCTCGTGGGTCTGCAGACGCTGATTGCGTTGACTGGCAACTACGCGTTCTTCAATCTCTTGTCGGCCGCGCTGTGTCTGTTCCTGCTGGACGACGATATGGTCGGACGCGCAGGGCCGCGGGCGCAGGGGACGTCCTTCAGTGGAGCGCGAGGCTTTCCGCCTTCGCTGATGCTACGGTGGACCGCCGAAGCCCTGGCGGAGGCTGGTCAGACGGGCGTCGCGGCTCGCCTGACAGGCTCGCCCTCCCTCCATCCGGTCCGACGCCTGCGTCACGCGGCGTTGATCGCCGTCGCCGTCGTCACGGTGCCCGTCTCGGCGCTTGCGTTCACGAGCGGCGTCGGGATCGAGCTGCCGTTCTGGCCGCTGGTCGCGCCCGTCGCGGACCTGATCGCGCCCTTGCGCAGCGTGAACCGCTACGGGCTCTTCGCGGTGATGACGACGACGCGGCCCGAGATCATCGTCGAAGGATCGGATGACGGAGAACGGTGGCTGGCGTACGAATTCACGTACAAGGCGGGCGACGTGCGGCGGCGGCCGCCGTGGGTGGCGCCGCATCAGCCGCGGCTCGACTGGCAGATGTGGTTCGCGGCGCTCGGGCGCTACGACGACGAGCCCTGGATTCAGAATTTCTTCGCGCGGCTGCTCGACGGCTCCCCGGAAGTGCTGCGGCTCGTCGAGCACGATCCGTTTCGCGGCCGTCCGCCGCGATACGTCCGCGGCGTGCTCTATCGCTATCGCTTCTCGGACGCCGCGGCGCGCCGCAAGGACGGCGTGTGGTGGACGCGCGAACGGCTGGGGGTCTTCTCGCCGGTGATGTCGCTGCGCGCAGGGTACAATCCGCCCGCCTTCGAGTGATTGGCCGGACGCTCACTCACTCCAGGATCACGAGCAACAGCGTGGCGGCGCGCCGGCGGGTCGTCGTGGTATTGATCTGTTCGGTCTGCACAGCGGGAATGCTACATTACACGTGATGGCCCAGAAAACGGATGACGACTGGAAAGCATCACTGACGGCGGAGCAGTTCCACGTGCTGCGTGAACACGGCACGGAGCGCGCCGGCACCAGCGCACTCAATCAGGAGAAACGCCCCGGCACGTTTCGCTGCGCCGGCTGCGGGCAGCCGCTCTTCTCTTCGGAGACGAAGTTCGAGAGCGGCACCGGCTGGCCGAGCTTCACGGCACCGCTCGAACAATCGATCGGGACGAAGGTGGATCGCAGCCTCTTCATGACGCGCACCGAAGTCCATTGCGCGCGCTGCGGCGGACATCTCGGTCACGTGTTCCCCGACGGCCCCGGGCCGACGGGGCAGCGCTACTGCATGAACGGGGTCGCGCTGGAGTTCGAGCCGAAGAAATAACAAGAAATAGCCGACGAGTTGCTGAAGAAACAACGGACGAGCTGGCCCGCGGACCGCGCAGCACGGTCAAAAACCTGTGGTAGCGTAAGCCCCCGGCATGAGGAAACACGCTGCCGTCTTCGCTCTCTTGATCGGTTTCGTCATGCTCCCTGCGGCGCTCGCAGCGCAAACGCGGACGCCGAAGACCCACCGCCTCGAAGCCACACCGGGCACCGTCGCGTACGGCTACTACTGGGCCGGGGCCAGGCCGGTGCTGCGCATCGCGTCCGGAGACATCATCGACGTCGATACGCTGCTGACGAACAATCCGATCGGCCTGCAGCGGGCCGGCGTGTCACCCGAGAAGATTCAGGACTCGTTGAAGGCGATCGTCGCCGAGGTGACGGGCGATCGGCGTGGACCCGGCGGGCACATTCTGACCGGGCCGGTGTATGTGGAAGGCGCCGAGCCCGGCGACGTCCTCGAGGTGAAGATCCTGTCGATCGATTTTTCGATCGACTACGGCTACAACGGCTGCAATGGGTTCATCCCGGAGAACTGCGACCGGTCGGTCGGATCGAGAATCATGCCGATCGACAGGAAAACGATGACGTCGGAGTATGCGCCGGGCATCGTGATTCCGCTGCGTCCGTTCTTCGGCAGCATGGGCGTGGCGCCGGCGCCCGAGCTGGGGCGCGTGAGCAGCAATCCGCCAGGCCGGCACGCGGGCAATCTCGACAACCGCGAGCTCGTCGCCGGCACGACGCTCTTCATTCCGGTGTTCGCGCCCGGCGCGCTCTTCGAGATCGGGGACGGTCACGGCGCCCAGGGCGACGGCGAAGTGGATCAGACCGCGATTGAAACGTCGCTGCGCGGCCGCGTGCAGCTCAGCGTGCGCAAGGACATGAAGCTCACGTGGCCGCGCGCCGAGACTTCGACTGACTACATCAGCATGGCGACCGACCCGGATCTGGCGGTGGCGACCAGAGGCGCAATCCAGGAGATGGTGGATTTCCTCGTGGCCACGAAGAAGCTGACGAAGCACCAGGCGTATCAGCTCGTCAGCCTGGCCGGAAACGTCGCTTTCACACAGATCGTCGACAAGCCGAACCTCGGCGTGCACGTGAAGATGCCGAAGAGTATCTTCAAGTGATGCTCCGAAAGACCAGCTCCCGACGTTCATAGACCAATAGACAAAGGAGGCTTGAAGCGCGGCGACCGGCCGCGGGTTGACGTGGCACGAGTCAGCCTCGCGAATCCTGTTCAGCGGCCAGATTGGAATGGGCCCGGGGCGCGTCCTGAGTGAGGCGCTCATCCTTCGACGCGCTCGGGAGGAGCGGCGGGTCGAAGGACCAGACGGTGTGCCCTCGAGCGATGGCTGCTGGAAACGTCGAGCTGGCAGAAATATCGCGACGTTACGAGCACGATTCACGCGGATCGGCAAAGGAGAAGAAAATGGCAAAGAAGAGAATCGGGAAGTTGAAGAGGAGTGCTCACAAGGTGTCGGCGAGCACAGACGATCTGCTGCTCGCGATCCTTGAACAAGGCGGCGACGGGACGAAAACCGGACGATACCTCCTGACCTTCAAAGAAGGCGCGACCTCCGAGGGTTTGAGGTTCTTGAAGTCCGAGGGCGGTTTCCGGGTCGCGGATGCGCGCGACTTCAAGAACCAGGCCGTGAATTTCGAGGAAGTCGGGGATGCGGAAGCCCTTGTGTTTCCCGAGATCGGTGTGGCGCTGTTGGGCGGCGGAGCGGCCTCCGCGCGCGGCTTGAATACCGAAGCGCTCATCGCCGAAGACAGCCCGACGCACTCGATTGATCACGAGTACTTCATGTTCGCCACGCACCTCAACCCGCCCGACTATCTGAAGGGCGCGCTCCGGGCGGTCGAGACGATCTACGCGGACTTGACTGAATCAGAAATAACGGGGGAGGTCTCGCCGGAAGTTCTGGGCGTGACGTGGGGTCTCGCCGCGTGCAAAGTCCCTGGCAGCAACTTCAACGGGAACGGGATCAAAGTTGCGGTTCTCGATACGGGTTTCGATCTCGGACACCCTGAGTTCGCCGGCCGGGCGTTCGTCCCCCATACCTTCGTCGGGCAGCCGGTGCAGGACCTGCACGGTCACGGAACTCACACCACCGGGACGGCTTGCGGACCCGTGACTCCCCCAGGTCCGATTCAGCGGTACGGAATCGGATTCCGGACGCAGATCTTTGCAGGCAAGGTTCTGACCAATACAGGGACGGGCTCTCAGGCACAGGTGCTGTCAGGCATGAACTGGGCGATCGCCAACAGATGCGCGGTGATCTCCATGTCTCTTGGCGCCCAGATTCCGGCTCAGCCGTCCTATACGTCAGCCGGCGCGGCGGCTCTGGCAGCCGGCTGCCTGATTGTCGCGGCCGCGGGGAATGCCAGCACGCGTCCTGGCCACATCGCCCCCGTGTTGGCGCCGGCGAATTCGCCGACCATCATGTCGGTGGCCGCGCTCGACAACGCACTCAGAGTCGCCGCTTTCTCCTGCGGCGGAAAAGTGGACATCGCCGGACCGGGTGTCGGCGTCTTTTCGTCCTGGCCGAGACCGACGTTGCACAATACCATCAGCGGCACGAGCATGGCGACGCCGCATGTCGCCGGCTGCGCCACGCTGTGGGCCCAGAGCAACCCGGCTCTCAGGGGACTGGCTCTGCGAGCGAAACTGATCGCGACGGCGAGGCATCTGCCTTACCTGCATACCGACGTCGGCGCTGGCCTCGTGCAAGCTCCGTGATCGCGTCGAGCCCCCGCCGCGCCGGTGCAGGAGCGCCGGCGCGGTACATGTCAAGAGTCACCCCACTCAGGAAGGAAACCATGGCGAAGGACGCGAAGAAGCCTCTGGTGATCACGATGTCAGGAGATCGAGCGATACACGACGTGGCGGATGATCTGAGGGCCGCGGGCCTTTTCGTGGATCAGGTCCTCGAAGCCATCGGCAGTGTGACCGGTTCCGCCGACCCGAAGCACGTTGAGCGGTTGCGGAAAATCAGGGGCGTTGCCGACGTGTCTCCCGATCATTCGGTTGACATCGGGCCGCCCGGCGCGATTTCCTAGCTCGATCCTACTCAATCCACTTCGTGAACCACTCGAGGTTCCGCCGCATCTGCTCGCGCTGCTGCATCGGCTCGCGCAGGACGTGCCCGCCGCGCGGGTAGATGTCGAGCTCCACCGTTTTCCCCATGGCTTTCAGCGTGCGGTAGAACTTCCACGCTCCCGCGATCGGCGCGCGCGGATCGGCGTCGCCATGCTGGATGAGCAGCGGTGTGGTGACGCGATCGGCGAACGTCAGCGGCGAGTGCGCCGTGTACGACTCGCGGTTCTCCCACGGCCGCTTGAAGTAGCCGATCATGAATTCGCCGCCTTCCGAGAGATAGAACGTGTCGCTGAGGTCGCTCAGGCTTGCGCCGGCTGACGCGGCCTTGAACCGTCCCGTCTGCGTGACGATCCAGTTGGTCATGAAGCCGCCGTACGACGCGCCCATCACGCCGAGCCGATCGGGGTCGGCGACGCCGTCGGCGACGAGCTTGTCGACGCCGGCCATGATGTCCTTGTAGTCCGCCTCGCCCCATGCGTTCACGATCATCCGTTGTCCCGCCTCGCCGTAGCCCGCGCCGCCGCGCGGCATCGGGAAAAGGACGGCGAAGCCGCTGCCCGCCATCGCCGCGGTCGGATACGGATCGACCTGGGGAACAATGTGCATGAACTGCGGGAAGAGACCGTAGGTGAATCCGCCGCCGGGCCCGCCATGGACGTACACGAGCGTCGGCAGATGCCCGCCGGCCGGCAGGCCGGTCGGCGTCAACAGCAGGCCCCAGATCTCCATGCCGTCGAACGACCGCCATTTGACCGGTTTCAACTCGCCGAGAGCGAGCTCGCGCAGCTCGGGATTGACGTCGGTGATCTTCGTCGCGCGACCGCTCGCCACGTCCATGACCACGACGTCGCCCATCGCCCGCGCGTCGACCGACTTGTAAGCCGCGCGCCGCCCATCGCTGCTGACGCCGATCGAAAAAGCGACGGTGGGACCGCTGCCCAGACGCTCGGCGCGGCCGTCGGCGACGGACAGCCGCACGACCGGCTGTTCGAACATGTGCTCCGCTCGTCCGAAGGTGCCGTCGTTCGCCTGCAGGTAGATCGATCGGCTGTCCGGCGCCCACACGTACTCGTTCACCCACGCTTCGTCCAGGATGAATGTTCGAAGCGCCGGCGCGTGCGGGTCGGCCGCGACCACGGTCAGGCTGCGCGTGGCCATGACGTCGGTGACGCCGTTGGTCGAGATGAACGCGATCAGCCGGCCGTCGGGCGAGAAGCGCGGGCCGGTGTTCATGCCGGGCCGGTCGACGATCGTTCGACGCGTCCCGTCCGCCAGCGCCACGGCGTACACACGCGCGTCGTATGCCGCGGTGAAGCCCGTTCTCGGCGCGGCCGAGTACGCGATCTCGCGGCCGTCCGGCGACCACGACAGCGCGTCGACGTACTCGGTCGAAGGCGTCAGCAGGCGCAGGACGGAAGGCGTGTCGGCTCGCTGGACGACCAGGCGCGTGGCGCGATCCGGTGCGTCAGCATGAATGACGAACGACTTGTCCTGTCGCTGGCGTTCCTCGTCCGCGCTCATCGGATCCCGTGTGATGAACGCCAGGCTTTTTCCGTCGGGCGACCACTCGAAGCCGAACACGCCTTCCGGGGCCTTCGTCAGCTGCTGCGGCGTGCCCCCGGAGACCGGAATGCCGAACACTTCGGGCCGGCCGGCGACGAGGCCGAGCAGCGAAACCACCGCGCCGTCGGGCGACCAGCGGAGCTGCGGCCGCGGTGTCGGCATGTTGAAGATGCGGACCGTTTCGCCGAGCCGCGTCGATGCGCCTCCGCCGGCGGGCACCACGTACAGCGCCGCCTCGTGTTCGTTTTTGAGAAGGTTCGGCGTCGACACGACGTACGCGACGCGCTGGCCGTCCGGCGCGAGCTGCACGTCGACGATCGCACGCAGCTTCATCAGGTCGTCGATTGTGACGGGCCTGTGCTGAGCGAGACGCTCATCCTTCGAGGGGCTCAGGACGAGCGGTGAGTCGAAGGGCCGGGCCTTCGGCGGCGCGGCAGGCAGCGCAATCAGCGCTATCATCGCGCCTGAAACCGCCGCTCCGAAGACGCGTCTAAGATCCATGATTCGCAGATTGTGCGCCGAAAGGGCGACCAAAGCTATACTGGCGGTTTCCGCGGGAGGCAGAGATGGCCTACACCTATCACGAGCTGAAAGAGAAAACCGTTCAGGATCTGCGGGAGATCGCGAAGACTGTCGAGAAGCACGACGCCGTGCAGGGCTATTCGCAGATGAACAAAGAGCATCTGCTGCCCGCGCTCTGCAGAGCGCTTGGCATCGACACGCACGAGCATCACATCGTGGTCGGCATCGACAAGCCGGCGATCAAGGCCAGGATGCGCGAGCTGAAAAAGAAGAAGGACGCGGCGCTCGCCGCGCACGATGCCGCTCGGACCAAAAGCCTGCGGCGCCAGATTCACCGCCTGAACCGTCAGATTCGCGCCCACGTCGCCCGCATCGCCTGAAGTGCCTGCCAACTGTCGGTGGGGCCGCTCGTCCGCCTTCGCGTGAAGCTTCGGCGGGCCGGCCCGTCAAGAAAAGGAGAGTCAGTCGTGGCTGAGTTTTCGTCGCACACCCCTGGCACGTTCTCATGGCCGGAGCTCGCTACGACCGATCAGAAAGGTGCGGTCTCGTTCTACCGCAGCCTCTTCGGCTGGGACCTCAACGAGCAGCCGATCGGACCGACCGAGACCTACTCGATGTTTCAGATGCGCGGGAAGGAAGTGAGCGCCGCGTACAGTATGCGCCCGGAGGAGCGGCAGAACGGCGCGCCGCCGCACTGGAACTCCTACGTCACCGTCGCGAACGTCGACGAAGCCGTGAAGCGAGCGCAGGAGCTGGGTGCGAAAGTGTTTGCGCCGCCGTTCGACGTAATGGATGCCGGCCGCATGGCCGTGCTCCAGGATCCGACCGGCGCCGTCTTCCAGGTGTGGCAGGCCAACAAGCACATCGGGGCGAAGATTCTCAACGAGCCGGGCGCGCTGTGCTGGACCGAGCTCAATACGCGCGACACCAAAGCCGCCGAGACGTTTTACACGCACCTCTTCGGCTGGACCGCGAAGCACAGCACCCCCGGGTCGCCGATGGAGTACACGGAGTTCAACAATCAGGGACATCCCGGCATCGGGATGATGGCGATCAACGAACACGTGCCCGCGCACGTGCCGTCGTACTGGATGCCGTATTTTCAGGTCGCCGACTGCGACGCGAGCACCGGGAAGGCCAAGGAGCTTGGCGGCAGCATCATGGTGCCGCCGACCGACATTTCCAAGACGGGCAGGTTCTCCATCGTCACCGATCCGCAGGGCGCCATGTTCGCCTTGTTCACGCTCGCGCGAGAGTGACCGGTATCGTCCGGCTCCCGGACCGGGTAGTGTCCGGCTTTGGTTTTCGTACGTGGCGTCCGGCTCTAGCCGGACCGGAGATCACAATGTTCTCGAAAAAACCGTTGACGATTCCGTCCAAGGCCGACGCGCTGCCCGGACGCGCGGAGCGCATGCCGGTGCCCGACGCGCACTTCGTGAACGGGAACCGCCTCACCCCGCCGTTTCCCGATGGTTTCGGGCGCGCGATCTTCGGCATGGGCTGTTTCTGGGGCGCGGAGCGGAAGTTCTGGCAGCTTCGCGGCGTGTACAGCACCGCGGTCGGATACGCCGCAGGAGCGACGCCGAACCCGACGTATCGTGAAGTCTGCACGGGCATGACCGGTCACAACGAGGTCGTGCTCGTCGTGTTCGATCCGAAGACGATCAGTTACGACGATCTGCTGAAGGTGTTCTGGGAGAGTCACGATCCGACGCAGGGCATGCGACAGGGGAACGATGCCGGCACGCAGTACCGGTCGGGCATCTACTACGCGGACGACGATCAGCAGCGCGCGGCCGAGCGATCGCGTGACGCGTTTCAGAAGCAGTTGACCGCGGCGGGATACGGCGCGATCACGACCGAGATCGAGCCGGCGCCCGAGCTCTACTACGCCGAGGACTATCATCAGCAGTACCTCGCGAAGAACCCGGACGGATATTGCGGCCTCGGCGGCACCGGCGTGAGCTGCCCGATCGGCGTTGGAGCGACGGCGTGACCACGACGATAACATTGATCCCACCGACGCGCGGGCCAGTTCTGCGATCACGGCACCGAGTATCGACCGATCATCTTCTACGCCGACGAGGGCGAGAGGCAGCTGGCCGAGCAGTCGAAGGCCGCGCTCGAGCAGTCGCACCGATTCAAACGGGTGATGCCGCAGATCGTCCCGGCGTCGACGTTTTGGCGCGGTGAAGAGGACCACCAGCATTTCTACAAGACGCATGCGGCGCAGTACCGCATGTATCGCGTCGGCTGCGGCCGCGACGCGCGGCTGCGGGAGCTCTGGGGCCGCGGAAACTAGGAATCAGGAATCGTGAAGTTGGAATGTGAACGGATTCCAAATTCCAAATTCCCAATTCCAAATTCTCCAGCCGGACCGGCATGATCCCCCTCCCGATCGACGCTCACATCGACCAGATAGTGGAACACGTGCGCCGCTCGCGGGCCGCCGTCGTCACCGCGGCGCCGGGCGCCGGAAAGACGACGCGCGTGCCGCCGGCGCTCATGGCGGACGGCCCGGTCATCCTGCTACAGCCCAGACGCGTCGCCGCGCGTGCGATTGCGGCGCGCATCGCCGACGAGCGCGGCTGGACCCTTGGCCGCGAGGTCGGCTGGCAGGTGCGCTTCGAGCGCAGATTCAGCACGGAGACGCGCCTCCTCGTCGTCACCGAGGGGGTCTTGACCGCCCGCCTGCAGAGCGACCCGCTGCTCTCCGACTTCACGACCATCGTGCTCGACGAGTTTCACGAGCGCAGTGTGCACGCGGACCTGGCAATCGCGCTGGCGCGGCAGGCGTGGCGGGCGCGGGCCGATCTGCGGATTGTGGTGATGTCGGCGACGCTCGAGTCGACCACCGTTTCCGCGTTTCTCGACGGTTGCCCGGTGATCGATGTGCCGGGCCGCGCGCATCCGCTCGACATGGCCTACGCCCCCGAGCGCTCGGTGGCCCAGGCGGCTGCCGACGTGCTGGCCGCGACCGACGGTCAGGTGTTGTGCTTCCTGCCGGGGGCACCCGAGATTCGCCGCGCGATGACCGAGATCCAGCAGAAGGTCGGCGGCGCGGTCGAGGTCGTCCCGCTGCACGGGTCGCTCGACGCCGACGCGCAGGACCTCGCGCTCCGGCCGTCCTCGCGGCGCCGCGTGGTCGTGGCCACCAATATCGCGGAGACGTCGCTGACCGTTCCCGGCGTGACGGCCGTCGTCGACTCGGGGCTGCACAAGGTGGCGAGGTACGACGCCGACCGGGGCATCGACAGCCTCGAGACGGAACGCATCACCGCGGACGCCGCGGATCAGCGGGCCGGCCGCGCCGGCCGCCTGGGGCCGGGCATTGTGCGCCGCTTGTGGGACCCGCGTGACCGGCTGCGCCCTCATCGCGAGCCGGAGCTTCACCGCATCGATCTGTCGGGCACCGTCCTCGACGTGATCGCGTGGGGCGGCGATCCGCGCACCCTCGAATGGTTCGAGCGGCCGGACGAGGACGCGGTCGCGGCAGCGCTTGCGTTGCTGGAACGTCTCGGGCTTGTGGACGGCAGCGGCCGCGATCCGCAATCCGCAACCTGCAGCGACATGGTTCGCCTCACCTCTCTCGGCGAACACGTGCGACACGTGCCGCTCCACCCGCGGCTCGCGCGGATTCTGGTCGCGGCCGGCGGCGCGCGTCAAATCGCACAGGCGTGCGCGCTGCTGTCCGAACGCCACTTCCTCCCGCCGCGGGCGGCATCGACAGCGTCCGACGTGTTGTCGGCGATTGACGACTGGCGCAGCATGCCGCCCGACGTGCAGCGCGTGGCGAGACAGTTCGAAGACATGACCTTTTCGAGCGCGACGGGCGAAAAGGGGTCGTCCCCCTTTCTCAGTGACGCGGATTTTCGCCGCGCGATTCTGACCGGCTATCCCGACCGCGTAGCCCAGCGGCGTGAACCTGGATCGCCGAACGTGCGGCTCG
>QHWJ01000397.1 GCA_003222535.1 Acidobacteriota bacterium | reverse complement strand
CACCTGCGGCAACCTCGTTCAGCTCACCCAGCTGGCACGCTATTAATTTAAGGGCGGCCGTTCAACAGGATGGCAGCTCAGTGGGCGCCAACGGCCGCGGCTTGAACGGGCGGCGTCTCTACCGGCTGAAACCTGAACCACTTCAGGAGGTGGATGCCTGGCTCGCTCCGTTCCGTCGGTTCTGGTCCGCTCACGTAGATGCGCTAAAACGCCACCTCGACCGCATGGATCAATCAACACGAACGAAAAGGAAGACAAGGAGAAGAAGGTGATCGATCGCGAGCAGTACGCACCGGGTCCGGCCAGCGGGGCGCGGGTACGAAAGGACGGAGAGAAGTGGACGCTTATTCTCGTCAGAGAACTGCGCCACTCGCCGGAAAAAGTCTGGCAGGCGCTGACCGACCCGGCGCATCTGCGCGAGTGGGCGCCCTTCGACGCCGATGGGAGCCTGGGCACGGTTGGAACCACGGTGAAGCTCACCACGGTGGGAGCGCCCGCGCCGCACGTTACCGAAACAACAGTGACGCGAGCCGACGCTCCCAAGCTGCTCGAGTACAAGTGGGGTGGCTTCGATATGCGGTGGGAACTCGAAGCCGTTGGCGGCGGCACGCGCCTGACGCTATGGATCAACATCGATCGCCGCTTCATCTCGATGGGTGCTGCCGGGTGGCACATTTGCTTCGATGTGCTGGATCACCTTCTCAGCGGAACCCCCCTCGGCCGCATCGTTGGTCCCGAGGCGATGAAGTTCGGCGGCTGGCAGCGACTGAATGCCGAGTACGCAAAGCAGTTCGGCGTTGAAACGCCCAACTGGCCGCCCACCGCCCCGAAGAGTTGAAGCGCAACCCAAAGCCCGGAGGTACCAATGTTTGCTGCAACCGCCCGCACTGTCTCCGTTCCCCGCTGGATGCTCTGGACCGGCCGGCTCCTGTCCTTTGTCGTGGTCGCGCAGCTGCTGAGCAGCGCTTGGTTCAGGGCTACTCACCACACCTACGCGGTGGCCGAAATTGTTGCGGGCTATGGCTATCCCGAATCGGCCATCGTCCCCATTGTCATTGCGGAATGCGCCTTGGTAGTGCTCTACCTTGTCCCGCAGACGTCTGTTCTCGCCGCAATCGTGATGACCGGCTATCTCGGCGGCGCGGTGGCCACTCATTTGCGGATCGCAGACACGGCGCGCGCGGCGATTCCGTTGGTCGTAGGAATTCTCGCCTGGGGCGGCCTGTACTTGCGGGACAGCCGCATCCGCCAACTCGTTCCCTTCCGACGGCCGGCGTGAGTGGGACTGGACGAGATAAGTTATGTCAAACCAGTCGCCATCGCAGCTCATTTCGAAGAGAATCGCCGAACTCAGAGACTGGCGCGGGAAAACCCTCAGCAGAGTACGCACGCTCATCAAGGAAGCAGACCCGGACGTCGTCGAGGAGTTGAAGTGGGTGAAGCCCACGAACCCGGGCACTCCCACATGGTCGCACGACGGGATCATCTGCACCGGCGAGACGTACAAGTCCATTGTGAAGTTGACCTTCGCCAGGGGCGCGTCTCTGAAGGATCCAGCCCGTCTCTTCAACTCGAGTCTCGACGGAAACGTGCGCCGCGCGATCGACATCCACGAAGGAGAAGAAGTTGACGAGTCCGCGTTCAAGGCGCTCGTTCGCCAAGCGGTCGCCCTCAACAGTTCTGGCAAGTCGAAACCTTCGAAGAACGCGAAGTCCTAGAGGGGCGTGGACCTTGGTGAGCAAGGTATGCTACTTTGCTCACCAAGGTAATAGGAGGCATGGAGTACGACCGCGAATTTCTCACCGGTACCGTCGGCGTTCTGATTCTGAGCCTGTTGAGTGAGCGCGAAATGTACGGGTATGAGCTTCTCCGTGAGGCCGAGCGACGCAGTTCGAGCGCCTTTCAGCTGAAGGAGGGGACGCTGTACCCGGCGCTCCATCATATGGAGCGATCCGGGCTGCTCAAGGGCCGGTGGCGCGACAGCGAGACTGGACGATCGCGCAAGTACTACCGTCTGACCGCGAAGGGCCGGCGCCAGGCCCGGTCAAAACGTCAGCAGTGGCTGCAGATTTCGGCCGCAATGCGGTCGATCTTGGGTGACAGCCATGCGTGAGGACATCGACGCTGTCATCGAACCGATCGTTGAAGCCGCCAAGATCCCGGGTCGTCGACGCCGAGACGAGCTGCGCCGCGAGTTGCGCAGCCATTTTGAAGATAGCGGTCTGACACCGGAAGCACTCCACGATGCTGTCGCGCGCTTCGGAAACACCGCTCGTATCGGCGATTCGCTACGCAAGGTGTACCGGCGGGACTACATGCTGTTGTATATCGTCAAGGTCGGCGCCTGCATTGCCGCAGCCACTATAGCCGCGATTCTGATCGAGGCGATCGCGGGTCTACGCCTCGAGAGCGACGCGGATGCATGGCACCTGTCGCGAGACTTCGCGCACGCCGCACGCTTTGGCGTCGTCCTGACGTTGGCGCTCGTCGCTGCGGCGGAAGCGACGCGCGCGCCGTTCACGTGGTCGCGGGCGCTCTTGTCGCTTGGGTGCTACGCGATCGTGTCTGCGTGCGCATTGTCGGTGAACGCGCACAGCGTCGGCGCGTTCGTCACGGCGGGCATTTTGGCGACGATCGGTGCCGGCTGCGCGAGGGCGGCGACCGCGTGGACATCGAGGGCGTTGCTCACGCTGGGGGCATTCACCGTGGCGGAGTACCTGTTGCACCAGTCGTTGGGCATCACATTCGGCCCGATCCGCGCGCTCGCGGCAAGTGCCATCCTTCTCATGCTGTGGGCTTCAACCATCACGATCGTCGCGTTCTCCGATCGCGCATTTGTCAGCGCCTTCAGGACGACCTGAGAACAGCCATGCTTCAAGATCTCCGTTTCGGATTTCGGATGCTGCGGCGGAATCCAGGGTTCTCGATCCTCGCGGTGGTGTGTCTGACGGTCGGGATCGGCGCGACCGCGGCGGTGTTCAGTTGGATCGAGGGCATCCTCCTTCGTCCGTATCCCCTTGTCGTCGACCAGGACCGATTGGTCGCGCTCACCGGCACAAACCGCGGATCGGGCCGGGACGACGTCTCGTGGCCAGACTTCAAGGATCTCGAACGCAGCAGTACGCTCGCTGACGCATTCATCGCCGAAAAGATCACCGGATCGACGTTGACCATCGGCGATCGCGCGGAGCGCGTCACCGGCAGCATGGTGTCTGCGAACTATTTTGACGCGATCGGTGTCCATCCCGTACTCGGCCGCGGCTTCGAAGCCGGCGAGGACATCGGTCGCAATTCGCATCCAGTGACGGTGATCAGCTACCAGATGTGGCAAGACCGGTTTCATGGCGACCCGAATGTCGTCGGCAGGACGCAAGTGCTCGCAGGTCTGCCGCATACGATCATCGGTGTCGCTCCCATCGGGTTTTACGGCACCTTTGTCGGGTACGCATTTCGATTCTGGGTTCCGGCATCGATGCAGGCGCAATTCGATGCCGGTGCCTACAAGCTCGAGGATCGCGGCGCACGGTGGATTGAAGGGTTCGTGCGGCTGAAGCCCGGCGTCTCGATCGATCAGGCACAAGCGGAGCTGTCGGCGGTCGCCGGCCGCCTCGAAGCGACGTATCCCGAGACCAATCGAGGACGCGGCATCAGGCTGTACCCCTTGTGGCAGACGCCGTTCAACAACGCCGGTGCGATGCTGCCCACCCTCGGTATCGCGCTCGCCGTCGTCCTGGCCGTTCTGCTCATCGCTTGCGCAAATGTGGGGAATCTTCTTCTGGTGCGCGCATTGGCGCGTCAGCAGGAAATGACGATCCGTGTGTCCATTGGGGCGGGCCGACTTCGGCTGGTACGGCAGCTGATGACAGAAGGCATCATCCTCTCGGCCATCGCGGCCATCGGCGGATTGTTCGTGGCGCGTTGGCTACGGGACGCGATCGCACTATTGACGCCCCCGCGCGGTGGGGTGTTGTTGCGGCTGCCGGGTGCGCTCGATTGGCGTGTCTTCGCGGTGAGCGGCGGCGTGTGTATCGCCGCGACGATGCTGTTCGGGCTGGTTCCTGCGATCCTGACGACGCGGGTTGATCTCGCGGGCGCCCTCCGCGCAGAGGGAGGCGGCGTCGTCGGATCGCATGGTCGATCGTGGGTGCGCTCCACCCTGGTCCTGATCCAGATGTCGCTGAGCTTCGTGTTGCTCGTCGGCGCCGGTTTATTGATTCAGACGCTGCAGGCCGTACGGCACGCGAATCCCGGCTTTACGACCGACGGTGTGCTGACGACAACCATCGACCTGTTCACCGCAGGCTACGACGCCGAGCGCGCGAAGAATCTTCAAACCGAACTGATCGATCGGCTGCAGACGCGTGCCGGCATCGATTCGGCCGCGCTCTCTCGTTTGACGCCGTTCAGTTATCGAACGTATCCGTCTGCGCCAATCGCCGTTGATGGCTACGATGCACCCAAGGATCAACAGCCGACCGCCGAGTACAACGAAATCAGTCCAGCGTTTCTGGCAACAATGGGGATTCCAGTGGTATCTGGACGGGAGTTCACACGCGCCGACGATGAGACCGCGTTGCCGGTGGCGATCGTCGACCAGACCACCGCATCTCAGTTGTTTCGCGGCGCCGATCCAGTCGGCCGGCGGATACAGGTGAGTGGCAAGAGGTTGCAGATCGTCGGCGTCGCTCGGACGGCCAAATATCGCAACCTGTTTGAGACCCCGCGTCCATTCCTGTACGTCCCGTTACGGCAGAGTTTTTCGCCCATCGTGGCGCTGCACATTCGAACATCGCAAGGACCGGCTGCGCTTGCCCCGATGTTGGTTCGCGAGATCCACGCGCTCGATCCCAACGTCGCGCCGGGCGAAATGGTTACGATGCGCGAGCAGGTCGAGCGCACAACCGCGCCGCAACGAATCGGCGTGACGATTCTCGTCGTGTTTGCGACACTGGCGCTCGGTCTCGCAGCAGTCGGATTGTACGGTGTCATGGCCGCGACGGTTTCGCAAAGCACGCGTGAGCTCGCACTGCGGATCGCGCTCGGCGCTGACACCGCCGACTTGCTCCGCCTCGTGATGTCTCGATCCGTCCTCCTGACAGGCGCCGGCATCGTCGTGGGTCTCGCCGTTGCGCTACAGGTCACGCGGTTGCTGGGGTATCTGCTTTACAACGTCAGCCCGCGTGATCCGCTGGCGTTCG
>QHWJ01000396.1 GCA_003222535.1 Acidobacteriota bacterium | reverse complement strand
ATGACACCGGTGATTTCGGGGGAGCTCGAGCGGCGAGTCGGACCTTCGACTACGCTCGCGATCCGCGTTCTATGGTCGTTTGGCGTAAGATCGACGGGAGTCGGGGCGTAGCGCAGCCTGGTAGCGCACCTGCCTTGGGCGCAGGGGGTCGCTGGTTCGAATCCAGTCGCCCCGACCACTTTTCAGCGTTTGACGCAAGATTGACATATCGAAGCTGGAGACCACGGCGGCGGCGCGGGATTAGGGGTTGAGATAGGCATTGGATAAGCGTAGCCCTCGCAAACGGAACGACGAACCGAGAGACAGATTCGCGGCGATAGTCGTTCATCGGAACGACCTGAAGGCTCGCAGACGCGGGCGACGCGAAAGGAGACGACGATGATGGTGGAAGTCGTGTCTTCTTTCGGGTTGGTGGGTGTGCGAGCCTTTTGTGTTTGAGGTGAACGCCGACCAGCGGACCCAGACTGGGGGGTCAGCGTGTCGTCGTTCCAGTATCTCGGCGAAAGCGTTCGCCGTCTGCGGTTCGAACACCGGTGGAAGCAGACGCCCGCGCAGATCCCGGCCCAGCTGACGGGCTCGTCGGTCCGCGCGACGATGAATACCGACCGCCGCAACCTGGTGAACGCCATCAAGATCGGGACCTACAATGCCGAGCGCGGGCTGGCGCGGCGGTTCTTCCGCCAATACACGGATCCTCGTGACTGGCTGACGATCTTTCGGTCGGTTCTTCAACTGTCCGGACGCGTGATGGTGGACGGTACAGGCGGTCTGCGCGTGGCGCTCCGACCGCCCGATCAGCCGCGTGTTCGCCGCGCGTTGCACGCCACGTTGGAGGAGATCAATGCGATGGATGGTCGCCTCTTCGGCGATAGGCCGAAACTTACCTTCGTGCTGGCGGCCGATTAAAAACTAAACTCGATGCCCTCACGACGTTCAGTCCGTTCACTGAGTTCTGAGGCTAGGCTAACCGTGCGCGCGAGTCCGCGGCGAGGCGGCAATCGAGATTAGTCCCACAAGTCGCGATAGGTGGAGGACTAACGGAGCGGCGCACCGGTCACGGTCAGTGACACAGCCCAGTCGACGGCGGTCAACCGGTACAGGACGTGCCGACGTAGTGGATGTCCCGCGACGATGTTCGGGTGATCAAAATCGTCGGTGACGTTGCGCGTCATGCCCATGCGCGCCATCACGCGTCGTGAGCGCTCGTTCCCAACGGCGGTCATGGCGACAATTTCGGCGAGGCCGATCGTCGCGAAGCCGAACGCGATAGCCGCTCGCGCCCCCTCGGTTGCGTAACCGCGACCCCAGTGATCGAACGCAAGCCGGTATCCGAGTTCGACGCAGGGCATGAACGGCGCATCAAATGAGGGCACCGACAGACCGATAAACCCGATGAAGGGGGCTCCGCCGATCACTTCGACGGCCCACAGCCCGAATCCGCGCTGCCGGAAATGGTCGCGGATGTATTGCATCGACTCGGCACTTTCCTGGCGTGTCTGCAACGAGGGGAAGAACTCGCGAACTCGCGGGTCCGCGTTTAGCGCGGCGAACGGCTCGAGATCGCTGTCGCGCCACGACCTGAGCCGGAGGCGTGCCGTCATCGGCATCTTTGGAAGTCTACGCCGGCCGCTTTCGCCGCCGGATGCGAAAGCGGTAACGAATGACAAGTCGCGAAGGGTAGACCTCCGGCCACGTGCCTTACAGTCGGTCGTTCCTCCAGTAGAATCCGGCCTATGCCATTTAGAGACATTCACGGTGCCGCATTGACGTCCATCATCGCCGCGGTGATCACCCTGGGGCCTCCGCTTGATGCGGGCCAGACAGGCTTGCAATCGGTGCAATACCGGTCACGCGAAGGCGTGGAGTATCGCTCGCTTCCCGATACCGACGCCGTCAAGAGCGCGCGAGCCGCTCTCGAGGCCAACCCGAGGAACATTGCGCGCATCATCGATCTCGGCGTCGCCCAGTCCGGTGCGCGACAGTTTCGCGAAGCAATCGCGACATTCACGCGGGGGCTCGAGATCGAGCCGAACAACGCGCTGCTTCTCCGATGGCGCGGGCATCGATATCTTTCCGTGCGTGAATTCGATCGTGCGTTCGCCGATCTCACGCGCGGCGGCGCCATCGACAGCACGATCTACGGAATCTCACATCTGCGTGTTCAGCCGCGGAGATCAGGATTCCGCGCGATGCGGCTCGATTCAGTGTAGGGTTACGTCATGGATGGAGGCGCCATGAACAGACGAACGATGATGACGACGCTCGCCGGCGGCGTGGTGGCCGTCGGATACGCCGGCCGCGCGAAAGCGGCGCCGGCGGCCGACGGCAAGCTGCTGGTTGCCAGCGCAGATGCGGCGAAGGACTTTCCCGGCGCGAAGGAACTGCCGGATCCGAGCACCAACTACAAAGTCGTGTTCTCCGTTTCCGCGAAAGTGAAAGACGACGAAGTGCACCCGATGCTGAAGATGATCGGGCTGTACCTCAACACGCTCGCGCACAATGGCGTGCCGGCGAAGAATCGCCATATCGCGGCGATGTTCCATCAGGGCGGCGGCGACGCTGTGTTCTCCAACGAAGTCTACAAGGCGCGGCACAACGGCGTCGACAACCCGAACATCGCCGCCTTAAAGGAGCTACACGAGGCGGGCGTCGAGCTCCGCGTGTGCGGACAGGGTCTCATGGGAAAGAAAGTCGATCCGTCGCAGCTGCTGCCCGGCGTCCAGGCCGACCTCTGGGCGATGGTGACGATGGTCAATCTGCAGTCGCGAGGGTACGTCCGAGTGGGCTGACGGGCTATCGGATCGTCGGCCCCGTTCAGCTTTGGGTAGGTAACGAGTAGTCGCCAAGGGTTTACCCAGCAGGGGAGCAGGATGTATCCGGTCCATTGGGCACACCCGAAGTTGACCCGCATTGAACGTTGAGCTGACTATCCTCCGCAGTCAGGTCAAGGAGAACCTATGATTCCCCCAGGCGTCGCGCGATTTTAGCAAGCCTCAGGATGCACCGGCGCAGATGGGCGCCACGTGTCGTACTTACATAGAGCGGCGTTTTTGGCGAGCGACGAGATGGACTTAAGGAACATCTCGTCGCCAAGCCGGACCGTCAGCGATTTTGACTATCTTCGTGATGAACGTGACGTGAGCATCGCCGACGGTTCCTGTCACCTCCCAACACCCTTCCGTCGGGAAGATGACGTATGTTGCCTGAAATCCCCGATCGCCATAGCCGCTCGGCACTTCCGAGCGGAGCGGGGGCGCAACGGCATCGAGCCGACGTCCGTCAATCTTGAGTTGCCCCGAGACACCCCGGCGCCAGCCGAACTTCATTCCGAGTGAACCGTCGCGCGTCACGAAACCAGCGCCGCCAGGTTTGAACACGACGGTTCCGTTTGGCCACAAACCGAAGGGTCCGACCGATACGTGAGGATTGCCGAAGCTACCTGGATCGACTTGGTCCTCGCCTGCGGCGGTTCCGTTCGGAGAGGTGACAGGGCACTGCGCATCTGGCTTCGGTGCCTGAGACTGTGCTTGAACACGAGCGCTGACGAATGACAGGAATCCGAAGACTACGACAGCTGCGGTGAATTTCACGGCATTGCCCTCCGTTCGCGACTCGCAGTCTCGCTCGCAAGGTAATGATTACCGCCGTTCGACCGCCAGCGCAAGGGTTGTCGGTAGCGCTCAGTCGCCGAGTATTTCCCAATCGACCCGTCGACACCTCAGAAAACCTACGGCGTTACCAACGCCACCATCCCTGCGATCCTCGTTGCCCGCGCAGATGGTTGAGACATGGCATGACCTGATCTCATTGGCGCGTTTGAGAGTTACTCGGCGTCAGCTTCAGCAGCTTGCCGCCGGCACCGTCGGTCAGCACATAGACAGCACCGTCCTGAAAGACGCGCACGTCGCGGATCCGCTGGTTGAGATCCGTCAGCAGCGGTTCCTCGTTGACGACCTTATCGTCGTTGTCCAACTCCAGACGGAAAATCGCCTGGCCGGCCAGGCCACCCACCAGCACGCTGGTCTTCCACTGCGGAAAGAGGTCGCCCCGATAGAAGACCAGGCCGGACGGCGCGATGACCGGATCCCAGAAATACCGCGGCTGCTCGAGCCCCGGCTTCTCGACGATGGCGTCGCCGATCTTCGTGCCGGGATAGTTGATGCCGTGCACGATCACCGGCCAACCATAGTTCTTGCCCTTCTCGATCAGATTCAGCTCATCGCCACCGCGTGGACCATGTTCAACTGCCCAAAGCCGTCCATCGGGCGCGAAGGTCAAACCCTGTGGCGTGCGATGACCCATCGACCAGACTTCCGGCAGGCCAAGCGCCGGATTGCCGGGCGCCGGCTTGCCTTCTGGCGTGATGTGGATCACCTTGCCCAGGTATTTGTCGGGTTGCTGCGCCTGCATCGGTATCGGATCGCCGGTGGATCGATCCCCAAGAGCGACGAACAGGTTGCCGTCCTTCGGATCGATGGCGATTCGAGAACCGGTCTGGCTCACCGCTCTGTTGGTGAACGGGGTGCCCTGAAAGAGGGTATGCACATTCGACAGCGTTCCCGCGTCTTCATCCAACGTGGCACTGTCGACAGCTTGGACGCAATTGTCGGCATCGATAATGCGCATGTAGACGAAGAAGATTCTGTGGTTGCTCGCGAAGTTCCGATCCAACGCCACGTCGAGGAGGCCGGCCTGTCCGCGGAAATATACCGGCGGTAGATTTGCCGTGATGGTATGCAAGGCCGAACCATCCCTGTTGAGGATGCGGAGGCGGCCCGGCTTCTCCGTGATGAGAAAACGTCCGCTCGGTAGGAGCACGACCGCCCAGGGGTTGTCCAAGCCGCTGGCGATGGTGGTGACCGCGACGTCCGTCGTCTTGTGATAGGGAGCATGCGTCTGCCCCGGAAACACCGGATGATCGGTATCCAGTTCTGGGGGGCGCCTGTCGATGGGCTGGCCTTCGACCGTGAATTTCTCGAAGGACCGCCGCGTGGCGCCCGCGTTGCCGCGACCGGCAGGCGCCGTCTGGGCCCTCAGTAATGGAACCATCGCCAGTCCGGCGACGGCGCCGATCATCATTAGTCGTTTCATTTCGGTCTCCCAGCTGGCGCTCGCCGCCGACACGTTCAACGGCTTCAATACGTTCGAAGTTTTAGCAGGCGCACGGCGACCTGCCGGTGCCGCGTAGGCACTCGACCAGCACGGCTCGCCGTACGGACAACGCGAATCGGATCGCGGCGACCGTCGCGACGACGTGACGCATCGCCCGATCATGTCCAGCGACCATGCCAGCGTCAATCATTTTTCCCGGATACGATATTGATGAGGTGAAGGATCGGCCCTCGCCAGTGGTCCGGGTCAAGCGGCATCGGGTTCGATTCCCAATCGGTCGTTCACGGCAATTCGGAGCTTCTGCTTGCATCCGAGATAGCACTCGGTCGTCTGGATGGAGACATGGCCGAGCAGAAACTGGATCTGATCCAGTTCGCCGCCCGCGAAGTGGCAGAGACGGGCGCAGGTGCGCCGCAGGTCGTGCGGGGCCAGCTTGTCGGTCCCGGCGCGAGCCGCCGCGGCGCGGACAATATCCCAGAGCACCTTCGGCGACATGCCATCTCCCCAGACACGCCCAGCTTTGTTGATTGCGCGAAACACCGGGCCGTGCGTCATGGCCGCCGCCGCCGTCCACGCGTCGACGGCGATCTTCACCCACGTGGGAATCGGGACCGTTCGCACATGTCCACCCTTGCCGACCAGATCGGCGATCACCCAGTGCTCCTCGCGCCGCTGGATCGACTCGAGATTCAGCGCCAACAGTTCGGCGCGGCGGAGCCCGCAGCCAATCAGCATGGCGACCATCGCGTGATCACGCAAGCCGCGCGGTGTCGACGGTGTCGCGGAATCGAGAAGCCGCCGGCCCTGCTCGGGCGTGAGCCAGTTACCGAGTCGAACGCCGATGCGTCGCACGCCTTTCACGCCGCGAATGCCCGCCGCCAGCTCGGGACTCAGGAGACCGGTGTCGGCAGCCTCGTACGCCACGCGCCGAACCGCGGCGAGCTGAAGGTTGATGGTGGCAGGCGCATAGCCCCGTTGTTCGAGGTGGATCCGGTACCGGAGGATGACAGTGCGGTTGAACGCAAGGCGTGGCTCCGAACAGTACCAGGCGACGAACTCGCGAATGGCGTGGTCGTAGGTCCGTTGGCCGCTGGCCGACGTCAGGCTGTTCAGCACCGCTGTCTTGGCGTGTTCGAGATCCGGGAGCGCCAGGACGCGCTTCGGCCTCTTCTTTTTTGCGAGATTTCGGTTTCGGCATCAGTGACGGCCTCCTTCACCGTCGCCGACAGCTTCACCGGGCCTTCATCACTGGGGCGTCAATCGCGAGTAATCTCAATACGAGTCGACAGCACTCCTGCACCCTGATTAAACGCCCATCTCACCACGCGGCTTCACGCTCCAGTCCTGCGCGCGGCGTCAGCCAGCGAGATGCGTGTCCTGTCCCATGGTTATGTTGACGGCGCGGTAAATCTGCGACGGCAATCGTCGGCCCGGATGGCATCTCGAACATCACGGATATTCCGTTTCCCCATGGTGGCGAAATATCACCTGACGGACGACGAATCGCGTTCGACACGTGCGATCGATCGAATCGAGCCATCGCGATCGCGACACTGGATAACTCTGAGTCGGTCATGCCAGCGCTCACGCATTCGGTAGCGCAACCGTCGGCCCAATCCGAGTCCGTTGCCCCCACGACCGTTGCGCTCGTCGAATCGTGGCCGGACGGGCGCACAAT
>QHWJ01000395.1 GCA_003222535.1 Acidobacteriota bacterium | reverse complement strand
TTGTGCAGAAGTGCCGCGGCCAGAAGCACGCGCTGCCGCATGCCCTTGGAGTACGCGGCCATCGTGCCGTATCGGCTGTCCCAGAGCAGGAAGAGCCGCAGGAGCTCCGGCACGTTGCGATCGAGCACGGCCCGCGGCATGCCGCGCAGGCGTCCAACAAGCGTCAGGTACTCGGTGGCGGTAAGGTGCGTGTAGAGGTACGGCTCTTCGGGAACGTAGCCGATGCGCCGTTTGTACGCGATCGAGTCCTCGGACTGGCTGCGGCCGTCGAGGAGAATCGATCCGGCGTCCGGCTCGAGCAGCCCGACCACCATGTTGACCGTCGTGCTCTTGCCGGAGCCGTTCGGACCAAGATACCCCACCACTTCGCCGCGATTGACGGTGAAGCTGACCTTGTCGACGGCCAGCGACCCGCCGTATCGCTTCGTCAGCGCCCGGACTTCGAGCATGCGATCAGCCTCGTGAGCACGTCACGTCACGGCCCACGCCGCGAGGAGCATGATCATCGGCGCGGATCTCGCGATCAGGCACGCGCGTGTTTGAAGTACGACACGCAGACGATGAGGACGGCCGCGATCCCCGCCGATCCGATGGTTGCGCCGAGCACTTCGCCCGACAGCGTGATGGCCGCGATGGCGATCACGATGCCCCAGAACACCGTCACGTAGCCGCCGATCCGGTGAACCTGTGTCCACACCTGGGCGTTGGCGATCGTCAGCTTCGTGCGGAGGCCGACGGCGACGTTGGGCCGCGTGCGGGGGAGCAGGTTGCCGATCGCGACAAACGTCAGGCCGAGCATGACCACCACGGCGCGCATCGCGAGTTGCCGATCGATGTCGGCGCTGTCCAGCACGATCATCACCAGAGCATGCAGGCCTGCGACAAAGAGCAGGCACCGGAAGACGATGGCCGCATACGTGGCTTCGAAGGCGCCGTTGCCGCTGCGGACGCGGTCGTGCGTCCAGAGGCTGCGAAAGATCGTGTAGATGACGAGCGCGGTTGTCGGGAGGCCGAACGCCACGAGCACGCGCGAGGAGACGTGGTCGGCGAGAAAAGGGCCGGGGAGTCTCGGATACGCGAAGAGTCCCGCGACGTATGCGGCCGCGAGCACCGCGATCGACCGTGCGCGCGCGTCTTTTTGTCCCGACATCGCTAGGCCTCCTGCGTGCGGCGCCGCGCCGGCCCGGTGCGGCGAATGGGATTGACCCATCCCATGAAGTGCTGAACCAGATCCTGAAAGACCGACGTGTTGAGCTCGTAGTAGATCGCCTGGCCTTTCCGTTCGGCGACGACCAGGCCGCCGGCGCGGAGGACGGCCAGGTGACGGGAGATGGTGGGCCAGCTCGAGTGAAACTGGCCGGCGATCTCGCCCGAGGTGCGGGGACCGGCGCGAAGGTATTCGAGAATGGCCCGCCGGGTTTCGTCGGCCAGCGCGCGGAACGCGGCGTGTGACGGCCGTGCTCGTCCTTGCATACTTAGCATATTAACTAATTATGGCCGTCCCTGTCCAGTGGCCGGCTCCGCCGCACCTACTTCCGGGCGAACCGGTAATTGCCCGAGACGTGTTTCACCAGGAGCGCGCCGGAGCCGCCCTGGATGAACTCGACGCCGAGTCCATACAAACCGGAAAAACCAGTCTCGGACGATGCGATCAGCGGTACCTTCCCCCTGCCGTCCATGTCGGCGAGAAGCCTGCCGTTCGAGAGCGTGATCTCGACCACTCGAGGGACGGCTCTCCAGAGTGGGGGCTGCTCCACATAGGTGCCGATGTACTTCGCAAGAATCCCCGGGGCGACCTGTACCTCGCTTTTCCGTTCATCAGAAGCCGTGCCGACCCAGTGCTCGACGCCGTGTCCGCTTTCGTTGCAGACAAATTCGATCAGTTCGGTATCGACAGCCAATTCGGCCCGGACGGCGACCGTCCAGGGCCGTGCGTAAGCCGCCGGGTCCGAGAGCGTCACCTCGAGATCGAGATTGCCGAAGTCGCGGCGGCGGTAGCGTTCGGTCATGCGCAAACCTTCGGTGTGGGGATGGCCATCATGATCGAGCCAGGTGCGGTCGTTGAATCCGAAACTCTCCACTACCAACGTGTCTCCATCCCAATGCCCAACCGAGTACCCCATCCAGGTTGGATTGGGGTCGGACTCCAATGAGCGGCCGTCGAGGAAGATCTGGCGGTAGGTGAGATCGGGGTTGAGGATGAGGATGAGCCCGGGAGTCTGGACGATCTTCATCATCTCCGCCCCGGTGCTGTCGGCGGCGGTGGCGTAGCCCGGCCCCAGGGGCACGCACTTCACGTTCATGTAATCCCTGCCGAGATCTTCCCTGCGTTTGTCGACCAGGGCCTGCGCCCATGACTGAATTTCTTCGGGCTTCAGGTCTGCCGCAATGTTGCGCGAATACTTCGGGGAAATCTTGTTCCACAGGCCGGAGAGATCGGGCTTGCCGTCAGGCGTGCGCGGCGCGGGCGCGGCCAGATTCGGCTTGCCGTCGGGTGTGCGCGGGATTCCCGGCGTCGTGTGGTTCAACCACTGAGCCGCGAGCGGTGCGCTCAGCGCGACCGTCAGCACGGCGATCAGAGAAGCATTCATGGTGCGGCCTCCTTGCAGACTGCCAACGGCGGTGGAGGCGGGATGCCCCGCTGGGGGATTATGTGACGGATCGCCCTTTCGGGACACGAGCATACCCGAAGCAGCGGTCGAAACAACGCAGCTGAGCGTCAATCGTCTTTTGACATGTTCTTGACATCGTGCTGACAACCAGCCCGGCCTCATGCGGCACGATGACGGCCATGGCGAGGCGCTGAATGTTTGCAGGCGCTCGCCACGCCCCTCAACAGAAAACGAAAAGTGGGAGATTCGAATGAAAAGGCAACGCTTGCCGTACACCCGTCCAGCCGCCAGTCGCGCCCCCGGGCGGCCGGCGCTCGTCCGCCGGCATGGCAACGGGGAGCTTATGGAAGTGGAACTGTGGGTCGGCGGCGACGAGCACGAACAAGAACACGCGGGGGAACCACATCATGTCGGATTCATAGGCCGTCTGATTGCGGACAGCCAGGGTCTCAGCATCGTACAGATGCCGAGAATCCGTATCTACGAAACCAGAAACCGGACACTCGTCGTCTATCGCCATTGGCGGGAAGGCGCGAACTACCGGCGCTATCCCGATGTCACAGCGCTCCAGAACGATTTCACCGCGCTGAAGACACTCTGGCTGGATGATAAGGGTAGGGACTTCATCGAGCGTCCGGATCTTGAAGAGAGACTGCTGCGGGGTGTTACCGACGCACTCCGCGAGAGGTTCGTCCTCAGAATTGTCTGAATCATTCATTTGAGAGTAGCAGCCATGTTCACGTTAGCGGACGACGCTGGGCTCAGATCTCTTGCTCGTCGCATGTCGCTCACCCTGTTCTGCCAGGGGAAGCGCCGTCATGCGTCTGCCGGCGCGGCGCAAGCCGCTCTGCGGTCGTTGGTCCGGCGAGACTTGCATCGTCCCGAGCAGGGTACCCTTCACGTCTACCGCTGCCACCGCTGCCTCACCTGGCATGTGGGACACTCGAGTAGCGCGATCTCGAGCCTGGTCACAACGGTTCAGCCAGCGTGAGCGGCAGCCGTCGCTGAGGTTCCGGGTCAGATCCACACGTGGGGACACGAGCGAGCCGTGCCCGCCCAACCGAACGAAGTCCTGCAGAGACTGGAGCTTTGCGGAAGGGGGAATCAATATGACGTTCTACGCGGTTCTCGCGATTGCACTACTGCTCGGAGCACTGCTGCCGTGGGCGATGATGATGGGAGTGCTCGCTACTATTGCCTTACTGTGGGCAATGCGCGTTGAGGGCAATCCACCCCAGACCATCGCGGCCGACATCGAGCGCGAATCCGTTGCGACCGCTCTGGACCGTCAGCCTTACGGGCGTACGGGAAAGGGCACGGTGGCCACCAATCCGATCGGCATGTCCTTCGCTGCCGGTACCGTCGTGACCATGGCCGCGACTCCCGATTGGGGGTCGCCGTTGATCGGTTGGACCGGGGCTGCACGGGCACCTCGGGCACCCGTTGTGTTTTGGTATAGCCTTCAAAAAGTAGAGTATGGAGAAGATCCTGGTTGTTGAAGATGACCGGGCGACCCGCAAGGCGCTGCAGCAACTGTTCGAGCCCGAAGGATATTCGGTGACTGTCGCTCAGACCGGTCTGGAAGGGCTGGCCGCCTTCCGCGCGTCGCGGCCGAACTTCGTGATCCTCGATCTCGGATTGCCCCAACTCGGCGGGCAGGACGTCTGCCGACAGATCCGGAAGGAATCCGAGGAAGTGCCGATCCTGATCCTCACGGGCTCGAGCGATGAAATCAGTCGCGTCCTGCTGCTGGAGCTCGGCGCAGATGACTACGTCACGAAGCCGTTCAGCCCCAAGGAACTGCTCGCACGGGTGAGGGCCGTGCTGCGTCGCGCCCGGCGGAGTGCAGCGGTCGAGCAGCTCTACTTCGACGATGTGTCGGTCGATTTTTCGAAGATGGAAGTGCTGCGCGCTGATCGTTCCGTGTCGCTGACGCCGCAGGAGTTCAAGCTGCTGAAGTATTTCGCGCAACACCCGCAGCGCGTCGTTTCGCGCGATCAGCTGCTGAGCGATGTGTGGGGGTACAACTCGTACCCGTCGACGCGCACGGTCGATTCGCACATCCTGACGCTCAGGCAGAAGCTCGAACAGAATCCCGCCAACCCGGTGCACTTCGTCACCGTCCACAACGCCGGCTACAAGTTCGTGCCGTGATGCCATTCCGCACACGGTCGATGTTCAACGGGACGCTGAGAACCAAGTTCCTGTTGTCGCTGACGCTTATAACGGCGTTGATTACGTCTGCCGTGCTGTTGATCGTACAATACCGGGTGCGCATTCACGTCCGCGAGGGGATCGCGCAAGCGATGCGCGATTCGGTGGTGACGTTCCAGAGCCTTCAGCAGCAGCGTGAGTCGATGCTGGAACGGTCGACGGCGCTGCTGGCCGCGCTTCCTCCCTTGAAGGCCGTCATGACGTCGCAGGATCCGGCGACCATCCAGGACGCCTCCACGATATTCTGGCAGCTGGCCGGGAGCCAGGTCTTCGTGCTGGCCGACCGTGCCGGGAAGCTCGCGGCGTTTCACACGGCGACGCCGGGGTTCACCACCAGCGCCGCGGATTCGTCGATCAAGCGCTACCTTGCCGGCGGCGAATCTCATGACTGGTGGTTTGGCGGCGGCCACCTCTTTCAGGTGTTCCTCGAGCCGATTTACTTTGGGTCTCCGGACTCCGGACATCCGATTGGCATTCTGGCCGTCGGCTACGAAATCGACGCCAGCGTCACAGCGGACGCGACCCGGGTCGCGTCGTCCGGCGTCGCGTTTGGTTATGAGAAGAACCTGGTCATCAGCACGGTCCCCGTGTCCCAGCGCGCGTTACTGGCCCGCCACGTCGCACAGGTGGCGGACAGTGACGTCGGACTTCGCGAAATCCGCCTTGGCGAGGAGCGGTTTCTCACGACGTCCGTCCGCCTGTCGTCGAGGAACGCGCCTCAGGTGACCTTGACGTTTCTGAAATCCTTCGACGAGGCCACCGCATTTCTTCAGAACGTGGATCGCTGGATTGTCGCCATCGGTGTCGCCGGTGTGGTGGCCGGAAGCGTGCTGATCTTTTTCGTGTCGACCACGTTTACGAACCCGCTGAGCCGG
>QHWJ01000394.1 GCA_003222535.1 Acidobacteriota bacterium | reverse complement strand
GTGGCGGTCATCCTGAAACGTGGCGGCCACCTTCTCGAGCGTGCC
The DNA here is from genome assembly GCA_003222535.1 of Acidobacteriota bacterium. GTDB lineage: Bacteria > Acidobacteriota > Vicinamibacteria > Vicinamibacterales > CAVVIG01 > QHWJ01. Next base: position 8,226 of record QHWJ01000394.1, on the reverse strand, counting down.
GTTGCGCTCGACGAATACGTGCTTGTGCGTGTTGACCAGGATGTCGCTGATCGTCGTGTCGCGCAGCAGCGGCTCGAGCGGCCCGAGGCCGAACACGTCGTCGAGGAGCTCGCCGAACAGCGTCTCGCGCTCGCCGAGGCTGAGCGGCGTGCTTTGCTCGGCCAGCAGCTCGCCGAGGAGCGTGCGAATCTCGCTCTCGGCGCGCGCGCGATCGGAGAGCGCGAGCGCCTCGAGGTTCAGACGGTTGAGCAGCTTTTTGTGAACGCTCGCCTTCAGCTCCAGGTACTGCTGGCGCGGCGGCTGCGAGCGCGTGTTCGGCGGTGAGGGGAGCGTGGCTGTGGTCATGATTTTTACCAGATGGACACGAGGCGCTCGAGCCCGGCCAGCTTGCGCCGGGCCGGCTGCGCCACGAGCCCTTCGGCGCCAGGATCGAGAATCTGGCGCGTGAAGTGATCGAGCTGCGCCGCGATGTCGGAGTTGCCGGTCAGCGCCAGCGGCACGCCGGAGTTGAGCGCCGTCGAGACGGTTTTGTAGTCGCTCGAGAACGTGTGATGAATCGGATGCCCGAGCGCGCCCTCAATCTGCTTGGGCGGGATCGGATACGGCTCGGCGGCGCGGTTCAGCAGCACGCGCACGCGCTCGCCGCAGGCCCCGAGCTGGCGCACGCGCTCGAGCAGGCGCTGCGCGTTGCGAACCGACGGCACGTCCGGGTTCGCGACCAGAAAGATCGTGTCGGCTGTGTACAGCGAGGCCACCGTGCACGAATTGATCTGGCTGCCGGCGTCGATGAGGATGTACTCGTACTGCCGCGCGAGAAGCCGGAACAGCTCTTCGATCGCGCCCCCGTCGGCGGCGCCGGGCCGGTCGAACTGATCGGAGCCCGAGAGGATCTCGAGACCGGACTTGTGCTTGACGACCAGCTCTTTCAGGAACTCGCGATCGAGCCGGTGCAGGTTGTCGATCGCGTCGAGCAGGCTGTACCGCGGCCGCACGCCGAGAAACAGCGCCACCTCGCCCAGCCCGGGCTTCAGATCCACGATCAGGGTCGAGCGCTTGCTGAGGCGCGCCACCTCCACGCCACAATTCACCGCCAGGGTCGTCGTGCCGGCGCCTCCCTTGGCCCCGAAAAAGACGAGCGTGGTCGCCGACGCCCGCGCGCCCTGGACCGTTTCGCGCCGCGCCGCCGCGCGGCGAACCGCGCCGTGGAAGGTGTCCTCGGCCGGCGGCCAGGTGAAGAACTCGTTCGCGCCGGCGCGCATTGCCTGGAGAATCAAGTCGGGCTCGGCGACGAGCGCGACCGCGAAGATGCCGGCGCCCGGCGCGCCGGCGCGGAGCCGCTCGATGCTCGACATCGCCGACGCGGCGTCGCCGCGCGTGTCGACAATGATCAGGTCCGGCGAGCCGTCGCGGCCGGTGCGATCCTCGAGGACGCTGACCGGGATCGCGCCCGCGCGGAGCAGGCGTCCGAAGTGCTTCTTGAACGTGTCGTCTTCGGTGACGATGAGGCCGACGAGTTGCGCCATTACTGGACCAGCCGAATCGCTCTGGCGAACGAGTTCACCGGCGCCGGGCCGGCGTCCTTGTCGACGAGTCCGACAATCTGCGTGATGCGGCCTGGAATCGAGTTACCCACTGGCGGCTCCGCGAAGAATCCGAGGAAGTTGGCGATCACGAATTCCCCCCGGAGACGCACTGGCAGCTATCGTTCCAGCTTGCTCCCGAGTCCTGCGCGATCAGATCGCGGACCCCGTCGGTCGTCGGGCCGACCATGTTGCCCGGCTCCTGAATCATGTAGTAGGGGTTCGCCGGCGAAAACGAGATGACCGTCGGGTTGCAGCCTGCAATGTTGTCCCGATAGAAATTGCCGCCGATATCCCCCGGCATCTTCCACGAGTAATACATCGTCGGCTCGATGTTGTTGCCGGTGCCGGCGCGCAGAATGAGTTGCGTGCCCTTGTCGGCAGCCGTGTAGCCCGTGTAACCATCCTCGCCAGCCGGCACGTAGACATCACGTTGACTGGCTGGAAGCGGATTTCCACGGTTGTCGTACTCGGTGAACGTGCTGGTCAGAGGGACGAACGGCGCCCCGTTCGGTTCCCGCCAGCGATCGGGAATCATGAACGGCTTGACGCAGGTCATCGCGTTGGCGGCCGACGCCTCGGCGGTGGCGATCGCATCGATGTCCACCTGCTGCACGCCGAAAAACGTGCCCATCAGCGTCGGCACCGGGTTGGTCCGCGCCGCGGTTCGAAACACGTGGACGGCGACGCGCGTGGGTTGTCCGGTGGGATCGTTCGGAAACGTGACGTCCTCGGGCAGGACCGACACCGCCTGTCCGCCCACCTGATTGGCGAGCGCAGCGCTGATGGCGCTCGTCACCGCCGGCCCGGTGGACGTGCGATCCGTGAAGCTGTTGAACACGAGCGCGACGGCTCCGGCGTGCGCGCCGGCGTCCGCGGCGTTCTGAGCCTGCGACCGCGAGTTCATGAACTACCAGGGACATGCCCCGCTCGTCGCGCCGTAAGTGAAAGCGTTCACGCATTGGATCACCCCCCGTTCTATTTCTTCCCGAGCTGGGCCTGATACGCGGCTTCCGCGGCACGCGCCTTGGCCGCCGCCTCCTCGAGCAGCTTCTGATGATTCCGTTCGATCTCGTCGCGCCGCTTCGCCTTTTCGGCGGCGGCCTTCGCGGCCTCCGCGTCCTTCCTGGCTTGTTGCTGCGCCTGCTCCGCGGCCACTTTCGCGGCCTCCGCATCGGCTTTGGCCTGCTCGGCCGCGAGCTTCGCCTGGCGCTTCTGTTCCGCCTGTTCTGTCCGGCGATCCGCCTCGTCGCGCTTCAGCTGCTCCTTGGCCTCGATCGCTTTTCTGACCTCGTCCTGCTTGCGCGAGCGTTCGAGCGCCTTCTTTTCCTCGCCCGTGAGCGGTCGTGTGCTCGCCGGCGCACCCGCTGCCGTGGCGGGCGGTGCAGTCCCGGCAGTCGGGCCCACCACGACGCGTGCCGGCGGGGTGGGCGTCAGGACGGCCGCCGCAGCAGCCGGGGACAGCGCGGCGCCCTGCCGGGCGGGCGTGAAGGCCGGCGGCAGCGGATCGACCAGCTTATTGGCCGGCAGCGGCGCGAGGAACGGCTCGGGCGTCTTCGGGAGCGCCGTCGTGACGCCGGATGAATTCCTCGTGAGGATCTGCGGCGTGATCATCACCACCAGCTCGGTCTGTTCCTTGTTCGCGGCCTTGCTCTTGAACAACAGGCCGAGGATCGGGATGTCGCCGATGCCGGGGATTTTCTGCAGCGTTGAGTTCAACGAGTTGTTGAGCAGGCCGGCGATGGCAAACGTCTGCCCGTCCTGCAGCTCGAGCTCGGTTTCGGTGCGGCGCGTGCTGAGCGCGGGGATGCGGAATCCATTCAGCAGGACGCCGTTCGCGAAGTCGAGCGTGCTGACCTCGGGCCGCACCTTCAGGTGCACGCGGTCGCCGTGAATCACCGGCGTGAAGTTCAGCCGCACGCCGAACTCCTTGTATTGGACCGAGATGGCGAGGTTCGCGCCGGATCCCTGGGCGACCGGCACGGGGAATTCGCCGCCGGCGAGGAAGCTCGCTTCCTTGCCGCTCTCCGCCACGAGGTTCGGCTCGGCGAGGCTCTGGAACTGCCCCCTCGTCTGCAGCGCCTTGATCACCGTCCCGAGCTGGTGCTTCGCGTCGAAGAGAAACAGGTTGAGGAAGTCGCTGAAGACCAGCTTCTCGTGCGTCGGATCCGAGTTGTCGAAGACGGGCGCGATCGTCGATGTCGTGGAGCGGGCCAGGACATCCTTGTATCCGTTCGGTCCGGTGAAGAGCGAGGTGCCGAGGTCGGTGACCGCGCTCCGGCTGACTTCGGCGAAGCGGACGCGGAGCAGCACCTGGTTGCTGGCGGCGCTTTCCTGCATGCGCAGCAGGTTGACGACTTCTTCCGCTTTGTCGACAAATCCGCCGGCCACGTTCTTCGCCTTCTCGGACACGTCCAGGCTCGACACCAGACCGGACAGGACGATGCCTTTGCCGCTGCTCTGCGCGTCGATGTTCTCGCCGGGGAACAGCTTTTTCATCTGTTCGTTGAGGATCGCCAGATCGCGCTGGACGACGACCTCGTACCGGCGGAGACCGCCGCTGCGCTCCCAGACGTACATCGAGATCGTGCCCGGCATCTTGCCGTTGATCAGCAGCTGGTTGGCCGACGTCACCACGGCGTCGGCGACCTCCGCGCTCGTCAGGGACACACGCGAGATCGCGCTCCCGACGTCGACGATCGTCGAGCGGCCGACGAGCAGCCGTACCGACGAGACGTCGTCGGCGAAGAGCACGCGCGGCATGGCCACCGCGATTATCAGGATCAAAGCGAATTTGCGCATGCTCACTGCTCCTGGCGCACGACTTCGTGTGCGCGCTTGTCACCGCGAATAATTTCGACCGTCGGCAATTCCGGCGGTGCCGCCACGACGGGCGCGGACGGCGACGCCGACGCCACGCGGCTGCGGGCCACGGCCGTTCGCGTCGGCGCGCCGAACCCGAACAGCGCCGCCGGGCGGATCCCGTGGGTCTCCGGCATCGTCTTGTCGAGCGGGTTGCGGAGCGCGAGCTGGATCTTGCCCTCGGTGCTGGCGAGCGTCAGCCGCTCGGCCTCTTCCGGAGCGACCAGCAGCGTGACGACGCTGACCGCCAGCGGCTTGCCCTTGTCCGTGTCGCGCTCGATCTTGGTGCCGGCGGCGAGCACCTGCACGTTGGTGAGAATGACCTTCGACGTCATGTCGGTGTTCTGTCCGGTGGGGCTCACCGTCGCCAGGACATCGACGCGCGTGGCCGGCAGCACGTAGCCGGCCACGCCGATGACTTCGTTGACGCGCACCGACACGGCGCGCAGTCCGGGCGGGATGGCCGGCGGCAGTCCCGATCCGGCCTCCGCCGACGCGAGCTTCATGGGCAGAATCGGCTCGTTCTGGATGACGGGCAGCACGATGCTGCGCCCGATCACGTCCTTCGGATCCCCAATCGCACCCGCCGGCACGGCGTTCGCCGGCCAGTCGATGATCCGGATGTCGTCGCGCCGGAGCTCGGCGCCGATGTCGAGATCGGCGGCGGCGACGACGACCGGCCGTGTGGGGATAGAGACCGTTCGCGGTGGTTTCTGCACGAAGTTGTACGTGCCGTACGCCAGCGCCCCCCCGGCGCTGATGGCCAGCACGAACACCATGAACACTCGCATCCGAGCCATAAGAAATGTCTCCAGCCTTACTGGGATTCGTTTCGCATCTCGGCCGACGCGGTCAGGGTGATCGCGCTGCCGAGGGTCGACCCACTCACGAGCAGCCGTACGACCGGCTGCAGCACGATGAATGGAAACGGATAGTTGACGGTCACGATCGTGGCGGTCGCCGTACCGGCGCCGCCGATGTTCACGACGGCGGTCGGATCCACGACGACCGTCGCGGTCGCCTCGTTGGGCAGCTGTCCGCTCTGCATGTACTGCCGCACGCGCGCTTCGGCGGCGCCCGGATCCGAGCTGGGCATGACGGCGACGCGCGCGCCTTCGCGCGCCGCGTTGGTGAGCACCTGCAACGTCTGGTAGGCGCGGCCGAATTCAAAAATGCCGACCGAGACGAGCAGAAGCAGCGGCAAGGTCAGCGCGGTCTCGATCAGCGCGGTGCCCCGCTCGCCGGCAAGCCTTCGCCATGTCGTGTTCACACCGTCCTCACTTTCCCAGGGCCGCGAGAATCGAGCCGACCGCGATGGCCGGCGCGTACGCAAACCGGTTGTTCTCGAGCGGGCTTTCGATCTCACGCTTGTTCGCCGCTGCCGTCGCGATGAGGCGCGCCGTGCCGCCGAAGGTCTGCTGCAGCCGCCGCCGCCGGAGCGCGACGATGACCGCCATCAGGCCGCCGGCCAGGGCCGTGTAGAAGAACGCGATCGCGATGTGCGCGGGCCCGATGATCGCGCCCACCGCGGCGAACAGCTTGACGTCGCCGGCGCCGGTCCCGCCGATCACGTGTCCGGGCAGCATCAGCACCAGGCCCACGACGAAACCCAACAGCGATGCGCCGACGGTGAGGCCGCTGATGCCGGACGCCGCGAACGCGACGCCGCTCGCCGCGAGCAGCACCGTGAGCGGGTTGGGCACGCGGCGCGTCCACACGTCGATCGCGGCGCCGGCGCCGGCGCCGGCCGCGACCGTGGCGATCACGATCACGTCAGAGGGCAGTGCCAATGCTGCTCCAGAACAGGTTGTAGATTGTCTGGCCGACCGTGGCGACGCTCGCCATCGCGAACACCGCGATCAACGCGGCGAGGAGCCCGTATTCCATCAGGTCCTGCCCCTCGTCTCGAAGGACCAGGCGTCCGATCGCCATCTTCGCCAGTGCCATGAGCCACACCTTTCGAAAAACGAGGGGCGGAGCCGTCTCCGCCCCCGGGATCCTTCCGCAACCCCTGCTTACGCCGCAGGCGTCACCAGCTTTGCGGCAATTTGTTCGAAGATCGTTTTCACGTTGGTGCCGGTGAGCGTGATGGCGGCGACCGCGACGAGCGCGATGAGCGCCACGAGCAGCGCGTACTCGAGCAAGTCCTGTCCTTCTTCGCCACGCACGAGATTCCGCAAGCGATTGATGAATTCCATAGTCAGTTCCTCCTGCGCGCCGTTCGAGGACGCGCGATGCAGTGTGCGAAATGCGGTCATGCTTGTGCGACGACCGCGCGACGGAAAGGAAAACGCAACGGGTGTGCCACGCACCCGCCGGCGCCGCGCGATGCGCACGCAAACGGCCTCACGTGGGTCGAGTTAGGTGCTGTGGCGCATGCGCGATCTTCGGCGCGGCGTGGCGGGCTCGCGATGTGTGGTGACAAGCACAACCGTAACCCTTCGGCAAGATTTCGTCCGAGGCGCACGTGACGAAAAGGAACACGGGCGGCCCGCGAAGCGGCGAGTCGCACAAAACGTGCGCTGGATCATGATGTCGGCGCCGATCGGGCCCGCACATGTCGAACGGAACGGCCCTTGCGATACAGGCGCGTTGAAGTGTCCCTGGGGAAAGAGAGACCTGCCATGCGACGCGTGCTCGGCGAAGCGCTCATGTCCGCGGGAACGGTTGCCGTCCTGCTGATAGCGCTCGTGGCCTTCGACGATCGCGTCCGTGAGCAGCTCTCACAGCGGTTCATGGCGCAGCCGTCGGCGCAGCTGGCCAGCGCCGGGCACCAGGTACGCAATATCACGAGTGTGATCGCCGAGGCCGCGCGCGACCAGAGCCGCGAGCATGCGCCAATGCTCATCTTCGCTCTGGCGGCCGCGGTGCTCGTCCTGTTCATGCTGCGAACGTAGGATGCCCATCATTCTCGCGATCGAACCGGATCGGCGGCAAGCCGCCCACCTGACCGGAGTCGTCCGGCAGAAGGTCGCGGCCGAGCTCATCCTCGCGGAAACGACCGAGGGCGCGCTCGACGCGATCGGCAACCGCGTCCCGGATATGGTGCTGGTGCCCGCGCTCCTCTCTCCGCAGGACGATGCGGCGCTGGCCGCGGCCCTGCGCGTGATCGCCGCCGCCGCGAATGTCCGCACGCTGACGATTCCGGTTCTGGCCAACGGCGCGAAGTTTAAAAAGCCGGGAGGCATGCTCGCCAAGTGGCGGCGTGGCCGCGCCGAATCGCCGGCGCCCGACGGCTGCGAACCGTCGGTCTTCGCCGAGCAGATCAATGCCTACCTGCGCGAAGCGGCTGCGGAACGCGCAGAGCTGGAGTCGGAGCTCGACAAGACCGCCGCGACCGGGACCGTTCCGATCGGCGCCGCGCGACAAATCGAGACGCCCACGACGGCGATGGAGCTTGCGACACCCGGCCCGATCCCTTTCGCAGAAGCAGACGCGTTCGCGAAACCGGAGCCGGTCGTACGCGCGAAACCAGAGCTGGTCGTACTCTCGAGACAAGAGCCCGTCGTGCTCGCGATACCCGCCCCGATGGAATCGCCGGTGGTCGAACCGCTCGAGGTGTGGGCGGCCGAACCAATCGAACCGCCGGCGCGGATCGCACCGATCGAGGCGTGGGCAGCCGAACCGATCGAACCAACAGCGCCGATCGAACCGATCAAGGTGTGGGCGGCCGAACCGATCGAACCGCCGGCGCCGATCGAACCGATCGAACAGCTGGCGGCTGCCGCCCCCGTCGAGGATCAGGTTGCCGCCCCCGTCGAGGATCAGGTTGTCGCCCTCGTCG
>QHWJ01000393.1 GCA_003222535.1 Acidobacteriota bacterium | reverse complement strand
TCACGAAGGCGGCGATCGGGAGAAGGGTCTTTGGTTTCATCATCATCATCGCTCTCCGTCATTCAGCTTGTGGTCCTGCAGCATCCAGGCTCGGAACCGCGCTCGAGGGACTTCGAAAGACACGGCGCAATCACCTGACGCTCCGGTAATGTCCGGCTTCAGCCGGACCGTCGTGCTCAGCATGGTACGCCATGTCGCCTCGTGGCGCGCAAGTGGACGTCAACGGCCAGACGCATGCTGAACGTGCCCCGTCAGGTGTCCGAGCGGTATCGGCAGTTCTGCGCGTGCAGTCCCCAGTCCCCGAGTCCCTGGTTCGCGTTGGTTTCTTTACACAAGAGGTAAAGACGCTTTACCATCATGGTATGACTTCGACGATTTCCGCGAAAGGACAAATCACCGTCCCGAAAGCCGTGCGCGACAAGCTCGGGCTCCGTCCCGGAGCGCTGGTGGAGTTCGAACTGACCGGGGAGGGTGCGCTGCTGCGCAAGGGGCATCGCGGTGGTGTGCGCGCAGTCGACCGTGTCCTGGGCATCCTGAAGCGCGAGGCCCCCACCGATTCGCTGATCGATGCCATGAGGGGTCCCGCGCCGGCGTCGGTGCGGAGGCGCAGGTGACGACGGCCGTCGATTCGATGGTGCTCATCGATCTGTTCCAGCAGGAGACCAGATGGGCGCCTCGCGCGGCGACCGCCATCGATCACGCGATTCGCTCCGGACGCCTGGTCGCGTGCGACGTCGTCTGGGCGGAAGTGGCGGGACGCTTCGGCTCGGACGATGTGTTTGCCGCGGCGATGGCCGAGCTGAGCGTCGAATTCGATGGCATCGCCGAGGCAGCGGCGACCAGGGCCGGCCGGCTGTGGCGGAGCTTCCGGCAGAGCGGCGGCGTCCGTCGAGACCGCATCGTGCCCGACTTCCTGGTCGGCGCCCACGCCGTCGAGAGAGCCGATGCGCTGCTGACACGAGACCGCGGCTTCTACCGCCGGTATTTCAAAGGCCTCCAGATCATCGAGCCCTAGTCCCGCGCCGATTGTCGAAACGATCCGCGATCGCGCCTTCAGACGTTTTCATCAAGGCACGGATCGTGCTCGCGCCGGAAGAAGGCCTTTCTTCTTCGCGTGCTTTCGTGGTCGCCTTGGTTCGCTCAGTATGCATTGACGAGGGACTGCCACCCGAGGACGCGCGGCGCGCGAGGCCGGGCGTCACCCTTCTGCTGCGGCGTGAGAGGCCGCGGACCGCACGCGCCCGTCGTGGCGAACGTCAACGCTTCTTTCAGCGACCCTTCGTCCGGATCGCCCAGCTGACGGTCGATCTCGTCTGGCGCCGGGCAATCGGGGGCAAAGCCGTCGTAGAAGTCGCCCTTGCCATCGGCATTGCGCAGCGCAAACGACACGGGGGCGAGCAGCTTGTCGCAGAACGCGACGGCGTACTGTCCCACCGGCTTCCCGTACGTCCTGCCTCCGATCACGACCACCGGCATGAACGGCCGGAGGGCATTGATGACGAGCTCGCTGGCCGAGGCGGACGATCCCGTGGTCACGACGATCAGCCGATCGAGCGTGAGATGCTGCGGCTTGTTCTCGAACCGGATGATGTGATTGCGGAACGTGTTCTTGTCGTTGTGAAAGTACTCCGCGAACACCAGGCCGTCGGTGCGCACGCCGCCGATGTAGCTCGCCAGGTACTGCGCCACGTTCACCAGCCCCCCGCCGTTGTAGCGGAGATCGAGCACGAGCTCGTCCACGCGCGCGGCCGAGAGCTCGGCGAAGGCCTTGTCGAGCGCCTCGTACGACGGCTCCACGAAATTACGGAAGAACATATAGCCGACCCGGCGGCCGCCCAGGCTATAGACCCGCGTCAGCGACACGGTCGGAATCGTGACCAGCCGTTTCACCATGTGCGCCTCATGGCGCGTGCCGGCCGGATTCACGAACGCGATATCCGACTCCACGCCGATCTCCGAAGGACCAAAGGCGGAGCCGATCTCGCCACCGGAGATGAGCGTGGTCACCAGGCGGCCGCCGATCTCGACGATCCGATCGCCACGGGACAGGCCCGCCTCCGCGGCGGGGCTCTCCGGAAAGACCTGCGTCACGCGCATCTCGAGATCGTTCAGGATCGTCGACAGGCCGAACCCGATGAACTGGCTGTCGGAATAGAACGCATCGTTCGCCGCGCGCGACGTGATGTAACTGAAGGTCGAGTCGAGCGTCCTGTAGCGCACGGCCTCGAGATACGCTTCCGGCGACTCGTACGACGTGGGGTTCACGATCGGCATCTCGGCGTACCAGAGGTAGAGATCGGTCATCACGTCACGGACGTAGAGGTTCTTGCCGGCCGTGGAGCATGAAGCGGGACCCTGAGCGCGTGCGGATGCAGGCGCCGCGCAGCTGACGACGAGAGCAAGGAGACACGATACCAAGGCGGCTCGCGACATGGAGTTGGTCCCTCGGGAAACATCGCATAGGCCGTACAAGCCATGCGTCGGCGGTGCTGGCGGGCGTTGTCTATTCTAGATCAGCGCGCGCACGTCAGAGTCGAAACCTGACCTGTCAGAAGCGGTAGATCAGCGAGAAGCGATACCGTCGCGGCGCCAGGAACGATCCGCGCGCGCTGGCTTTGCCGAAGTTGGCCACCGCGGCCGTGCACGCGGCATTCGCCGTCGCGCCGCACCACGCCACGTTGTTGTTGATGACCTTCTCCTCGTTATTGGTCAGGTTGAAGATTTCCGTTTTGAAGCCGGCCTGGTTCGTCCCGGCGATTCGCCAGGTCAGCTCCGTCGCGAAGTCGACGTAGTTCTCGATGCCCGGAAGCTGGAAGTTGCCGCGCGGCTCGTAGAAATAAAAGGCAGTCTGGCCCGAGTTCGACGTCGTGCCCGGGGTCAGCACGTTGGTCGAGCGCTGTCTCTCGTAGCGCCGCTTCGAGATGAACTCGGTCAGCGCGCCGACGGTGAGATTCACCGGACCGATGGGGCGCACGTACGCCCCGTTCAGCTTGAAGTTGTGGGGACGATCGTAGAGCGGACGACCCGTCTTGTTGGCGCCGTTATTGACTTCAGCACACGGGATCACGCCGTTGACTCCGATGCTCGCATCGACCGTCGTGCGGCACTGCGAGTCGAGGTAGTCTCCGAGCGCGGTGAAGTTGTCGCCGAAGTGATTGCCTTCCGTCTTCGAAAACGTGTAGCTGCCCTGCGCGTGCCAGTTGTCCGAGAAGCGCCGCTCCAACGTGAGCTGGACGCCCTTGTAGTTACGCACCGCGGGCTCGTAATTCACGACCTGCCGGTCGATGGAACCATCCGGCCGGAACGTCCGGATGTCGTCGATCAGGTCGCGCCAGCGGCGGCCGATGAACCGGATGCCGGCGCCCATGTTGCGGCCGAACTGCCGCTGGAAGGCAACTGTCCCCTCGTCCATATGGTAGGGCTTCAGGCTCGTATTCGGCGTGAAATCCGATCCGCCGACGCGGACGGAGCGCGAGAACGCATACGAACTGCCGTTCCACAGGAAGACGTCGAAGTTTTCCTGCTGCGGCACGTTCGCAAACGAGTCCGAGAAGCCCTGGATGATGCCCGCGAAGTATCGGCCGAAGCTGCCGGTGACAAGGCTCTTGCCGTCACCAACCAGGTCGTAGGTGGCCGACAGACGAGGCGCGAACACGTTGGTGTCGACGGTCTGGGCGCCGATGTCGCTCGATCCGGTCTGCTTCTCCCACCGGAGTCCCGCCTCGGCGACCACCCGCCTGGTGAGCTGGAACTTGTCGCGCGCGAAGATCGCGGCGATCTTGCCCTTCGAAACGGACGGACCTGTCTGGTAGTCATCGCGTTCGATGGGCACCAGCGCGGCAGTCGCCTGGCTGTAGCTCTCCACGTCGTACTGCTGCGCGTTCGGATACTTGAATTCCGCACCCGACTTCATGTTCTGAAAATCGAGGCCGACCTTCACATCATGACTGTGGCCGCCGGGCGTCAGGAACCAGTTGCTCGCCAGGTTGAACTGCTGGCGCGGCCGGTCCGTGAAGCCGTCGAACGTGGCGCCGTTGTAGAATTTGTTGTCCGCCTCGTTGAAGATCGGGGCGTTCGCGAGCTTGCCGCTCGGCTCGAATGTTCCCACGAACAGTTGGGAGCTGTAACTGGCAAACGCCGCTTCCACCGACCAGTTGCCCTTGAGCACACCGCTGTACTGCGCGGCCCAGTTCTTGGCGGTCTGGTTCTGCGACGTGAGCGCTTCACGCTCTCCGGCCGGCGTCGTCGCGCCCCAGTAGTCGATGACAAAACCGTCCGTCGGCGACTGGTAGTACTTCACCCAGGCCGTGTGGCCCTCTTTCAACTGTACGGTGCCGCGGACGTTGAAGAACTTGTTCTTCGTCACCTGCTGATAGTCTTCCGGAATCTGCCCCTGCGTCTGCCGCTGCGGCGTGGTATTGGTGGCGTACTCGTACGCGCCGAAGGACCAGGCGCGGTTCTTCCTGATCGGTCCGCCACCGGTGAACGTGTACACCGGGTTGATATGGTCGAACTTCACGCGCGCCAGCGACGCGCCGGTGATCTCGCTCGTCGTCGTGTTCTGCACGTCCCAGTTGTCGTTCAGGAAGATGTACTTGGCCGAGCCCTCGAACCTGTTGGTGCCCGACTTGGTGATCACGTTGACGATCGCGCCCTGCGCGCGGCCGTACTCGGCGGAAACCCCCGAGGTGTACACCGACACTTCCTGAATCGCCTCGAAGTTCAAGTTCGTGCCGAAGGTGCCCGTCGTCGGGTCGGTTGTGTCGACCGCGTCGACGATGAAGAGGTTGTTGCTCGTCAGCGCACCCATCGCGTTGACGTTGCCCGTGCCGACAACCCCGGGCACGGTGCCGATGAGCGCCTGATAGCTGCGGCCCACAGGAATTTTCTCGAACTCCTCGCTGCGCACGCGCGTGTTCGCCGTCGTGTTGGTGATGTCCACGATCGGCGTGTCGCCAGTCACCTGCACGGTGGCGGTCAGCGCACCGATTTTCATGACGAACGGCACCGCCGTCGTTTTGTCCGTCTCGACCACGTTGCCGGTGGACTGCGCGGTGTCGAAGCCCTGAAGTGTCGCGGCCACCAGATAAATGCCAATCGGCACCGATGGGAACAGGAATCGGCCGTTCTGGTCGGTGACGGCCGACCGCGAAAACCCGCGATCCTGGCTCGTGATGGTCACGGTCACGCCTGGCATCACGCCGCCGGATGCGTCCTGGGTGGAGCCCGAAACTGTCCCGGTCTGAACGCCCTGCGCGAGACTGTACGCAGACCCGGCGCACAACAGGCACACTAAAACGAACGCTGGAATTCGCCTCATCGGTCGCTTCTCCTTGGACCCGTTGATTGTAAACATGTCCGCGATTGTAAACATGTCCACAATGGTGCAGTGTCGGACATCACAGGGCGCAGGCGCTTTTCGAAAAGCGCAGCTCTCCAAAACATTGGAGTTTTCACGCCGGCGGAAAGAGTCCGTAGCGACTGATCTGTAGAGAATCCGCTCGCCGTAAGGTATACATACACCACCATGTTCTGCGGGTCCTTGATCCGGCCTGTCGTCAGTACAACCGGATTGTCCGCGGACACGCACGACGGGAGATTGACATGCGACAACATCATACGCCGACGTTGAGGCTCGCCTTCGCTGCTCTGGTCGGCAGTTCGGCCGTCGCGCTCGTCGTGACGACGGTCGGCGCCCAATACTCGATGACCGTCAATAAGGACAGGCTCGTCAATGCGC
>QHWJ01000392.1 GCA_003222535.1 Acidobacteriota bacterium | reverse complement strand
CAACGGCAGCGCGAAGCCGCAGAAACAATGAGGGTCCGCACATGAGGCTCGGATCGAGGCGCGTGATCGCTGCCGCCGTCACCATCATGCTCGCGACGGCGAGTGGAATGGGCCGGCTGCTAGCACAGCGGGGCCGGGCCGCGGCGCCAACGAAACCGATAATGGTGGAGGACGTGTTCAAGAACGTCCAGGCGCTCAAAGGCATCGGCGTCGACGATTTCCTGCTGACCATGGGCATCATGTCGGCAGCCGTCGGTTCCGACTGCGTCGGGTGTCATCCGTCGGCCGGCACCGACCACGTCGACTGGGCGCTCGACACCCCGAGAAAGCGGACCGCGCGCCGCATGGTGCAGATGGTGACCGCGCTCAACCGCGACAACTTCAACGGACGCCAGGTCGTGACCTGCTGGACCTGTCATCGCGGCCGCGACCGGCCGGTGACCACTCCGACACTGGATGTCGTGTACGGCCCGCCGGCCGATGATTCCGACGACGTGCTCACCCAGGCCCGGGGAGTGCCGTCGGTCGATCAGGTTCTCGACAAATATCTGCAGGCGATAGGCGGAGCCCGGAACGTCGCGCGCGTCACGAGCTTTGTCGCCACCGGGACCAGCGTCGGCTATCGCGGGTTCGGCGGCGGCGGTGTCGTGGAAGTTTCGGCTCAGGCGCCCGATAAGCGCGCGACGCACATCAGCTTCCCCGAATATCCAGACCGCGGCGTCAGCGTCAGGACCTACGATGGCCGAACCGGCTGGATCGCCACGCCGCTCGCCGTCGTCCCGAAATACGAGCTGGCGGGAAGCGAGCGGGACGGCGCGAGATTGGACGCGATGCTGTCCTTCCCAGCGCAGATCAAGCAGGCGCTCACGAATGTGCGCGTCGGTCCGCCGTCGACGATCGGGGACCAGGACGTGACGGTCCTTCAGGGGAACGGCCCGAACGGCACGCTGGCGACGTTGTATCTCGACGATAGGTCAGGCCTGCTGGTGCGAATGGTGCGTCATGGCCGCTCACCGATCGGCCGCGTGCCGACGCAGGTGGACTACTCCGACTATCGCGATGTCGGCGGAATCAAGTTTCCGTTCCACTGGACATTCGCCTGGCTGGACGGGCGCGACAACTTCGAGTTCAGCGATGTGAAGCTGAACGTCCCGATCGACGCCGTGAAATTCGGCGAACCGAATGTGGCACCGGCGCCAGCGAAAGTCGCGCGCTAGCACGCTCGTCCCGAGCCCTTCGACTCCGCTCATCCTGAGCCCTTCGGCTCCGCTCATCCTGAGCCTGTCGAAGGATGAGCGTTCGCTCAGGATGTACCTGTCGAAGGATGAGCGTTCGCTCAGGATGTACGTGTCCAAGGACGAGCCCGGCGCTCGTGGTTCGACAGGCTCACCACGAGCGGCGTCCGGAGTGGTGATCTCGGTTGCCGCGCTGCTGATCGCGACAGCGCCTGGAGCGCAACAGCTTTCGCCGTCCGCTGATGCCGCATTCTCGAGCTTCTTTCTCGCTCGTACTGCGCGAGAGGCTGCCGCCGCCTCCGATCGGATCGTCGCGAGCGAAGTCGGATTCGATGAGGCGTTCCTTCGCCTCAGGCAGGGCCGTGTCTACCCGCGCGACGTCGCCCGCGGCGTCGTGCAGGAGAGCTATCGCAGCGAGACTGGTGAGTACTTCTACACGCTCGACGTTCCGGAGAGCTACGACCCCGCGCGCAAATACCAGGTCCGCGTGCAACTCCATGGCGGTGTCGGCCGCATGGAGGCGAACACGCCTCCTCGTCCCGGATCGAACATTCGGCTGCCCGGCGTCGAACAGATCTACGTCATGCCGTACGCCTGGAGAGACGCACCGTGGTGGACCGGACGCCAGGTCGACAACCTTCGTGCGATTCTCGATCTGGTGAAGCGGACGTACAACGTCGACGAGAACCGTGTCGTGGTATCCGGTGTATCCGACGGTGGAACCGGCGCCTATTACACGGCGATGCGGGAAACGACGCCGTTCGCGAGCTTCCTGCCGCTCAACGGCTTCATCCTGGTCCTCAAGAACGAGACGTCCGAAGCCGACGGCGATCTTTTTCCCAACAACCTGCTGAACAAGCCGCTGTTCATCGTGAACGGCGGGCGCGATCCGATGTATCCCACGAGCGTTGTCGATCCGTATGTCGAGCACTTGAAGAGCGACGGCGTCGATCTCGTCTATCGACCGCAACCCACCGCGGCGCACGACACGTCGTGGTGGCCCGAGATCAAGGATTCATTCGAGCGGTTCGTTGCCGATCATCCGCGCGTCCCGCTGCCGGATGCGCTGAGCTGGGAGAGCGGGCCGCCAAACATTCCGAGCCGGGCGCATTGGATGGTCATCGATCGGCTCGGTGCCGGGCGGCCGGACGAGCCGCCGCTCCCCGACGTGAACAGGATGCCGACGCCTCCCGTCCTCGACTTCGGCATCCGGGAGAGCGGCACGCGCATCAATCGCGTTGTCAAAGGATCCAACGCTGAACAGATCGGGCTCCGCTCAGGGGATGTCGTTCTCACGATCAACAATCAACCCGCATTCCCCGGCACCGACGTCGCAGACCTTCTGCGCGGCTATCCGTCGGGGCGACCGCTGTTGTTCACCGTCACACGCGGCCGCGAATCGGTGCGGTTGGCGGGCCGGTACGCGCCGACCGTGCTGCCGGGCGAATCCGACGCCATGTTTCCGCGGCAGCGCGAATCCGGACGCATCGATCTGATTCGGACCGGAAACAGGGTCGACGCGCGCAGCAGAGGCGTGGCGGCGTTCACGCTGCTGCTGTCGCCGGATCAGTTCGATCTGAATCGCGCGGTAACGGTGGTGGTGAACGGGCGGACGGTCTTCGACGGGATCGTTCAGAGGGACACCCGGACGCTGCTCAAGTGGGCGGCCCGGGACAACGACCGGACGATGCTCTTCGCCGCCGAATTACAGATCGCTCTCCCGCAATAGCAGCAGCCGAAGAGAAGCCGTCTTCGCGCTTTTCTTTCCTGGTTCCTCGGTGCCTGCGAAGATCTTGGTGCCATCAGGCAGGGTGACGTTCGTGGCGTTCGCGAACTCCTTGCCGTTCTTTGCGGCAAACCCATCGACTTTGATGGTCGCGCCGACTTTCATCGAGCTTTTCTTCCAGCCGCGACGCAGCAGCGCGCTCGGCGGTCCCATCTCAATCGACCAGTTCACGACTTTGCCGTCGGGACCTTTCACGTCGATGTAGATCCAGGCATGCGGATTCGTCCAATCCGCTTTCGTGAGCGCGCCCTCGAGCATGACCGGTTTGTCCTGATCGAATTCAGCAGAAAACGCATGATGTGCGCCGGCCGACGCGGTGAAAAGCATCACGCCGAGACCCGCCATGGCGATAGCTCGTTTCATGTTCATCGAACTCCACTCCCTAGGGCACGTTGACGCGAATGCCGCTGATGTCCGTGTTCGTCATCAGCAGCAGGTTCTTGTCGTTTCCTTCGAAGCACGCATATTCGACCGGCACGTAGCCCTTCGGTGCGCGCGCGAACGCGTAGTACGCGATGGTCCACGGCTGTGTGAACACCTTGGGATCCTCGATCCTGGCTTCGTAGTGGATCGTGTTGGCATCGATTGGCGTATAGCGTTCGGTCACGCGATAGAGATCGCTGTGTGGAATGCCGTGACCCGTCGTCAGCGACTCCGCGGGCACGCCGGGCGTTGCCGAGACTGCGCCGATCACCCAATTGTTCCTGAGATTGTTGGTGAAGTTCGTCACCTCGACGACGAGGACGTTCCCCTCCCAATGGCCGCGCGACACGCCCATTGCCTTGCGGAGGTTCGGATCGAGCGGCGGACGCCCATCGAGCGGGATCGTCCGATGGAGGTGGTTCTGCTCGTAGAAGATGACAACGTAGCCAGGCTTCTGAAAGATCTGATAGCCGACCACCGGCGCCGGAATGGTGCTGCGCGGCACGCCGGGGGCGAGGCACAGCACGCGACCGTCGAGGTACTCGATCTTTTCCTGGTTCGCGATGATTTCCTTTCGCCTGGCCAGCGCCTCAGGCGTCAACGGGATCCTGCCGTCTGGCGGATCCACACCCACCGGCCGCACGATCGCCCCTTCCGGCAGCTTCGGGCGTTCGTTGAGGCTGTACGAGAACTCGCTGTTTGCGCGGTTAAGCGCGCGGTTCGGCATGGGCACCAGCGGCGTCTCGATACCGCGAGGCAGCGGGATCGCGAGGTAGAGGCCGGAGATGTCAGGCTGGCCGTCGGCGGTCCGCGGCGGGACATATGTGCCGGCCGGGCGCGTGTAGGGCGGATAGTTCGCCGGCGCGGCAGGCGCGGCGCCGCGCCCCGCCGGCGGAACGGGGCGTCCATCCTGTGCGCCGCCGACGCCGGGCAGACACAGAACGACAAGCAGGGGACCCGCAATGGTGATCGAAGTCCTCACGTAAAGCCTCCCTTTCCCCGGCGCTCCAATCACGTCTGGCAGGCCGCTCAAACGAGCGCGGCCTGAAGTCTAACTCGAAAGTCTGAAGTCAGAATGAGCGAATCCGCCAGCATTTCGCTACAGACTTCAGACTTCAGACTTCAGACTTCGATTTTTCGCAACCTGCTATGGCTTACCACCTCGGCTCTTGAACAGCTTCTCGTACAGATGCTCGGCGCACTCGTAATCGAGCAGCTCGACGTTCTTCTCGAGCCGACGATAGATGATAAGGCTCAATTTCCACGGTCGCGTGAACACCTTGGCATCGTCGATCGTCGCCTCGTAATTGATATGGCCAGCGTCCATCGGCGTGAAGCGTTCGACGACCTTGAGCGCGTCGCTGTGGAAGTTTCCTGCCTCGTCGAACCAGGTCTTGTCGCCCAGGCTCACCGTGTCGACGACCAGCGTCTCGCCTTCCCACTTTCCGCGCGCGTCGCCCATCCAGAAGTCCAGATCCTCCAGGTGCGGCGTCCCGTCCAGGAAGATGGTGCGCGTGGCGTGAGCGAATTCGTACGCGATCCCGATGTGGTTCGGCGTCTGCGTGATTTCAAAGGGAAACGGGAGGTAGGTGGCGCGCGGCACGCCGGGCATGTAGCACTTCCTGAGCGGATCGGCCATGAGCCGGTTTTGAAAGTTCTCATTCCGCCTGGCTAACGCCCACGGCTGGTACGGAATGGTTCCACCCTCCACGACACTGAAGCCCGCGGGAACACCTTCGCTCGCCGAATGGGCCTCGACATTCCAATGTGCCGTGCCGAGGACCTGCCAGATGCCATTCAGATCAGGCTTGCGGTCAGGGGTACGCGGCCCGCTGTACGCGGAAGCGGTCGGGGCGGCCGGAGCACGCGGCGTGGTCGCGCCCCGCTGCGCATGCGCGACGCCGGCGGCTATCGCAATTGTCAAGGCCAGCCCGGTTGCGCCGCCGATGGTCTCGATCGGCTTCTTCGGCTTCGGCCGTCTCGGATCGCGAGTCGCCCTCGATTCAGCGGCCGGTGTCCGCAGAGTTGGCGCCGCTCGAATTGAGCCAATTTTTTCAATTACTTGCAGACGACGCACTTTTCGGTCGAATTCTCACGTTGCCCTTTTTCGAGCCCAGCACCACATTCACCGCGCCGACAGCCTCCGGCGATAGTGCGAGGCCCTGCATCTTTCGAAGCAGCCTATTGAGCTGGCTGGAAGAGCTCGATTGGATTGCCGTCGGGATCTTCGACCTGGATCTGTCGGCCGAAGGGACCAGCCTCCATCTGATTGCGAAACTTCACCCCCGCGTTCTTCAGCGCGTCGATCTCGGCCGGCAGATCCACCACGCGCAGGACCACTCGATTCCATCCGCCCGGCTGCTGGGATTCGCCGCCGGGCATCGGGCGAGATCCCGATGCTCCCGGCCCACTGAGCAGCAGCATCAAATCTTCGAGTGACACACTGGCAAACGCGGGAAGGTGCTGCTGTTCCAGCCTGAAGCCGAGATGGTTCGTGTAGAAGGCGACCGCCCGCGCGACATCCGTCACCTGATAGCGCACGCCGTGCACGCTGAAGATGCGAGGTGTCTCGTTCATCACACGCTCCTCCGATTGTTCCGCCGCGAGCCGCCTTTGATCAAGCAAGGCTACGCCGACCGAGTCAGCGAGCACCGCTTCTCCTTCGGGATCGGCGCCTTCCTCCCGCACGACCCTCGGCTCGGTGACCTGCGCGCCAGTTGGATCTTCGCGCCGTGACTTCCGCGAGCGCAGTATGTCCAGACACACGCGCGAGACGACGGTGGTCAACCAGCCGCCCAGGTTTTCGACGTGGCCGGTCGATGCGGTTGAAACGCAGCCACTCTTCCTGCACCGCGTCCTCGGCCTCGCTCAGCGAGCCGAGCATGCGGTAGGCCACTCCGCGCAGCCGCGGCCGGTTCTCTTCGAACCGCTCGGTCAGCCAGCCTTGCTCATCCATGTTACCTTCCCGCCTTCTGCTCCGTCATACCCCTGACGAATGACACCAGCCCGAGGTGACAGGAGGGGAACGGATGACGACAGACGCCTCGAAGGGGACCACCGATACCGGCACGCCGGGCGTCAGGTTGATTGACATTCATGGCTTGCGGACTTAACGTTCCGATGCGGCATCGGCGGGCATCATGTCGGCGGAGACATCGGACCCATGCGCGCAATCGCGACGCGCTGAACAGGCGGATTGGAGCAGCACATGAAATTGCGTGTGAATCCGAGAGCAGTCTCGTTGGCGGTGGCGAGCGTGCTGATGGCCTCGTTAACCTGGGTCAACGCGCAACAGAGGGGCGGCGCCACGGTCGCGATCGACCCCGATGACATCGGTGGCGTCGTCACGAGCTCGAAAGGTCCCGAGGCCGGCGTGTGGGTGATCGCCGAAACCTCCGAACTGCCGACGAAGTTCGCCAGGATGGTGGTGACCGACGATCAGGGGCGCTACGTCCTGCCGGATCTCCCCCGAGCGAGCTACCAGGTCTTCGTCCGGGGGTACGGGCTGGTGGATTCGGCACGGGTCCCCGCGAAGCTGGGGCAGCATCTCGATCTCAAAGCCGTCGTCGCGCCGGACGGACGCGCCGCCGCGCAGGTGTATCCGGCAAATTACTGGCTGAGCCTCATGGAGATTCCCAAAGGAGACGTGTCCGACAAGGACGTGCTCCTGGAAACCAAGGCGTGTTACTCATGCCATCAGGTGGGCGACCTTGTGACCCGCGAGATTTCGAAGAATCTTGGCTCGTACACGTCCAGCCTTGACGCCTGGGATCACCACGTGACGGTGGGACCCAATGGGCCCGGCATGAGCGCCAACTTCAAGCGCATGGGGGCGCAGCGCAAGGCATATGCCGATTGGACCGATCGCATCGCCGCGGGCGCTTATCCCCAGGCGCCGCCGCGTCCGGCCGGCCTCGAGCGCAACCTCGTGATCACGATGTGGGACTGGGCCTTTCCGACCAGTCGACGGACTGATGTGGCCGCCACCGACGAGCGCACGCCGACGATGAACGCGAACGGGCGGGTCTACGGATCCATCCAGAGCTCCGACATCATCGCCGTGCTCGATCCGAATGAGAACGCCGCGACCGAGATCAAGCTCCCGTCCAACGCTCCACAAATCGACACGGATACGCCGGCGTCTCCGTACTGGGGGACCGAAAAGATCTGGGCGCGATCTGCCGACCCTCGCAGCGTGGTGATGGACAGCCGCGGACGTGTATTCGTGACGGCTCGGATTCGCGCACCACAGGATCAGCCCGCGTTCTGCAAAGACGGGTCGATGAACAAGTTCGCCAAGTACTTCCCGCTCATGGGCCCGAGCGCCAGACAGGTCGAGATGTACGACCCGAAGACGAAACAGATCACGATGATCGATACCTGTTTCGCCGCGGACCACAACCACTTCGACGACAAGGACGCGATCATTTTCGGCCAGAACAACGCCGTCGGCTGGCTCGACACGGCGACGTTCGATAAGACCCACGACGCCGCGGCGTCGCAGGGATGGTGTCCGGCCGTGCTCGACACCAACGGCGACGGCAAGATCACCGAGTGGACCGAGCCGAATCAACCGATCGATCCGAAGAAGGACCACCGGATCAATTTCGGATGCTACGGTGTCGCCATCGACCCGCTCGATGGCAGTCTGTGGTGCTCGGGAATCGGCGTGAGGGACAAGACCCTCATGCGCCTCGAGCGTGGAGCGAATCCGCCGCTAACATGCAGGGCGGAAGTCTACGTACCGCCGCCCGACAAGATGCCGCTGCCCGGTTCGGGCGGCGTGGCCATCGGCACGAATGGTCTCGTGTGGCAGAACTGGCGCGGCGCGCACGAAATGTTGAGTTTCGATCGACGCAAGTGCAAGGTGCTGAACGGACCCGACGCCACCGGGCAGCAATGCCCTGAAGGGTGGACCGTGTACACGAAGCCGGGCCCCAGATTCCAAAAGGCGGCCGACTATGCGAGCACGGACATGCTGTACATGACGGAGATCGATCGCGACAACACGCTCGGCCTCGGGAAGGACGTGGTGCTGTCCGGCGACGTCAACGCGGATTCGTTCTTCGTCGTGATGCCGCAAGGCGGTCAGATGACGACGTTGACATTGCGCGTTCCCTACCCGCTGGGATTCGCCGCTCGGGCCGCATCGGGACGGATTGATGACCCGAATGCCGGCTGGAAGGGTCGCGGGTTCTGGTCGAGCTATTCGATGTACACGCCCTGGCACCAGGAAGGCGGCAAGGGTGCAAGGCCGAAAGTTGTGAAGTTCCAGGTCCGACCGACGCCCCTCGCGAAATAGGGCAGTGTTCATGTGGAGTGTGGTAAACGAAGCTGTATCCGAAGTCGGCCAATCGCGCTATCATTCGCAAACGCCCGGGTCGTTTCGAGCAACCCCCCGGTTGAGGGTCCATGGAGCGTTGCGGGTCCATCGAGAACTGTCAGGCACAAGCTCCCTTTGGCGGCCCTGAAAGGGTCGGCCTACATAAGCGGGTCGATGCCGATCGCGGCCGTTCTGAACAATCGAACCGGAACCAGACGGAGGGACAAATGGATCATCGAAGTGTGAGGATTCTCGGTGCTTTCGTTGTTGCTATCGCCGTCGCGTTGGTGGTCATCCCCGTCGCCGCGCAATCGGGGAAAGCGGACGCGAAGGCCCGGGCAGAAGCGTGGACTCCCCCGCGCGGAGCGGACGGCCATGTCGACCTGTCCGGCGTGTGGTCGCATAATGCGGCGACGCCGTTCGAACGTCCAAAAGAGCTGGAAGGCCGCGAGCTTCTCACCGATCAGGAAGTCGAGAACTTGAAACGAAACGCCGCTGAGCTCTTCAACGGAGACACGGACGCTGCCTTCGGCGACAGCGTCTTTCTCGCCGCACTGCGCAAGAACGACAAATTCAAATCGACCGACACCACCGGCAACTACAACCATTTCTGGCTCGTGGACCGCGAGTTCGACAATCGAACCTCGCTCATCACCGACCCCAAGAACGGGCGACTTCCGCCGCTGACCGATCGTGCGAAGCAAAGACGGGAAGCGGCAGCCGAGCGCCGTCGGCTGCATCCGTACGACGGTCCGGAAGACATCGCTGTGAGCCTTCGGTGCATTACGGGCAGCGTCCCGATGATGGGAGCCGGGTACAACAACTATTACCAGATCGTGCAGACGCCCGAGTACGTCGCGATCAACATGGAGATGCGGCACGATACCCGAATGATTCCGATCGGCGACCGTCCGCATCTCGCGAGCAATGTTGGTCAATGGCTTGGTGACCCGCGCGGCCGTTGGGAAGGTGACACGCTGGTCGTTGAAACCACCAATTTCCGCGGAGACTCCGCCGACGGGCGGACCGGACTGAGCGCGAGCGGGCGTCTGACCGAGAGATTCACACGCAGCGACGCCAATACGCTCA
>QHWJ01000368.1 GCA_003222535.1 Acidobacteriota bacterium | reverse complement strand
GCGAAAGCGTCCATCCGGTGGCGGCGTCCGATGGCCTTCGCCGGTCACATAGATCGTGATCAGATATCCGAGCTCTCCTAGCGCCTCGAGGAGCGCGGCGGCGCGAGGAAACCCCGCCCCCAGTCGTGGATCCGGCACCGCATCATCGATGAACACCACGGATGGCTGGCCATGCGGGTGCGAGCGCGCTGCCAGCGTATCACTGGTTTTCGAAGCCTGTGACGACAGCCAGCGGGCATGGCGGGAGACAAATATCGGCTGCCGGGCCCGCTGCAACTCGATGCTGGCGTCGCGCGACGTCGCGCTGCCAAACTCGTGATGAATCGCCACGGCCTCCGGCTGATACACGACCGGCGAGCCGCCCGCCCAGAGACGCGCGCAGTAATCGGCGTCCTCGTAGTACGCCGGCCGGTATCGTTCGTCGAAGCCACCGAGCCTTTCGAATGCGGCTCGGCTGGTCAGGAGAAAGGCACCCGAGCAGAAATCGACCTGCCGCTCGAAATTGTATTCGGGAGCCGCCGGATCGCTGCCGCGTCCATAGGCCTCGCACGATCCGTCCGACCAGATGATGGACCCGGCCTCCTGAAGACGGCCGTCGGGAAACACGAGCTTTCCGCCCACGGCGCCGACTGATCTCGCGCGACGGGCCGTGTCCACCAGGTGCCGGATGGCGCCTGGCATGAGCTCCGCGTCGTTGTTGAGAAAAAGCAGGAAATCCCCTCGCGCCGCCTTCGCGCCGAGATTGGCCGAGACGGTGAAGCCGAGATTGCCGGAATTCCTGATGACGATCACTCCATCGATGCGAGCCAGGAGATTGCGCGTTTCATCAGTTGACCCGTTGTCGACGACGATTACTTCGGTGGCTGTCTCTGTCTGCCGGGCGAGGGCCCGGAGACACGAGAGTGTCAGATCCGCCCGGTTCCACACGACGACCACGACGGAGACCACCGGCACCGCCGGCGTCGTGAGCCCGAGCCGCGATCCCGCCGCGAGGAAGCTCGCGAGGAACGCACGCGATGTCCGGGCGAGCGCCTCGGTGGCGGTGACGTCGAGGACCGGCCGGGCTGCGGGGGAACTCGGCCGATTCGACCACGCGCCCAGGATCAGCGCGCATGCGCTGAGCCAGGAACGGCCCGACAGCAGAATTCCCGGGCGCTCCACTGCCCGCCGTGCTGCGCGTCGAAGTTGAGGCCAGACGGCTGACCGCCGGTTTTCGCTTTCCGATGGACCGCCTGCCGAAGCAACCGTGATCAGACGCGTGAAGAGCCTGATCGATCGGCCGTCGTTCAGTGCGGCCCATACTTCCAGGCGCATCAGATCGCTCGATGGACCGTCGAGCTCGAGATAGGCCGCAAAGCCCGAATACAGTGCGGTTGGCTCATCGGCATAAACGCGCGCCACGTCGTCGCGCCGCAACCCGAACCGCAAGGGGCGCCGGGAGCCGAACCCCGTCGCCCAGATGCCGGTGATGTCCGCCCCGGTGACGAACGTCCATCCGCTCACCATGAGGCAGTCGCGTACGATGGCGTCGGAACGCGGGCTCTCCAGCCACCCGCGGACTCCGGGCGCGATCAGGTGGTCATCGGACCCGGGACCGGACGGGCGAGCTGTTCCCATAAGACTCTTTTGATAACGGAGATGACAGAGGGAACGGCAAAACACAGAGAAACGGAGCAACGAAGGATCAACAGAGAAAGTGTTCCTCCGTTTCTCTGCGGTTTACCGTTCTCTCCGTACCCTCCGCGGGGGCACCGAACATCAGCTCGGCGAGGTCGCGCCCGAGACCTCTCGACTCGCCTGCGTCAGCATCGCGACGTACTGGTCGGCAACCGTACGTGCCGTGCCCTCGACCATGACGCGCCCGCCGTCGAGCAGCAGCGCGCGCTCGCAGAACGTTGCGATAATCCGCGGGTCGTGGCTGACGATGATCGCCGTGTGTCCAAGCGACCGCAGTTCCCGGTACCGCCGCTCACAGCGCGCCTTGAAGCCCGCATCGCCGACCGCGAAGATTTCATCGAGGACCAGCACCTCGCGGACCGCCTTGAAGGCCACCGCGTAGCCCAGCCGCTCCGACATGCCGCTCGAATAGTGCTTCAGCTTCAGGTTGGCGAAGCGCTCGAGCTCCGCGAACACCAGGATCTCGTCCAGGCTGGCGCGGATTTCCTTGAGCGTGAGTCCCATGACCGATCCGATGAGCAGCACGTTGTCCACTGCGTCGAGCTCGGGATTCCAGCCGACGCCGAGCTCCAGGACCGGCGTAATGGCCGCGCGGGTGCTGACGCGTCCCCGGTCCGGCAGATAAACACCGGACACGATCTTCAGCAGCGTGCTCTTGCCCGACCCGTTGCGCCCCATGATCCCGAGCCCCTCGCCGCGCCGGACGTCGAAGCTGACGCCGTCGAGCACCTGAAGGCGCTCGAACCGGCGAGGCTCGAACACGCCGAGGAGGTGCTCACGGACGGTTTCGCGATGCACGCTTGGAATCCAGAACGCCTTCGACACCGCGTCGACTTCGATGAGTGACATGGCCGTCTTACACGTATTCCGCCGCGCGCGGGCTCAGCAGACGAAAGATGACCATCCCGGCCAGCAGGCAGAACACCGCATCACCCGCCAGATAGAGGTGCCCCCTTGTCGTGGGCATGACGCCGGCGACGAGCGCGGCGCGCGAGAATTCGATGACCGGCGTCGGCGGCCACACATACAGGTAGAAATGAAATCGCTCGGGGAGGATCCCGAGTGGATAGATGATGGGCGCGATGAAGAATCCTGCCTGCAGAACCACCTCCCAGACCTGATTCAGATCGCGATAACGCAGGAACAGCACGCTTGCGCCAAGCGAGAAGCCGATGACGATGGCCATCATCGCGACGCAATAGGCCCCGAAGGCCGCCAGGGCAGCAGGGGTCGGCGGATGGCTGGCGCCGACGAGAAATATCGCGATGACGACCGAGAACACCGCGAGCGTAATCACGGCGTTCGAAATCGAAGTGACGACCAGAACCCAGGGCGGGACGCGCGCCTTCGTCAAGAGATACCCCCTTGCGTGCAGCGACGTCAGGCCGCTCTTGGTCCCTTCCGCGAAGAAATCCCACAGGAACAACCCGACGATGAGGTTCAGCTTGTAGGTCGGATTCGACGCGAAGAGAAACGAGAACACGCCCATCAGCACGACGAACATGCTCATCGGCTTCAGCAGCGCCCACACGAACCCGCCGATCGTGCCGTGGTACCGTGCCTTGAAATCGGTGCGGACGAGCGTCCACACGAGGCCGGCCGGGATGAGCCTCGCGCGGAGCGCGCCATCAGTCATTTCGCGCGCCCGATCGCCTCGAGCAGGCCGAGCGTGCGGCGCGCGGACACGTTGTGTGGGTCCAGGGCGATCGCCTGCAGAAGATACTGCCGCGCCTGGTCGAACCGTCCCATCTCGGTCAGGCAGGCGCCCAGCTTCAGATAGCCTGTCACCTCGGTGGGTCGCAAGCGGACCGCGAGCTTGTATTGCTCGACCGCCTCCTCGCGACGGCCGGCGTCCTGCAGCGCCTCGCCGAGCAACAGGCGCGGCCGAGGGTGATTCGGCGCGAGGTCCACGGACTCGCGCCAGAGAATCACCGGATCGGCCCACACCGCGTTTCGAATGACGGTCTCCACGCTGAACGAGAGAAGGCCCAGCGCAAACACGGCGCCGCCGAGCCACCGCGTTCGGGTGCGGGCACGCGCCAGCCAGACTCCGAGCCGGCCGATCCCCGCGCCGACCGCGAGGAAGAAGCCGCCGCTCGCCAGATAGACCCGATGTTCCGCCATCGGCTCGCCCTGGTCGAGCACGTTCAGCGCCGCCGCGGGAACCAGCAGCAGCAGAAACCAGACGATCCCGAAGCTCGCGACCGGTTCCACCCGGCGCAGTCTCCAGGCGGTCGCCATCATCAGGCCTGTCGATCCGACTGCGAAAAGCGCGCGCGGCTCCCACAGGCTGCGGACGGCCGCGACCTCGTGAAAGAGCGCCTGGCCAGCGGGGTGCAGCAGCAGCCAGACATAACGCCGTACGACGTCCAGGTCGATGAGGACATAGCTCGGATGAACAGAGACCTGGCCCGGGTACTCGAAGCGCAACACCGCCAGTCGCACGACGCCGGCGATCACGGCCGTCGCCATCAAAGGCAGATGTATCGTGAGGAAACGTCTGCGATTGTCCGCAGCTCTCTCTCGCGATCGCTCGGCTGAAGCCTTCGCGCTACAGGTCAACCGATCACACGCAAAGAGCACGAAGGGAAACATCGCCGCGGTCTCTTTCGTGGCGAGCGCGGCCAGCCAGAAGCCAACGGTGAGCATCGCCCACGCGGCGCCGTCGCCGCGCACCCACCGCCGTCCACACAGGAGGCCGGCCAGAAACCACGTCGCGCACAACACCTCGGAGCGTCCACTGATATAGCCGACGGCTTCGGTCATCATCGGGTGCACGGCGAACAACATGGCCGCGGCACAGGCCACCAGGTCGGCGTGTCGATCCTCCGCCAGCCGGCGGGCGAGCCGGTACAGGAGGACGACGTTGAGCATGTGCAGCAGCACATTGGTGACGTGGAAGCCCGGAGGCGTGGCGCCCCAGAGCGCGTGGTCGATCGCGTACGAGAGGTTGACGATCGGGCGCGTGACGTCGTGCAGCACGATCGCGCGGATGTTCGCCACGCGCTGAAGCGACGTGTTCGCGACAACCGTGTGGTAGTCGTCGTAGACGAACGGGTTGTGAAGCGCGTTCAGGTACACCACACCGGCAAGAAGCGTCGCGGCGCTGCAGGCGGCCACCGCGCGGAGGTCGAATCGCGATGCCTTGGCAGCGCGCATCGTCGCCGTGTTTGGTGGCATGGCAGGCGTCAGGGCGTTGTAATGTATGACGAATCAGTCACTTGTCGACTACAAGACTGTCATTGTACGGGCACCCGTGCGGATCCTTCACGTCACGCCATATTCAGCCGATGCCTGGGCGTACGGGGGCATACCACGGCTCGCTCACAGTCTCACCCGCGGGCTTGCCAGACGCGGCCATCAGGTCACGGTGTGCACGACGGATGCCTGCGATGAATCGGCGCGCGTGCCATCGGGAGAGCGGCAGGTGGACGGAGTGGAATGGCGGGTGTTCCCCAATCTCTCGAACCGCCTGGCTTATCATTTGCAGCTCTTCCTGCCACTCGGTCTCGGGAATTACCTGAAGCGCCACGCGGGAACCTTCGACGTCGCGCATCTGCACGCGTGCCGCAACGTGCCCGGCGCGTTGGCCGCGCATCATCTCCGCCGGACGGGAGTACCGTACGTGCTTGCACCGAATGGAACGGCACCGCGGATCGAACGGCGCCGGCTGGCCAAGCACGCGTTCGATGTCGTGGCGGGCCGGCGGATTCTCGCCGGCGCGGCGCGGGTGCTCGCGGTCTCGGAGGCCGAGCGGCGGCAGTTGTCGGAGCTGGGCGTCGCCCGTGGAGCCATTCGTGTGATCCCCAATCCGGTGGATCTCGACGAGCTCGCGTCGCCGGTGACGCCGGGCAACTTCCGCCGGCGGCTCGCGCTCCCATGCGGACCGCTGGTGCTGTTTCTGGGCAAGCTGACGCCGCGCAAGCGGCTCGACGTCCTCACGCTGGGGTTTGCGCGAGTGCGGCGATCCGACGCATCGCTCGTGATCGCTGGCAACGACATGGGCGCGGGCGGCGAGGCGCGGTCGCTCGTTCGGGCGCTCGGTCTCGAGCGGCGCACGTT
This sequence comes from Acidobacteriota bacterium, assembly GCA_003222535.1. Taxonomy (GTDB): domain Bacteria; phylum Acidobacteriota; class Vicinamibacteria; order Vicinamibacterales; family CAVVIG01; genus QHWJ01. The sequence continues at coordinate 34,834 of QHWJ01000368.1, read as the reverse complement.
CTTTACCGGGCTGCTCCGCGCCGAGCAGCGGCTCGAGGCGCTGGCGGACGCGGACGTCCTGGTCTATCCTTCGCAGCACGAAATCTTCGGACTCGTGCCACTCGAATCGCTCCTCTCCGGTACGCCGGTCATCGTCGCCGACGATTCAGGTTGTGGAGAAGTCGTGCGCGCCACCGGTGGAGGCCAGGTCGTTCCGCTCGGCGATGCTGACGCGCTGGCGCGTGCCATCGAGAGCGTGTTGAAGGATCCCACTGCCTGGCGCGCGGCCGCGGCCGCCGCCGCCGTCCGCGTCCGGGCGGCCTATGGAGACTCCGTCGTGTGTTCGCAGATCGAGGCGCTGTACGGGGAGCTGGTAGCGGGAACGTGATGGAAGGCGTCAGCTTCGTTGTTCCCGTCCACAACGGCGCCGCCTGGGTTCGCGAGACTCTCGAGGCGATCCTGTCGCAGGCCGACGGCCGGCCGATGGAGGTGATCGTCGTCGACGATCGCAGCCGCGACGGATCGTCGGCGATCCTGCGACAGCTGGCCGGGGAGTGGCCGCTGCGGATCGTCGCCGGTGAAGGGCGGGGCGCCGCCGCCGCAATCAACACCGGTGTGCGCGCCGCGCGGTTTCCCATCATCTGCCAGGTCGATCAGGACGTCGTGTTGCGGCCCGGCTGGATGCGCATGCTGGCGGAAGAGCTCGACGATCCCAAGGTGGCCGCGGTTCAGGGGTACTACGCGACCGATCCCGGCGCGACTCTGTGCGCCCGCGCGATGAGCCTGGACCTCGAGCAGCGATATGCCGCTATCGACAGTGACGACACGGAGCACGCGTGCACCGGCAATTCCGCGTATCGAGCGGAGGCGCTTCGGACGGTCGGGCTCCTCGACGAGACGTTCGGGTATGGATATGACAACGACCTCAGCTATCGGTTGCGGGAGGCCGGCTATCGTTTGACGTTCTGCCGGCGGGCGCAGAGCGTGCACCGGTGGCGTGAAGGGTTGATCGGCTACCTCGCCCAGCAGTACGGCTTTGGATACGGCCGCATCGATCTCGTGGCCAAACATCCCGGACGCGTCACCGGTGATTCGGTATCGCCGGCCGGGATGATGATGCACCCGCTCGTGATGGGGATCGCGATTGCCGGTCTGGCGAGCGCGGCGCTGGCGGCTGCGGCCGATGGCCCCTGGCGCCCCCTGGCTCTCGGCGCGGCGACGTTGCTCGCGGGCCTTGCGATCGAACGACTGGCGGCCGGCGTCCGTGCGGCGCGGCGCTTCCGCGATGTGACGCCGCTCGTTTTTCCAGTCCTGCACCTCGGCCGCGATCTGGCCTGGGTCGCCGCGATCGCGGTGTGGTCGGCCCGCCGGCTCTGTGGCCGGACTTCAATGCCGTGCCACAGCATGCGCGCGAGGGCGACGTCGACGCCGCGGCGCGTGCGCCAGGCGGACTTCCCGGAAGCTCGGCGAGCCCGGCCAGTGAGGCCGATGCGCGTCCTCTGCCTGATTCCGGCGCACAACGAGGCGCCGAATATGACCGCCGTCATCGCCGAGGTGCGGGCCTGCCGTCCAGATGTCGATATCCTCGTGGTCGACGACGGATCGACCGACGACACGCGTCGGCTGCTCGATCGACTCGACGTGCGATGGCTGCGTTTTCCCGAGCGCCTCGGGATCGGAAGTGCGATGCGCGCCGGTCTTCGGTACGCCGCACGGCGTGGTTACGACGTCGTCGTTCGCATGGACGGAGACGGACAGCACCGGGCCGACGAGATAGACCGGCTGCTCGTGCCGATCGATCACGGTTGCGCCGACGTCGTCCTGGGTTCGCGGTACGCAGGATTGATCAGGGAGCGGACAGGCGTGTCGCGCGTGACGAAGCGTCTGCTTGCGGCCTGCCTCTCTGTGCTGACCCGCGGGCGGGTGACCGATCCCACGTCGGGGTTCTGCGTCGTCGGTCCCCGGGCGGTTCGTGTGCTGGCGGAGCACCATCCGACCGGGTATGCGGAACCCGAGCTGCGGCTCTTTCTGAGCCGCAATGCCTTGACCGTGGTCGAGGTACCGGTTCGCGCGCGGTACCGTCTCGCGGGAAGCACATCGCTTACGGCCGGCCGCGTGACGGCGGCGGTCGCCCGCGTCGTGCTCGCCATGATCATCGTGCCGCTCCGCGGTCGGGTCGAAGGAGCTGCCGGTGACTGATCGAATCCAGATCGTTGCGCTGACCGTCAGCGTGCTGCTGCTGCTGGTCGTGTTCGAGCTCGTCAGGCGACGGAAGCTGACCGAAGAATACTCGTTTCTCTGGATTCTCTTCGCGCTGGTGCTGCTGATCCTCTCGGCGAGGCGCGAGATTCCGTACGCGGTCGCGCGTTGGCTCGGCGTGTACTACCCGCCGATTGTCCTGGTCATGGTGCTGATCGTCATGGTGCTCGTGGCCTCGCTGTGTTTCTCGGTCATCGTCTCTCGCCAGAGGCAGCAGATTGAACGGCTGATGGAGGAAACGGCGATTCTTTCGGCCGAGCTGCGGGACCTACAGGCCGCGCAGGGGCGGCCCCAGGACCAGTGGCAGCGCGCGACGGCGGAACGGAGCGTCCCCGGAGGGATAATGCCCAGCCGCACGCGCCGGAACCGGTGACAGTAACGAAGCTTCGCCTCAAACCGCCGCGTGACGGCGAGCGGTCGGTCCGCGAATCTACCCGAAAAAACTTGTTTCATTGCGCCAGAACATGGCTTTAGAAGATGTCCAGGGCGACACGAGTTCTTGCGTGATGCGTGAGGTCTATCTCGTGCTCCTCGAGCTCGGCCAGCAGCACGAGCAGGCGGCGCTCGAGCTCCTGATCCCGACGCTGCATCGTGTGTTCCCGCGCGCGATCCTGCGCAGCGCCATCGTCGACAACGCGCTGATCGGAGAATGCGAGATCGAGATCGGCCGCGGCATCGATCGCCTGAGCGGCGACAACACGCTGCGCGAGTTCTCCGGCTGGGATCGCGGCATCGCCTGGCTGGAGCGGCGTTATGCGCCCGTACCTGAATCGATCGTCGTCCTGGCCAACGACACGGTCGTGCGGGAGGACAAACGCGACCGCGTACGCGACATTCCGGCCGATCGCGTGGAGGCCGCGTCGCGCGGCGCGCTGGTGGGGTGGGTCGACGAGTATCCGCGCCCCGTGGAGCTGTTCGGACTCCCGCTGCGACAATGGGTCGACACCAGTCTCGTGCTCGCCGAACATCGCACGCTCGCGGCGCTCGGTCCGCTCGCGCGCCCGTTCGCCGACGGCGAGCTGTTCGGCGACGACTGGCGCCGCGTATTTCAAGAGCCGTCACCGCTCAGCGAGAACTATCGCGCGTACCTCAAGACGTATTTCTTCGGCGAGCGCATCGACCGGGAGTTCGAACATGCGTGGTACGCGCAGGAACCGGTCACCGGGGGCAACTTCGAGACGTTCAAAGACAAGCTGCGCTGCACCTTCTGCGAGCATCTCCTGAGCGCCCGGGCGCGCGCGCGCCGAATCCCGCTGGTCGACATCCGGCCGCAGCCGCTCGCGATCGACCCCTTTGATGCTGTCGCCGGTAGTGTCTCAGTCCGTCTGAGTGAGACACTACCCTGTCGCCGGTAGGGCCAATTCCTCTTCCGCGTAGCCTGAATCGTTCGAGGCCACGAAGGTTAGCGCTAGCGTGGCAAGGCGACGCGCGCTGCCGATCCAAGTGCGTTTTGAGGCGCCCGCCTCGCCCGCCGCTGCGCGGCGCGTCGGGCGCTACGTGTTTCCTCTCTGTGTCTTTGTGTCTCTCCTTGGCTTGTCCAAATCGATACGTCGGCGTAATTACGAAATGCCGTACCATTCGATTGAGAGATACCGCTCCGGCTACCTGGCGTCCCGGCCTCCGGCTGGGCCGATCCCGAACCGACCGGCGGCGTAGTCGCGCGCGCCCTGTGCGACGGCGCCCAGGCGAGCGGACAGCGAGCCCCCATTCGAACGCGCGGCGTGGGCCAGATTCAGCAGCACGATCCACGACGCGCGACCGAGGAACGCCAGAAGGCCGGCCGGCGGTTCGACCCGCCGCGCCAGGAGCAGATGATTCCGCGCGGCGAAATACAGCCGCCGCGGCGTGTCGGCACCGATTGACCGGCTGCCCTCGTGATAGACCGTTGCCGAGCCGGCCAGAACTGTCGCGAACCCGGAGCGGCGGGCCTTGAGGCAGAAGTCCAGATCCTCGAAGCTGAAGAAATAGTCCTCGTGCAAGAGTCCTGCGACCTCGAACACCTCTCGCTTGACGAGCATGAGGCAGCCGCTCACGCCGTCGACTGCGCTGCCAGCCGGCAGCTCCAGGTCGGCGAGGCGGGCCCCGACGGCGCGATGCCTCATGCGACCGCTGAATGGGGTGTACGACATGCCGAGCGACGCGACCCGGCCGGGATCCGATCGAGCCAAAACCACCGGTCCCGCAATCCCTGCTCGAGGGATCCGATCGAAGCACTCCTCGAGATGCGTCACGCAATCCGGCGGGACGATGACGTCGCTGTTGGCGAGCAGGATGCGGTCGGCGCCTCGAGCGAGCGCGTGACGGATCCCCACGTTCATCCCGCCCGAGAACCCGAGGTTCCGGCCCGTCTGCAGGTAGCTGATCCTGGACCAGACGCCCTTCAAGGCTTCTCCGTCGCGGCCGGTTGAATCCCTGCAATTGTCGTCATCGTTGTCATCGTTATCCACGACGATGATGTCCTGGACGGTGCGTCGCGAGGCCAGGAGCGACTTCACCGCGAGCAGCGTGTCGTCCGGCGTTCGGTAATTCAGCACGACCGCGGCAAGGCGCGGCGGCCCAACCGCTTCCCCGAGATTCGCCTGATACAAGCTCCGCGCGAACCCCGCGTCCTCCTCAATCGTTCGTACCGGAGGGATGCCGGACCTCAGCGCGTCGCGAAGCCCGGGCTCGCGAAGCAGTCGCGTGAGCGTCCGCGCGAGATCCTGGGAGTCGCCGGCGCGGAACAACAGGCCGTTCCGGCCTTCGTCGACCGCCTCCGGGATGCCGCCGATTCGTGACGCCACCACCGGAACTCCCGCGAGGAACGCTTCCTGGATGACGAGCGGGCTGTTCTCGGGCCAGATCGACGGCACGACCAGGACGTCGATTGAAGAGAGTGCCTGCGCGACATGATCGTGCGCGATCGCACCGTGCACGTTGACTCCATCTTGTTTCAGAAGGGGCTCGAGCTGGTGACGATAGCGGTCGTCGGCGTGATAGTTGGAGTAAGGGCCGAACAGGTCGACCGACACGGCGCCGCGCGGAAGACGGCCGACTGCTTCGAGCAGGACGTGGGGTGCCTTCGACACCATCAGGCTGCCGAGAAACCCGAGCCGCAGACGGGGCGAGGTGGCCCGCTCGATTCGACCGAACGGGGCGTGGTCGACGCCATATCCCGCCACGGTGATCCGCCCGGGTGCGACGCCAAATTGAACGAACCGGTCGCGCATGTGCCTGGACGGCGCAAGAAAGTGCGTGACGTCCGCGCAGACGTGACGCATGTGCTCGAGCCGCCTCTGCGACTGGTGCTCCGCCGCCATGGCGCTCGACGTGATCGTGGCCAGTCCGCTCGCCAGGCGGCGCAGGTGACGCGCGGGCGCCACGGGCAGTCGCCGTTCGAGCGTGCGGAGCGCCGCGGCCCCGAGGAAACCGGCCTTTCCCGCGCCGCCGGCTGGACCCAGACAGGCGTGGCATCCACGCGGTCCCTGTCCGTCATTTCCCGAAGGGCCTTCGCACACGCGATAGTCGACGTCGAGGAGTTGACCTCGATGACAGATGAGCCAGTAATCGTGGAGCGTGACGAAGCAGGGAATGTGACGGTCGGCGAGCGATCGAACGATGGTCGTCGAAAGACAGGTCAGGTGATGAATGTGCGCGACATCCGGCCTGAGGTCGTCGATGACGCGGCTGGCGATGGCGCCGACCTCTTCGTTCCGGTATGTCTCCTGGAACGTGCGCGTGCTGCGGAACGTGTTGTTCACCCGGATGACGCGCAGGCCGTCGCGCTGCTCGGTGCGAACATCGTATTCGGCCCGGTTCGGATCCTGCTCGCTGGTGAAGACGACGACCTCGTCCCCGAAGTGCTGCCCGAGCGCGCGCGCGTGCGCATGCGCGTAGATCTCGCTGCCGCCCTGAGCGGAGGGTGGAAATCCGTGGACGATCACCAGGATCTTCATCGCCCCGGAACCTTCACCAGACCATTCTCGAAACGAAAGGGTGTCCAGCCCCTGGCCGCCGACAACGCGCCGAGATACTGCCCGAGCGGCCACGCGAACGCCAGCGCGATCGCCCGCCCGCTGCCATCAAAAACCCGGGATGCCTGTGTCTGGCACCGCAGATGCACCACCAGCGAGGAAGCGATCGCCCGAGCCAGAAGCGGAAGCGTCGGAATGGTGCGCAGCTTGAACAGCTCATGCAACCGCCGGTGCAGAACGCATGTTCGGGCGAGCTCGTAGCGCGTCGATCGGTCGTGTGAGTGGACGACCTCCGCCTCGGGGACGTACGCGATCCGGTAGCCCCCCAGCAACACCTCCCTTGCCCACTCGATGTCTTCCGCGATCGGCGTCCGGCGGAACGGGTGGCGGCTCCAGGTCGATCGTCTGATGCACGAGCAGACGTTGTCGAAGGCGCAGCGCTCGAGCCGCGCCATCGGGTCGAGCGCCTCGAGCTCCGCGCCGTCGGCGACGGCGATCGTTCGCCCGACATCGGAGGAAGCCACCGAACGGGCGAGGTAGTGGCGCGTGATGGCGCTGGCGTCAGGGCGCGGGACTTGCCGGGCATACACGCCGGCGATTCGGTCGTCCGCGATGAGAGGCGCAGTCAGTCTGGCCAGCCAGGAGTCCGACGCCGGCAGCGCATCCTGAACCAGCAGGACAATCAGCTCGCCGCCGGCGTGCTCGATGCCGAGGTTGCGGGTCAGGCCATGATCGAAGGCGTCGGCAGGGATGCTGATCAGCCGGTCGACGCGACCGCGAAGCAGATCGGCCGTGCCATCGTTCGACGAGGAGTCGACGGCGACGATCTCGAATGAAAAGCCCACTCGCTGGCGCGCGATCGAGTCGAGCAGAGAAGAAAGCGTCGCCGCGCCGTTGCGGGTTGGCAGCACGATCGACACGAACGGTGCGCTCACGTGGCGTGTCCGACGGCCGCGCGGCGCCGGAGCACGTCGGCATACGCCGCTTCCCACTCCCGGGCGTCCTCGGCGATCGACTTGACGGGTGGAACCGTCCCCGCCGGCCCGGCAAGCTCGTGCAGGCGCTCCGGGTTCTCGATCAGGCAGCGCAACACCGCCTCCAGCTCGGCGGGCGAGGCGGGATCGTAGAGCAGTCCCGTGCGGCCGTCATCCACCAGGCCGGAGATGCCGCCGATGCGGGCGCCGACGACGGGAATTCCAGCCATGAGCGCTTCGTGAATCACGAGCGGCGAGTTTTCGAGCCAGAGTGATGGAACGACGAGGACGTCGATCTGCGCGTAGACGTCGGCAACGCGATCGTGGTCGAAGGCGCCCATGAACCGGACCGGCAGGCCGGCGGCGTGGGTACGGAGTTCGGCGGCGTATTCGGGGAAGACGTCGGGGCTGCCGAAGATCTTCAGCTCGTATCCGGCCGCCGGCAGGCCGCGGACCGCCGCGAGGAGCACGTGCACGCCTTTGTGCCAGACGAGCGTGCCGACGTAGCCGACGCGGAGCGCTCTTCGCGGTCCATGGTTTCCACCAGGTTCATGACGTCGACGCTTGGGGCTGCGGAGCACAGGGACGAAGCCGTAGTCCGAGACGCGGATCTTCGAGGCGTCGATGCCGAGCCGCAGGAACTCCGCCGCGATCGATGGCGAAGGCGCAACGAAGAGATCGACCTCCTCGAAGACCGTTCTCGCTGCCGCCAGTCGCTCGTCAATGTCCTGTTTCGTCATCGGCAGGAGACGTGCGGCGCGCACGAATCGGCCGGCAAGTCCTGGAAACCGGCGCGACATGGCGGCGGCCGCGCGTCGCATCAGGCGTGGCGCCCGCGCGGCGGTGGCAAGGCTGCCAAACGAGATTTGCCGATAAAACGCCGAGTCGTGAAAGCAGCGCACGCACCGTCCGGTGTCGATGACGTCGCACACATATTGCTCGGCCCGATGGATCCGCTGACCGCCTGACGGACACACCAGCGCGTAATCATGCAGCGTCGCGACGACGGGAACGCCGTACGCACGCGCCACGGCCGGCAGATCGAACGAGAGATTGAGCAGGTTGTGGACGTGGACGACGTCCGGTTGTACCGCTCGCAGCACCTGCGCGATCCGATCGCTGACAAGCGGCGGCCGATATGTCTGCTCGAACGAGGCACAGACCCAGTTGTTGACGACCTCGATGACGGGGAGCCCCTGATGCGCGCGCCATGTGACGTGGCCATGCCGGCGCGACGGATCGTACTCCGCGCAGAGGACGCTCACGTGATGCCGCGCCGCCAGCGTCCGGCACAGCTCGAACGCGTAAATCTCCGACCCCGCCTGGTGCCGGGGCAAGAAGTCGTGGATCGCGTGAAGGATACGCAGGTTCTGATTATCGCACCGTGTCACCTTCATGGTTCAGGTGGACGCGCTCGTCGCGGCGCACGCTTCTCGCAGGACCTTTGCGATCCTCGGGACGACGATTGAACGCAAAGCACGCAAAACACGCAAAGCTGTGCTTTGGACACAAAGCACCGTACCGTGCTGTGCGGTGGAAGGTGCTCGGCGTGACGAGCCTCCCGCATATAATCCGCGAGATGTCGGTTCCCGCTCGCGAGCGGAGGATGCCGCACGCCGCGATCATCGCGATACTGCTGACGGCCGCGTGTGGCGGCAACTCCGGTGGCACCCAGCCTCCCGTGACGACCGTACCGCCGCAGGCAACGAGCAGCAATTGCTCGATTCCGCTCGCACCCGCGGCGCGGGCCTCGATTTCCGCGCCGCTGAAACCGGCATCGACAGACGATCGACGAACGCGGCGCGGCCGCGCGTACGAAGAGCTGTGGAAGCATCAGGCGGCCGTGGCCAGACGTCGATCGGCGCTGTCGTCAATCGCGCCGGCCGCGTCGGCCGAGGACATCGGCCAGGTGGCCGTCGTGAGGGACGAGGGCGATCTCGTGCTGCCGCCCAACCCCTTCGACCTGCGGGCCGTCGCGGTGGCCTTCTCGCGCAACGGGTCCGGCGGGTACGACGCGCGGCACTCCGACCGGCAGTTTCAAAGCACGGTCGGCGAGAAGATTTCGCTCGGCGACGACGACAGCGCGCGGGTGGCGCTGCCGTTCACGTTCCCCTTCTACGCGGGCCGCTATTCTGAAGCGTTCGTCAACTCCGATGGCAACGTCACCTTCGGTGAGGAAGAGCACGCGAGCTCGGATCGGAACGTCGCGCGCTTTCTCACCGGCCCGCCGCGCATCGCGCCGGTGTTCGACGATCTCGATCCGTCGCGCGCCGGCGGAGTGTTCCGGCTCGTCGACCGCGATGCCCTGCAGCTGACGTGGTGCGACGTTCCGGAGTTCGACGTTCCGGCGAATCGGGTGAACGTTCAGCTCCGTCTCGCGGCGGACGGCAGCATCGACTTCGTGTATGGCACGACCGTCGCGCCTGCGGCTGCGGTCGTCGGCCTGTCGCCGGGCGAGACCGGTATTTTCAGCCCGGTGGACGTCAGCACGGTGTCGTCCGGCACGATTCCCGGCGGCAGCGGTGCGGTCGGCGAGCGCTTCGCGAGCAGCCAGGATTTCGATTCCGTGGCTCTGAGCCGGAAGTTCTATGAAACGCACGGCGACGATTTCGATCAGCTCGTGATCTTCACGAACACGAGGACGACCAGACGGGGCACGTTCGCGTTCGAGTTCACGGTGGCGAATGAGGTCAGCGGGATTGGCGTCGACATCTACGACTCGAGCCGGGACTTCGGCAGCCGCGGCCGGCTGCGCAGCGTGGTGGACATGGACGTGCTGACGCGTTTCCCGGACGACCCGCGGCAGCGGTTTCTCGGCGAGAACAACACGCTCAGCCTGATGGGCCAGGAATGCGGCCACCGCTGGCTCGCGTTCCTCGAGTTCAAGGACGGGACCATCAACTCGAAGGAACTGCTCGGACGCGACGATGCGCACTGGAGCTTCTTCTTCGATTCCGACGCCTCGAGCATGGAGGGCAACGACATCGAGGACCTGGGCAACGGCGTGTTCCGGACCGTCGGCGCCGTCTCCCGGTATTCGGCGCTGGACCAGTACGCGATGGGACTGCGCGCCGAGTCGGACGTGCCGCCGATGTTCCTCGTCACGCGCGTGAGCTCCGGGCAGAACCCCGGAGACGCGCCGAGAATCGGGGTCGAGATTCGCGGGGCGCGAAAGGACGTTCGCATCACGGACATCGTCGCCGCGAGCGGGACGCGGCGCCCGGACGCGGCGAGCGCGCAGAAGGTGTTCCGGCAGGCGTTCATCTACGTGGTGGCGCAAGCCCGTGAGACGACCGACGATCTCAACAAGCTCGAGCGCATACGCGCTGCCTGGGAGACGTTCTTCAGCGAATCGACCGAGGGCCGCGGCACGATGATCGCACGGCTGCGGTAAGACTTGGTCCTTGGTCCTTAGTTCTTGGTGCCTGGTCCGTCCTTGGTTCCTGGTCCTTGGTCCGGTCCGAGGTCCTTGGTTCCTGGTCCTTGGTCCGGTCCGAGGTCCTTGGTCCTTGGTCCCCGGCCGTCCAATCGGACGGACCAAGAACCTGGGACCAAGGACAAGGACGGACCTAGGACCTGGTTGGGACCAAGGACGGACCAAGGACCAGGGACGGACCAAGAACCTGGGACCAAGGACAAGGACGGACCTAGGGACCTGGTTGGGACCAAGTACGGACCAAGGACCAGGGACGGACCAAGCACGAAGAACCAAGGACCAGGGACTACGATGATTGGTAGTATCCCCGGCGCCTCGCTAGAAATGAGGACTTGCTCCAGGCCATTGGTCTCACCAAGCGCTACGGAGGGCTGATCGCGCTCGGCGACGTCTCCTTCTCTGTTTTCCAGGGCGAAGTGCTCGGCCTCATCGGCCCGAACGGCTCAGGCAAGACCACGTTGTTCGAGTGTCTCGGCGGCGTGCTGCCGCTCGACGCCGGCTCGCTCATGCGGGATGGCCGGCCGTTCAGCGCCCGGGAGCGCGCATCCATCCTGTTCTACCTCCCGGACGCGATCGTGCCGTGGCCCTCCCAATCGGTCCGCTGGGCGCTCGATTTCACCCTGGGCTTCTTCGACGGCCGCACGTCCCTGCGAGGCGAGGTCGTCGACCGCCTGGATATCGCGCCGCTGCTCGACACGACCATCGGCGCTCTCTCGAAGGGACAGCGCAAGCGTGCGCTGCTTGCCATCGGCCTGCTCATGCCGCACCCGGTGCTGATGGCCGACGAGCCGTTCGACGGCCTCGACCTGCGCCAGAGCCGCGACGTCGCCGGGACCCTGCGGTCGTACGCCTCCGCGGGCCGGACGATGTTCCTGTCGATTCATCAAATCAGAGACGCGGCCCGCGTCTGCGATCGGTTCGTGCTGCTGAGCGGCGGACGTGCGCGCGGGGAAGGCCGGATCCATGAGCTTGCGGCGCTGGCGGCGGCGCGCGCCGGCTCGGCCGTCGCCAGTGACGATCTCGAAGAGGTCTTCCTTGCGCTCACGTAAGACAGGAACCGCGGAGAACGCGGAGAACGCATGGTTCGGTAGCAGTCTAGTTTGCTGCGCGCCGATATCGGTTCCCACGCTCGTGGTGAGCCTGTCGAACCACGAGCATCCCACGGCTCGTCCTTCGACAAGCTCAGGACGAGCGGATTTGTCTGCCCACCGGCCGAAGTGAGACCACTGCCCATGGTTCGACAGGCAAACCATGACCGCTCATCCTGAGCCCGTCGAAGGATGAGCGCCGCCGTGAGACCTTACGTGTGGTTGCTGAAGAAAGAGTATCGCGAGCTCGTCGCCTCGCGTGCGTGGTGGGTCATGCTCCTGGCCATGGGTCCGCTCGTTGGCGTCACCTTCATCAGCGCGGTCCGCACCTACGCCGAGGCCAGCGGCCTCAACGGCACCAGCGCGGGCGTTGGCGAGGCGTTTTCTCCGCTCATCGGCGTCTGGGCGCCGACGTTCAGCGCCTGCGAGGTCGCCGCCGTGTTTCTGCTGCCGTTTGTCGGCATCCGTCTCGTGTCCGGCGATCGACAAAGCGGGGCGCTGAAGATCGAGTTGCAGCACCCGATGTCGGCCTTCACGCGCGTCGGGGCGAAAGCGCTGGTGCTGTTGGGCGGTTGGATCGTGGCGTCGACGGCCCCGGCCGCCGCGGTCCTGCTCTGGAAGAGCTATGGCGGCAGCATCTACCCTCCGGAGCTCGCGGCCGTGGCGTTCGGCCATCTGCTCAACGCGGGCCTCACCATCGCGCTCGCGGCGGCCGCCGCCGCGCTCACCGAGCATCCCTCGACGGCCGCGATCCTGACGCTCAGCGTCACCGTCGGCACGTGGATCGTCAACTTCATCGCCGCGGTGCAGGGCGGCGTCTGGGAGCGCGTCGCCGGCTACACGCCGCCGGCGATGATCGCCGGGTTCCAGCATGGCCTCATCCGGCTCGATGTCGTGCTCATCGCGCTGACGCTCGTGCTGGCGGGCCTCGCGCTCGCGGCCGTGTGGCTTCGGCTTGGCGTCGCGGTGCGGCGCCGCGTTCACGAGTCGATTGCACTGGGCGCGCTCACCGCGGCCGTCGTCTTCAGCTGCGCGTTTGCGACGCCGAGCTGGGACACATCGGAGAGCCGCATCAACTCGTTCCCGGAGGCCGACGAAGTCGCGCTCGCGCGCATTCGAGCGCCGTTGCGCATCGAGGCGCACCTGGCCCCGGAGGATCCTCGACGTGCGGATCTCGAACACCGCGCGATCGCGAAGCTGCGGCGTGTCCTGCCGAAGGTCCAGGTCCAGTACGTGTCGGCGACGTCGATCGGTCTGTTCGAGCAGAATGCGCCGCACTACGGTGAAATCTGGTACGAGCTCGGCGGCCGCCGGGAGATGAGCCGGGTGACGACCGCGGAAGGCGTCCTCGAAACAATTTACGCGCTCGCGGGCGTCAAGCCGCCGCTGGAGAGCGAGGACGCGATTTTCCGAGGGCATCCGCTCGCCGTGCCGCCCAAAGGCGCTGCGGCCGTGTTCTATGGCATCTGGCCGGCGCTGGTCGTGGCTGGCGCCGTCCTGGTTGGCCGTCTCGGAAGGTAGTGCTCGATCGGAGGAGCGCGAGCCTTTCAGGCGAGCGGCACGGGCAGGAGTTCGCAGGAGGCAGGGGGGTGAAGACATTGCGGATTACGGATTGCGGATTGCGGATTGCGGCTGCTGCACTGCTCGCGGTTGCAGCGCTGCTCGCGGTTTCGATCATCGGAGCGCGAGGCTTTCAGCCAAGCGTCCAGGCTCTCGCCGCCGACATCAAGGTCGATCTCAGCAGGGAACAGGTCGGCAGGCCGCCGGCGGCCTTCGAGCCGATGGTGGGCACATGGCTGGTCGCGCGGGACGGCGCCGACAACGTGATCATGGTGGACGGCCGGCCGTGGGTCGCGAGCAAGGACAACCCGACGAAGCTGCTCATCGAGAGCGCGCGCAAGCTCTACGGCACGTCGAACGAAGAGCTGATGGACAACGCGAAGCAGTTCGCGTATTTCCCGGTCGCGGTGCTGAGAAGCCTCGACAGTTTCACGAACGGCGCGATCAGCGTGAAATTCAAGACGATCGCCGGCGACGCCGATCGAGCCTCCGGGATCCTCTTCAACGTGAAGCCGAACGGAGACTGGCTGGCCGTCCGCTACAACGACACCGAGAACAACGTCGCGCTGTGGGAGTTCCACAACGGCATGCGCCGGAACATGCGCTTCAGCGATCGCTCAAAAAAGTTCATGCTCGATCGCGCGGCGTGGCACGAGCTCAAGCTCACGATTGACGGCGCCGACCTCAAGGCGTGGCTCGATGGAGAGCTGGCGCTCGAGTACACGCTCGGGAGTCAGCCGGGGCCAGGCCGCAACAACACGCCGCCGAATCCCGACCTCATTCCGGCCAACAACGCCGTGCTCCGCCCGCCGGTGGCCGGCAAGGTCGGCCTCTGGGCGAAGACCGACACGACCAGCTACTTCAAAGACTACGTGGTGAGCCTGAAGTGATCGCCAGACCGGCGGAGGAGACGGAGGGGAACGGGATCACACAAGAAACGAAGCAACGGAGGAAAGCAACCGCGAAACACACGAAACACACGAAACACACGAAAAGACGCGAAACTGGAGATCCAGTTTTCGTGTATTTCGTGGTTTTCGTGCTTTCGTGGCCTTAGTTACTCAGCGCTCCGTCCCCTCGGTCCCGTCCGCTGTCTCACTCGCCAGGCACTCGCCGCGACCACGAGCAGAGCGCACCCCTCGACGTAGACCTTCTCGGCGTCGATGAAGTCGGGCGTGCGGTTCTTCAGCAGCGGATCGGCCCACACGCCGTGGACGAAGAACACGGCGGCCGCGCCGTACGCCGTGTAGTGGAGCTGCTTCCAGCGGTGGCGTCCGAAGACCCGTCGAACCGACGACGTGAGCACGACGAACGCGATCAGGTAGAAACCGATCGCGCCGAGCGTGTTCGGGATCGGCTGCGTCGGCGACCAGATCGGCACGGCGATGTCGAACGGGCGGAACCCGGCGTCGGACGAGGCGAGCAGGATCGTCGGATGGATGAAGGCCGTCCCGAGGCCGATGTAGGCGAGCCAGTTGTGGAGCGTGAACAGCTTGATCCAGCGCTGCCGCGGCCAGTGCCGGATCGGGTTGTAGCCGACCGACAGCAGCAGCCCCAGCAGAATCTGCGCCGTGAACATGCCGACGGCAATCAATCCGGCGACCGAGGAGACGTCGATCGCGGTGGGCACCGCGGAAGTCTACCTGAACAATCGGCCGGCCTGCTCCGGGGTGATGGAGCCGCCGGCCATCGCGACGGCTGCGGCGAGCACCGGGTCGCGTCCCGCGGCGAGATCGGCGGGTGACGGCACGACCAGGTCGTCGGGCGTGACGCCCGTCTTCTCGAGGCTCGCGCCGTCCGCCATGCGGACGTCGCCGATCGTGATCGACGTCGCGTAGAAGACACCGGCGACGCCGACCTTGTGCGGCATGATCCGCGACGACATGACGGCGCCCGCGGTGCGGTCGCCGATCACGTCGCCACGCTTTTCAATCTGCACGATGCGCGCGAACATCTCCGCCGCCGACGCCGACCGGCTGTCGACCAGAACGATCAGCCGCCCGCGGAATCCGCCGCGTGCGGGCTTCGCGATCCGGCGTTCGCGCTTCTCGCGCTGCCGCACGGTCGCGACGTGCACCTCGCGGTCGAAGCAGCGGCTCACGAGCCGGCGCAGCGCGTCGACGGCGCCGCCGCCGTTGCCGCGCAGGTCGAGGACGAGCGTCTCGTAGGTCCGCGCCTTGCCGATCATCGCGTCGACGTGATCGGCGTCGCGGAACACGGCCATCTTCCACACGAGAATATCGCGGCCTACCGGCTCGCTGACGTCGCGCGCCCGGTGGACCATCTCCTCGATCTCCATGAGGAGAGTGTGGAGATCGATGATGAGTGCTTCCGGACGTCTTTTTCGACCTGGCGCAGCATCATGAACGTGATGTCGCGGTCGTTCCTGGAGAGCGTCGGCCCGGTCTGCGCGGCCGCGACGACGAACAGCCAAGGCAACCACGAAAACACCGCGATCAAAGGCGACCACGAAAACACGAAAACACGGAAAGGAAACCCAGTGGTTTTCTTCGTGCTTTCGTGGCTTCGTGGTCCCTGCAGATTATCGCTGCGCGTCGGTCGTGCTCCTCGCACCGGCGTTCTTCACGTATTTGTCGAACCAGTTCAGCCGCTCGGCGATCACGTGCAGCAGCGTCTCGCGCGCCGCGTAGCCGTGCGCCTCATTCGGCAGCGTCACGTAGCGGACCGTCGCGCCGTGCCCTTTCAGCGCGGCGAAGAGGCGCTCGGACTGGATGGGGAACGTGCCGGTGTTGTCGTCCACCTCGCCGTGCATCAGCAGGATCGGATCCTTGATCTGATGCGCGTACCAGAACGGCGACATCTTCGTGTAGATGTCCGGCGCCTCCCAGAACGATCGGCGCTCGGCCTGGAAGCCCCACGGCGTCAGCGAGCGGTTGTAGGCGCCGCTCTCGGCAAAGCCGGCGCGGAACAGCCGTGAGTGCGCCAGCAGGTTGGCCGTCATGAACCCGCCGTAGCTGTGACCGCCGACGCCGATGCGATCGCGATCGGCGACGCCCATCTCGACCACCTTGTCGACGGCCGCCTGCGCGCTCGCGATCAACTGTTCGACGTACGTATCGTTGGCGGTTTCTCCGGGACCGATGATCGGCATCGTCGGGTTGTCGAAGATCGCGTAACCCGACAGCAGGAGGAACATGTGCGAGCCGCCGCGGAGCGTGGTGAACTGGTTCGGCGATCCCGAGACCTGGCTGGCGGAGTCGGCGTCGCCGAACTCGCGCGGATACGCCCACATGATCACCGGCACCCTCGTGCCCTGCTTGTAACCGGGCGGCAGGTACAGCGTGCCCGAGAGGGTGACGCCGTCCTTGCGCTTGTAGGTGACGTACTGCCGGAGGATGTCGCGCACCTGCGGCTGCGGATCCTTGAACTGGGTCACGGCGCGCCTCGCGTCCGAGCCCGCGTCGCGCGTGAAATAATTCGGCGCCTCCTTCTGCGTCTCGTAGCGCGTCAGGAACTTCGTCATCTCGTCGTTCAGCGGCGCCACGAACGATTCGAGCGATTCGGACGAGGAGCGGAAGATCCGCTCCGTCTTCAACGTCTTGATGTTCAGTTTGTCCAGGAAGGGGCGATCCCCTTCGACCGATGCGCCGTCGCCCGCGACATAGATGTAGTCGCCGGTCTGGATCACGGCGCCGCCGGAGCCGCGTCCTCCTCCACGCCCGCCACTCGCATCGCGCCGGGCGATCGGCGAGCCCGGGTTGTCGTACGCCGCGTCCTGCTTGCGATCCCACACCTTCCGCGGCGCGGCGCCCGGCTCCATGATCCAGGTGCGCGTGCGGCGTGAGGCGCGATCGTTCTCGGTCAGGAGCGCGATCCCGGTGTCGGTGTAGTTGATGCCGCCGTACCGCCACTCCGTCTTCGCCACCTCGACTGGCTGCCCGGAGAACGGCGGTGCCAGCGACACGACCTTGTCGCGGAACGGGACCTTGTTCTTCAGATCGCCGCCGTCCAGCGCCTCCACCCAGAGGATGGTCGACGGCTGGTCCGCGCGCCAGTGGTAGCCGCGCGGTCCCGGCTCGACGCCGGTGAGCGTCGTGCCTTCCCGCGACGGCAGGTCCCCAATCTTCTTCGCCAGCTCGCCGGCGCGGCTCCAGATCTCCACGTCCTGCGCGAAGCCGTTCATCGGGACAAGATGCGAGAACGGCTTCTTCACCTTGTTGACGAGCACGAACTGGCCGCTGGGCGACGGCGTCACGTTGTTGAAGATGCCGGGCCGGCCGATGGTGGTCTTCGCGCCGGTGCCGGTGTTGATGGCGGCAAGCTGGCTCGTGAAGTAGTAATCGAACAGCGCATCGTCGTGCGCGTTTTTCAGGAGGTCCTCGTAGGTCGGCGCGGGCGCGGCCTTCCCGTCGCTCTCGTGGATGGTCGGGCCCGTCGGCACGGCCGGCTCGGTCGGCGCCTGGCCGCGGCCCCCGGGGACGAGCGCGCAGACCATCGTCACGTTGTCCTTCAGCCAGTCGCACGGATCGCCGGCTGTGGCGTTGATCCGATCCGCGCCGCTGACCACCGCCCTGGCGCCGCCGGTCGAGGTGTCGGCGACCCACAACTCGACCGCGTCGCTCTTCGTGTTCAGGAACGCGAGCCGCGAGCCGTCGGGGGAGAACTTCACGTGCGAGACCCGTGCCTGTGGCGGCATCGTCACGTTCGTTTCGGCGCCGCCGGCAATCTTTTTCATCGTGATCGAGTAGATGCCGGTGCCGGGCAGGCCGGAGGCCCTGTGCGGACCGTTGGTCTTCGGATTCACGCGCGACCCGGCCAGGCGCAGCATCGGCTGCGCGAGCTCGGCGATGGTCGGATAGTTGTGCGCTTTGATAAGCGCCACCGCCTGGTGGTTGGGGTTGATCAAGGTTTGCGGCAGCGGCTCGGCGTCGAACACGTCGACGATCGCTTTCGGCGGCAGCAGGTACTTCTGATCCTCCTGCGCCGAGACGCCGTGTCGAAAGACGAACAGGGGCGCAAGAATCAGAAGGGCGAGGGCGATCGCGCGTGAAGGTCGGGCAAGCATGGGCCGCTCCTTTAAAAACAGGAGGATTGTAAGGCAGGAAGGCTATTCTGCGAATACGCGGCCGGCCGGGAAGGTCAGATCGGGCAGCGTCGGCGAGGTGACGTCGTCGTGTTCGCCGAGCTCGGCGACACGCTCGTACGCCGAGCCGCGGAGCACGTAGATCTCGAAGGTGTTCTTCACCGGATCCACGATCCAGTATTCAGGCACGCCGAAACGCGCCAGGAGCCGCATCTTGCGACCGCGGTCGCGGGCCTCGGTGCTGCGCGACAGCACTTCGACCACCAGATCGGGCGCGGCGCGCGTCGCAGCCATCATGTCGATCAGATGACGGCGCTCCTTGCGGAAGAAGACCACGTCCGGCTGTACGACGTTGTGTTCCGATAACACGATGTCCAACGGCGCGCGGAACATCAGGCCGCCGGCGGCGCGCTCGTATTCACGCAAGATCTCTTCGATGTTTGATGCGACGCGCTGGTGCCTGGGAAAAGGAGAAGGAACCACGATCACCTCGCCGTCATACAGTTCGTACCGGCGCCCATCGTCCGGCCATTGCTGCAGTTCGGCGAAGGTCACTCGCGGATCGACCGCCTTCATGAACGGCATTTTACATCGTCGTGCGAGACGCATGCCGCTTCGGATCAACGCGTTTCCTGAATGAATTCGTGCGTGGCTCGCGAGACGCCCGCAGAAATTGCCGCGGCCCACGGGGCCTTCAAGTGGCAGAATCTGCACGGCTCCTCAAGTTCATGTCGCTTGCAAACGGAACTCGCCTCGATCCGCACGAGATCATCGGTGCCATCGGTGTCGGAGGCATGGGCGAAGTCTATCGCGCGCGCGACACGAAGCTTCATCGTGACGTCGCGATGATTTCGAGCTGCCGAAAGGGAGGGACGCCGTAGGGCGCCGCTTTAGCGGTACCGGCCCGCTGAAGCGGGGCCGGCGACACACTCAGCAACAGCTGCCCGTGGTCCGGCCGGGTGTGGTCCTGCAGAATTTCGATGTCCGCACTCCGCCACGACGCACCGGCGGTTCCGGTTCACTTGACGACTGTGATTCTCGTCGGCCTGATGGCGATGGAGTAGTCGGTGTACCGGTCACGGGTTCCCTTTACTTCGACCTGCTTCCCGATGAACGGAATCAGTTTGGCGTTGTTGTTTTCGGTATAGTCGCCGACAAACCTGAACAAGCCGTCGCCATCGGTCAGCACGCCGAGCGGTTTGCCTTGCTTTGCGCAATCTATCGCGCACCGGACGTGAGCAGTCCCTGTGCCTTTGGCCACACCTTGCTTGCTGTAGCACGAAACTTCGACGACCTCGCCCTTGAGCGTCACTTCCTCGCCGGCGGCGAGCAACGGCGCCCCGGCGAGAAGCAGCACGGCGACCAGACATCCCGCGTTCCTGCGCATAGCTCACCTCACCTTCAAGGTGTCTTCGCCGTCCCTGTCACGTTTATCGTGACGTCGGCCGGCGTCGCGACGATGCCATCGTCGGCGTATGCCCGAATCACATACGTCCCCGGCTCGCTGAAAGTCACGCGCGTCGTGGCTTTACCGTCCTTGACGGCCATCGTCGTCGGATCGAACGTCACCTTGCCGGGACCGCGCCAGTGTGTCCAGGTCACCGCGAGTCCCTGCCGGCTCGGCTTCACGATGGCCTGAGTGATCGGGCGCTCGCGGACCGTGAGGAGTCGGACACCGTCCACGATCGCGACGTTCGGATTGTCGCCACGGCCACGCTGCGGCGGCGGCGAGGGAACGCCGTCGTCGCTCGCCGTCGCCGTCAGCGTCACGGCTTCGCCGGCCGGGACCGAGCGCGTCGACAGCTCATCGATCGAGATCGTCGGGGGCCGATTCGGCTTGGCCGTCACCGAGTCGTTTCCCAGTCCGCCGCGATTCTCGCTGATCACGACGTCGGTGAGCTGTTCTTCCATCATCAACGTCCCGTACGCCTTCTCGGTCTGCCCATTGCGCGTCAGCGTCCAGACGAGCTCCTTCTTGCCGAAATCCGCCGGCACTTTCACCTTGAACATGAACTGCTGCCGTCTCGGATAGAAGTGCGTCGCCTGCCCTTGATCGGCGGGCCCCGACGAGAAGTTGTTGTCCGGCCCGATCGGGATTTCCGGTTCTTCGGCGTAATTCCGATTCATGTACCCGAACACCAGGTTGAATGTCCCGTCCGCGTTCTTCTCCCAGCCTTCGAACACCGGCACCACATTCTGCCCGGAATTGTGCCGGATCTGTCCGATCTGTTGTCCGAGCTGCGCGCTCGGCCGCGTCGAAGTTGTCATCATCAGCGCGGCGACGAGGGCCGACATCGTAGCTAGTGGATGACTTCTCATGGCCTTTCACCGCTGCTGCTGCGTGGTCGGCCGGCTGTCTTTTCCCTTCCGCGCGTCGACTTGCGCCTTGAAGTCTTCGTCGGTCAACCAGATGTAGTTCACCCACGCGAACGACATGTCGTCGATCGATCGCTGTCCAAAGCCGACCCAGTTGCGCGGATCCGGGTTGTAGCGGTTCGACGCGGTGTTGTTGTGCCAGCTGATCACATGCAGCATCGTGCCGGCCGGCAGCAACGGCTGCACATCGTCAGCGTAGTTGTAGACGATGTGCCATCCGAACTTGTAGTTGTTCACGCAGTTCAATTGCTCGATCTTTCCGTCCGGGTAGATGGCTTCCATGCACTGCGCCTTGCCTCGATTGTGCATGTGCGGCTGGAACGACGTGATGCGCGCGTTCCGCGCCAGCCGTGTGTAGCCGTCGGACCGGATGTTGTCCACGCCTGGCGGCAGATCGAGGTCGTCGAAGTCGCCCGTGTGCGACGCCTGGATGTAGTACGTCGGCTTGTAGCCCTTGGGGTAGAAGACGAGCGCGACCTCGGTCTGATCGGCGGTCTCTTCACCGACCGGGTGATAGTGCATGTTGAACCGGATCTTCGCACCGGCTTTCACCAGGCGGCCGGTTCCCTCGGGGAATATGTCGCCGTTTTTGCCGACGGCGTACTCGTTGAGGAATCCTCCTGCGTCGCCGCCGGCCGGGTTCTGGGTCGGCCCGCGGCCGATGAGATCCGATTCGCCTTCGTCCTGCAACAGGAACGTGACCGCGTGATGCACGACCTTCTTGGCGCCGGGCGCCGGCTTGGTCTCGACCGCTTTCAGATACCGGTCCTCGGCCAATCCGGTGTTGACGACATAGTCGCCCCACCAATCCGAACCCGTCGCGGGTACGGTGTGCGTGGCCGACTTGATCACGAGATCCGGCTTTCCGATGTGCCAGATATCGGTGTTCTCGAATTGGCGCGGCGGCGGCATATCGGCCGGGTTGCCCCTCACCGCTCCGCCGTCCGCCCACGCGGCGATCGTTTCGATCTCCTGATCCGACAGCGACGGATCCTCTTTGAACTTCGAAATGCCCACAGTCCGATCGATGTACCAGGGCGGCATCTCGCGCGCCATGACCTTCTGCTTGATCGCGCGCGCCCACGGGCGGACATCCTCGTAGGTGAGGAACGACATGGGCGCCATCGAATCCGGCCGATGGCAGTTCTGACAGGATCGCTGCACGATGGGCGCGACATCCCTGGCAAATGTGATCGTGCGCGCGCCGGTCTTGGCCGGCGCTTGCGCGGAGATCGCCTGTGTCAGCAAGGCCGCCGCGGCCAGCACGAAGGCGGTTACCGGGCCTTTGTTGAAATGTCTCATCGACCTGCCCTCCTCAAACACGCGAGGTCAAAATGCGGCTGCGAACTTCCCACGAAACCCGGCACAGAATACCCCTGCGCGGAATCCGATTCTAGGCCGAGGAAACGCGAAACTCAAGTCGTTCGTCGTCACAAACATCCGGCCGGGTGAGCGATCCGCGCGTGTGTGGCCGTCAGGAGCTCGGGTGGCGTTCTTGGAAAGAACGTCGTCAGCGCAAGTCGACGCGAGAGATGCCGTCAAGAGCGTCAAAGCCTTCGTCGAAGGTCGCGATCTCCGAGACGTCATGATTCAGCATGACGGCGGCGTGAACGGCATCGCGCACGGTGATGCCGCGCGAGGAGACAAGAAGCGCTCTGGCGCGGTCGGTGTCGGCCAGCGCGACCGGCAGGACCGTCGGGCAGATGTGGACGAACAGGTCGTACACGGAGGCCGCCAGGTCGAGCCGTTTGAGCGCGGCGTAGCGGTAGAGAATCTCCTGCAGGACTTCAGTGCTGGTGCAGATGTCCACGTCGCCGCTGCGGGCGCGCTCGAGGAAGCGGCGCGCCCGGTCGCGCAACGGATGATCACGCCCGGCGACGTACATCGGAACATTCGAGTCGACGAACACCATCAACCGCGCCCGGCGTCGATCTCGGCGAGGACCTGCCCGATGTCACCGGTCGGCGCACCGAGTCTGGCGAGCTGGTCGAGCGGATCGCTCTGATGATTGTCCTGAAGCGCCCGTTCGATCGCCTGCCGCACCCACGCCCCGGCCGAGAGCCGGCTCCGCTGCGCGGCCTTGCGGATACGGCGATCGAGTGCCTCGGGCACGAGGACCTGCAGGCGATGACTCATATACTCATACTAACATGAGTATGACGCGCGATCCCCACACCAAACTGTTTCGAACCGGCCCCACCCCACCTACGCGACCCACTCGCCCTACCCGACCTGGCGCTCGGCTGAAGCCTTCGCGCTCCGGTGTCGAACCCGGCCCCACCCCACCTACGCGACCCACGCGCCCTACCTGACCTGGCGCTCGGCTGAAGCCTTCGCGCTCCGGTGTCGAACCGGCCCCACCCACCTACGCGACCCACGCGACCTACCCGACCCGACTTGCCCGACCCACGCGACCCACGCGACCTATCCGACCTCTTTACGGCTTCGGCCCGAACACGTCATCGACCGTCATCACGTTGATCGGACCCAGATTGAGCGCGCGGATGCCGGACTCAATCGTCTTCCGGTCGCCCACCACAACGACGGCGAAGCGGCCGGGCTGGATGTATTTCTGGGCGACGCGCTGGACATCGGCGGAGGTGACGGCCTGGATGTTCCGCACATACCTCGCGAAGTAATCGTCCGGCAGGTGATAGACGAGCGCGTCCTCGAGGCGCCGCGAGATATCCCCGGTGGTCTCGAAGGTGCTCGGATAGCGCAAGGCGACGTAGTTCTTCGCGCGCGCGAGCTCGTCGCCGGGCACCGGCTTCAGGATCGCGGTCAGCTCGTTGAAGAATTCTTTCAGCGCCTCGGCCGTCTTGTCCGTCTGCACGCCGGCGGCCGCGAAGAACGGACCGGCATCCGCGCGCATGTCGAACGTCGAGCTCGCGCCGTACGAGTAGCCGTGCACCTCGCGCAGGTTGGTGTTCAGGCGCGACGAAAACGATCCGCCGAGAATCGTGTTCATCACCGTGAGCGGGAAGTAGTCCGGAGTGCTTCGCGGCACGCCAATCCACCCGATGCGGATCTGCGACTGCGGCGCGCCCGGTTTGTCGATCAGATGGATCTGGCGCGCGGACGGCTGTTCCACGGCGGGCAGCTTTTCCCTCGCCGCGGCGCCCGACGCTTTCCACGCGCCGAAGCTCTTTTCGAACAGCGGCATCACCCTGTCGGCCGTGAAATCGCCGACTGCGAGCAGCGTCGCATTCTCCGGCCGGAACGCGGACGCGTAGAAGGCGCGCAGGTCGTCCGGAGTGAGCGTCTTGATCGTTTCGGCGGTTCCCATCTGCGGCGTGCCGTAGCGATGCCCTTTGCCGTACAGAGTCCGTGAGAAGGCTGCCGATGAAATCGTGGGCGGATCGTCCCGCCCCTGCAGCAGGCTGGTGAGGCGCTGCTGCCGCTGGCGCTCGAGCTCGTCTCTCGGGAACGCGGGCCGCAGCGCGACGTCGGCCATGATCGGCAGCGCGTCGGACAGCCGCGCGACGGGCACATGCAGCCGCACCGAGGACACGTCGCTGCTGGTCGTGGCGCCGAGGTCGGCGCCGAGGTAGTCGACGGCGTCGGCGATCTCCAGCGCCGAGCGCGACGCGGCGCCTTCCTCGAGCATCGCCGCCGTCAGGCTCGCCACGCCGAACTTCCCGGGCGGATCGTTGGCCGTGCCGCTGAACACCACGAGGTTGATCTGCGCGACCGGCACTTCGTGCATCTCGACGATCCACACCGGCAGGCCGTTGGAGAGCCGTTGCTTCTGAATCGCCGGCGGCCCCAGCGGAGCCGGCGGACCCGGCTGCGGCGGATGCGTGCGGTCGGGCGCCTGCTGGGCCGAGAGTGTCGCGGCCGCGATCAGCAACAAGCAACCGCAGAGGACGCAGAGTGCGCAGAGCAAGCGTTTCTCTGCGATCTCCGCGTGCTCCGCGGTTCCCGGACGGCTGTGGTATGGGGTCACGGTTTCTTCTCCGGCTCGACGACGAGCTCCACCCGCTTGTCCAGCGGCAGAAACTGCGCGGCCGCGGCGTTGACGTCCGACACCGACAGCGCGCGATACCGCGACAGATCTTCGTTGAACCAGTCCGGATCGCCGGCAAAGGTGAAGTACGCGTTCAACTGATCGGCCTTCCCGCCGAAACCGCCGACGCGCTCCATGCGGTTGAAGAACGACGCTTCGATCTGGTTCACCGATCGTTCGAGCTCGTGGCGCGTCGGCGCCTCGCGCTGCAGCTTCTGAATCTCCTCGTCGATCACCTTCTGCAGCTCCGCGACCGTATGTCCCGGCCGCGGCGTGGCGATGATCTGAAAGCTCGACGACAGCGCCGCCGACGCCTGGAACGCGCTCACGTCCTGCGCGATCTGCATGTCGTAGACGAGCCGTTTGTACAGCCGCGAGTTCTTGCCGCCGGCCAGGATGTCCGCCACCATGTCCAGCGCGGCGTCGCCCGGCTCGAAATGGCGCGGCGTCAGCCAGGCGAGATACAGCCGCGGCAGCTGCACGCGATCGGTGATCGTCTTCTTCTGCACGCCGGTCAGCGCGGCGCCGGGAATCGTCGCCGGTTCCGGGGTCGCGCCCGGCTTGACGTCGCCGAACCACTTCTCGATGAGCCGGCGCGCCTCCGCCGGCTGGAGATCGCCGGCCACCACCAGGCTCGCGTTGGACGGCGCGTAGTACTTCTTGAAAAACGCCACCACATCGTCGTAGCTCGCCGCCGTGAGGTCCTCCATGTAGCCGATGACCGGCCAGTGGTACGGGTGGCCGTCCCGATACAGCAGCTCGCCCAGGACGACCTCGGCGATGCCGTACGGCCGATTCTCGACCGACTGGCGCCGCTCGTTCTTGACGACGTCACGCTGGGCGTCGACGGTTTTCGGCGTCATCGAGTCGAGCAGATAGCCCATGCGATCGGACTCGAGGAACAGCGCGAGCTCGAGCGAGCCCGCCGGCACGTTGATCCAGTAGTTCGTGCGATCGGTCTCGGTCGACCCGTTGTTGTCGCCCCCGGCCGCCTCGAGCCACTGGTCGAACTCGCCCGGCTTCACGTGACCCGAGCCCATGAACATGAGGTGCTCGAAGAGGTGCGCGAAACCGGTGCGCTTCGGGAGCTCGCGCGCCGAGCCGACGTGGTACCACATGTTCACGCTGACCATCGGAATGCTGTGATCCTCGTGGAGGATCACCACGAGCCCGTTCGGCAGCGTGAAGCGCGTGTAAGGCACGTCGATTCTTGGCGGGGACGGCGAGCCGGCGGGCGTCTGCGCGACGGCCGGCGCCGCCAGGGCGACGAGGAAGAAAACAACTGCGCGCTTCATCCCGCGATTCTACCCCTGCGGGGCACAAAGGACACAGAGGGGACAGAGGACACAAAGGAACGGATAAAATACGCGCGTGACTGAAGATCGAGTGCTCGTCAGTGTGATCATGGGCAGCAAGTCGGACTGGGAGACGATGAGCCAGGCCGATGCGATCCTGACCCAGTTCGGCGTGCCGCACGAGTGTCGGGTGCTGTCCGCGCATCGGACGCCGGCGTTGACGGCTGACTACGCATCGACCGCTGCCAGCCGCGGCCTTGAAGTGATTGTCGCCGGCGCCGGCGGGGCCGCTCATCTGGCCGGCGTGGTGGCGGCGCACACCATCCTGCCCGTGATCGGCGTCCCGATGCAGAGCTCGGCGCTCAACGGGCTCGACTCGCTGCTGTCGACCGTGCAGATGCCGAAGGGCATTCCCGTCGCGACCGTGGCGATTGGCCCATCGGGCGCGGCCAACGCGGGGCTGCTCGCCGTCGCCATTCTCGCGACGTCGCGTCCGGAGTTGCGCGCGAGACTGCAGGCGTATCGGGACAAGCTCGCCGCGGACGTCCGGGGCCAAACGCTGTGACCGCGACGACCATTGCTTTAGCGACTTTTTAGGAACCTTTTGGGCCGGTCTTAGGCCGCGATTCTTATCGTGGCGTGGTGGAGCGGCTGCAGTTGCAGGTGATTGCGACAACGAAGGAGGGCACGCGCGCCGCGCTTGCTCAAGCCGGGCACCTCTCAGCGCATCTCAATCCTGCCCGCATCGTCGTGTTGGTACCGCGGATGGTTTCGTATCTGACACCGCCCGGCGGTCCGAGTGAGGACGCCCTCATCACTGAACAATACCGTGATCTGGTATCCGAGTCCGGCGTCGCCGCAACCGTGCGGGTGTGCGTCTGCCGGCGGCTCGCCGACCTCTTCCGGTGGATGGTCAGCGCGCAGTCCGTGATTGTCGTCGGCGGGCGTCGCCGCTGGTGGTGGCCGAGCCCCGCACAGCAGATCGCGCGATGCCTGAAGAAAAAAGGCCATCGCGTTGTCTTCGCGGACGTCGGCGGGCAAACACCGCGACCGGGATGACATGTCGGACTCCGGACTGCGGACTGCGGATTGATTACGGGTTCACACGCTCCAATCGTCTCTCCGGCTAACCCGCAATTCCGCAATCCGCATTCCGAGATTCGCAATGCTACGATGGCCGGATGAGAAGCTCGTCCGACGTGCGCAAGCTTGTCTTGGGCATCGCGGGCATCCTCGTTCTCGCGCTGGTGTTCACGCAGTGGACCCAGGCATCGAGTCCGGCGACCGTCGCGCTCAGCTTTCTCATCGTCGTCCTGCTCGTGGCTGCCACCGCACGCCTGTGGGTTGCCGTGACGACGTCGCTTGCGGCGATGCTCGCCTTCAACTTCTTCTTCCTCCCGCCCGTCGGGACCTTCACGATTGCAGACCCGCAGAACTGGATCGCGCTGTTCGCGTTCCTGGCGGTCAGCCTGGTCGCGAGCAATCTGTCCGCCGTGGCCCGCGCGCGCGCGCAGGAAGCGGTCGCGCGCCGCGACGAGCTCGGCCGCCTGTTCGACCTGAGCCGTGACGTCCTCCTGATTACGGACAGTCAAGAGGCGAGCTCGCGGCTCGCCGGCTTCATCTCGCGCCGCTTCGATCTCGACTACGCGGCGATCTGCGTGCCCGGCGCGTCCGAATGGATCGTGCACGCGAGTGGACCGCAGGAACTGGTGCTCGATCAGCGAGAGCTGTCGACCGGGTTTGCGAGCATCGACGGGGCCAACCCGGCTGCCGGCCTCCGATCGGACGCTGTCCATCGCATGCTCACCGTCGGCGCCAACGTGGTACATCTGGTTCCCCTGCGGCTCGGCACCAAGCCGATTGGCCTTCTTGCAGCCGGGGGTCGCGCGGTCGAGCCTGGCACGCTTGACGCCGTGGCCGGACTGGCCGCGATCGCCATCGAGCGCGCCCAATTCCTGGACGAGCGGAAGGCGGCAGAATTGGCCCGGCAAAGCGAGGAGTTGAAATCCGCCCTCCTGGCGTCGATCGGCCACGACCTGCGGACACCGCTGACGGCCATTCGCGTGGCCGCCGGCAACCTGCAGGCCACGTGGCCCAGCGAGCAGGAGCGTCGCGAACAGAGCGACGTGATTCTGTCCGAGGTCGAGCGGCTGACCCGCCTGTTTCAGAACATTCTGGAAATGGCAAGAATCGATGCGGGCGCGGTCACACAGGACATGAGGTGGGTGGCTCCGTCGGAGATCGTCGAGGCGGCGCGCGGCCGCGTGGAGCATGCACTGCGAGGCTACGCGATCGATCTCGCGGTCGAGCCGGAGCGGCTGGTGCGGCTCGATCCACGGCTCACGTCGGCGGCGTTGTCGCACCTGCTGGAAAACGCCGCTCAATATGCGCCGGCAGGATCCACGATCGACGTGCGGGCCATCGTGCAGGACGACGGGTTGACGATCGCAGTCCGGGATCGCGGCCCCGGCATCTCACCGTCCGATTTGCCGCACGTGTTCGAGCGGTTCTATCGTGGAGGCGTTGCACAGCGCAGGCGATCGGGCACGGGAATGGGGCTCGCGATTGCCCGGGGCGTGCTCGCCGCCGAACATGGACGGATCTCGGCGGAAAACTGCTCCGACGGCGGCGCCCGGTTCACGATGGTTGTGCCCGCGGAGGTGAAGTGAATCGCGCGGCCAGCATTCTCCTCGTGGACGACGAGGTCGCGATCCAAAGGGCGGTGGCTCCGCTGCTCCGGTCGCGAGGATATGACGTCGAGGTGGCCGCGACGGGCGCCGAGGCCGTTATCGCCGTCGTCGACCGCTCGCCCGATCTCATCGTGCTCGACCTCGGCCTCCCGGATCTCGACGGCGCCGAGGTCTGCCGCCGCATCCGGAAGCAGTCGAAGGCGCCGATTGTCATCCTGTCCGCGCGCGGCGAAGAAGCGGACAAGGTCGAGGCGCTCGATCTCGGCGCGGACGACTATGTGACCAAGCCGTTCGGACCCGAAGAGCTGCTGGCGAGGATCCGCGTCGCGCTGCGCCGCGTCTTCGAAGCGGAGGCACCGGAGGTCGAAGCCGTGCAGGTCGCCGACTTTGTCATCGACTTCAACCGGCGGCGCGTCGTGCGCGGCGACGAGGATATTCACCTCACGCCGAAGGAGTTCGAGCTGCTGGCGCTCCTCGCGCGCAACGCCGACCGTGTGCTCACGCACCACACGATGCTCAAAGCCATCTGGGGACCGAACGCGGTGAATCAGCCCGAGCACCTCTGGGTGCTGATCGCCCAGCTCCGCAAGAAGATCGAACCCGATCCTTCGGTGCCACGGTATCTCATCAGCGAACCGTGGGTCGGCTACCGTTTCTCCACCGAGCCGGGCAGCGCGGCGAGATGACCGGCGAGCGCATCCGCGTCGTTCTCGCAACGCGCACGCTGCTGACGTTCACGCCCGCGTGGCGCGCCGCGGCGCTCGCGCTCGGGGAGCTCGGCTGCGTCGCCTTCTTCGCCGCCGGCCTGGCCGAGGCCGGCGTCGGCTCCGCCGCGCCGTGGTACGTCCTCGCGGCGGTCCTGGTGGCCGCGTGTGTACGCTCCGTTGACGTCGAGGCGCGAGGTCTGTTCGTTCGGGGCGGCCTCCACGGCCTCGTTCGGCAGGCGCTCGGCGAAGCGCCGGCGAGGCTCGCGGCCTCCGCCCTGCTGACCGAGCGGATGCTGCTCGGGCCCCTCGCCGCGGCGGTGGCCGGTCGATACGTCGTCGCGCTGGGGGCGGCCGGTGTGGAGGCGGTTGGCTCGGGCGCAAGCGCGGAGAACACCGCCGTCGCCGTTGCGGTCGCGCTGCTGGCGATCGTCTGGATTGCCCAGCGGCGCGGCCGGATGGTCTCAAGTCTGACGGAATCCCGAGCCGTCGTCGCCGGCTTTGCGGTGCTCGTCGTGGCGATGGCGTGGGCGGCCCTGACGCTGGTCGGCCGCGCCAGCGTGCTGCCGCCGCTGCCGTTCTCGCCAGAGGCGCCGACGTCGGCTGCCGGTGCGCTGATGGCCTTCGGCGCCGTGCTGTTCGTGATGGGCGGCGTCGACGCGCTGGCACTGGTCGCCCCTGAGCTCGAGCCGCCGCGCATTCGCAACCTGCGGCGCACCGCAAGGCTCGTCGTGGCCCACTCGCTCGGCATCACGGCGCTGGCCGGCTTTCTCATCGCCGCCCTCGTGCCCGAAGCGCTCCGCCGTTCGTTTTTCGAGGCGCCGGGCGTTGGCCTTGTGCTGCAGCTGGCCGGACCCTGGTGGCTGCGCGCTCTCGCGGTCGGGGCCGTGGTGGCCGGTGCGGGCCTGGTGATGGCGAGCGCCGCCCGGAGCGCGCTGGCCGGCGCGCAAACGGTGCTGACGCGTCTTGTCGACGAAGGGCTGCTGCCGGTCGCCCTGCGCGCGCTGCATCCGCGCTTCGGCACCCGCGCGCGCATGCTGGACGTCACCGTTGGGGCTCAGGTCGCCATCGTCGGGCTGAGCGGCGCGCATGTGGCGTGGCTGGCTCGCGCCTACGCCGTCGGGATCGCGTGGAGCGCGGTCCTGAAGATCCTGGCCATCATCCGCCTTCGCGCGCTTCGTCCTGAAGCGCGGGCGTATCGCGTGCCCGGCAGCCTCAGAGTGTTCGGCCGCGACTGGCCGATCACGCTCGCGCTGGTCACCGCGGTGATCGCCGTCCCCGCCGTGCTGATGCTGACGACCTTCGACGCCGGGTCAATGGTCGGCGCCGCGCTGGTCGTCGCGTTGACGACGGCGTTGAGCGTCGGGGCCCGCCGGACGGGCGAGCCGCCCGATACAGTCCGTGCGGGCCTCGATGATGTGCAGTTGCTGCCGTCCGACGAGGTCGATCTGCGTCACGTCGAGGTGCGGCCCGGCAACCTGCTCGTCCCCGTCCGAAAACCGGGCGCGCTGGTACACCTCAGCGCCGCGCTCGACACCGCCGCCGACCGTGACGTCGTCGTCATGACCGGACGACTGGTCGGAGTCGACGTGCCGGACGATCCGGGCGTCGACGCGCGGGTGACCGACGACGAGCGGCGGCTGTTCTCCGCGGTGACCGCGGTGGCCGAGCGGCACGGCCGCGCGGTGCGGCTGCTCATCGCGCCCGGCGTCAACGTGTTCGACGCGGTTGTCGAAACCGCGCTTCGCCTGCAGTCATCGGAGATTCACGTCGGCGAATCCGAAGTGCTGGCCGCCCAGGATCAGGCGCGGCTGCTCGGCGAAGCCTGGGAACGGGCATCGGGGCGGAAACCGACCGGCGTTCGGCTCTTCATCCACCATCCCAGCGGCCGGACGGCCGCCTACCATGTCGGTCCTCACGCGCCGGAGCTCGACCCCGAAGATGTCGACCATCTCCATCGGCTGTGGCTGGACGTCACCAGCGCGGTCGGCCCCCACGTCCACCACCGCGATGTGGTTCACGCCGCGCTCACACATATGGAAGAGCAACTGAACGGCCCAAACAGGGACGCCACGCTCAACGGCATCAAAGAGACGGTGCGTCCCGCCGCCGAGCTCGCCGCGGTGATCCGACAGCGCGATTTCACGCGGCTGCGCGACATGGTGCGGAACCGTCCGCCCAGCGATCTCGCCAGCGTGCTGACGGACCTGTCCCTCGAGGAGCAGGTGCTGTTCTTCCGGACGCTGCCGCGCAAGATCGCGGCGGCCACCTTCGAGTATCTCTCCGGCGAGGCGCAGGAGTCGCTGTTGAAGGCGATGGCGTCGGAGGACGCCGCGGCGCTCCTGAACGACATGGCGCCCGACGACCGCACGAAGTTTCTGGAAGAGCTGCCGGCCAGCGCAACCCGGCAGTTACTCGCGTTGCTGACGCCGGAGGAGCGTTCGGTCGCGGTCACGCTGCTTGGCTACCCGGAGGGCTCCATCGGGCGCCTGATGACGCCCAACTACACGTCGGTGCGCGAGGACTGGACGATCCAGTACGTGCTCGATTACATCCGGACGCACGGGCAGAACAGCGAGACGCTCAACGTCATTTACGTCGTCGACGACCGCGGCGTGCTC
Source organism: Acidobacteriota bacterium (assembly GCA_003222535.1). Classification (GTDB taxonomy): domain Bacteria; phylum Acidobacteriota; class Vicinamibacteria; order Vicinamibacterales; family CAVVIG01; genus QHWJ01. The sequence goes on along the minus strand of QHWJ01000368.1, from coordinate 2,849 downwards.
ATCGACGACATCCGGATTCGCGAGTTCCTGCTGACGTCGCCGGCCAACACCGTCCGCGACCTGATGGACCGCCGGTTCGTCGCGCTCAAGGCGACCGACGATCAGGAGACGGCGGTGACGGTGTTCCGGCGGGAGGATCGCTCGGCGCTCCCGGTCACCGACTCGACAGGCGTGCTCATCGGCATCGTCACCGTGGACGACGTGCTCGACGTCGCAGAGGCGGCGGCGACCGAAGACATTCAGCGCGTGGGCGGATCCGAAGCCCTCGACGAGCCGTACATGAAGATTGCGTTTCACCGGATGATCCAGAAACGGGCGGGCTGGCTCACGGCGCTCTTCATCGGCGAAATGCTGACGGCGACGGCCATGGGCGCGTTCGAGCACGAGATCGAGAAGGCGGTCGTGCTGGCGCTCTTCGTGCCCCTGATCATTTCGAGCGGCGGCAACTCCGGGTCGCAGGCGTCCACGCTCGTCATCCGGGCGCTGGCGCTCGGCGAAGTGAAGCTCATCGATTGGTGGAAGGTGATGCGGCGCGAAATCGGCGCGGGGCTCGCGCTCGGCGGCATTCTCGGCACGATCGGATTCCTGCGCATCGCGATCTGGTCCGCCTTTTCCACGCTGTACGGCCAGCACTGGCTGCTGGTGGCGCTGACGGTCTCGATCTCGCTCGTCGGGGTCGTGCTCTGGGGCACGCTGACGGGATCGCTCCTCCCGTTTCTGCTCCGGCGGCTCGGCTTCGATCCGGCGGCCTCGTCTGCGCCGTTCGTGGCGACGCTGGTGGACGTCACCGGTCTGGTGATCTACTTCAGCGTCGGCATCGTCATCCTGCGCGGCACGCTTTTGTAGCGTCGCGAGCGTCGCGCGGGCCCTTTTAGGGACTTTTTTAGGCGCTTTTTTGCCCGCCTTTAGGCCGTGGTTCTTAAGCTGGCATTGTCGAGACAATTGATTCGCCCGCCGGACGGCGCTGAATCCCCAAAAACCGAGGCGCTGAAGGCATCGCCGGACCCGAGGCCATCCCACTTCAGACGAACCATGCCAACCGAAGTCCCGCCGCAGGCCGTGAGCGGGCGCGCGACGAAAGTCGTCGTCGCCACGTCGGTCATGCTGTCGTTCATCTCGTTCTGGCGCGCGGCGGCCATCGTCCTGAACGACCTCGGCTCATCGGCCTACTACGTCGGCGGCATCGCGGAGCAGGCCGTCGGACGCGCCTCGTCATGGTTCGTCCTCGGTGTGATGCTGTTTTCGTACGCCGTGCGAGCCGTCTATGTGGAATCGTGCGCCATGTTCACGCGAGGCGGCGTCTATCGCGTCGTCAAGGAGGCGATGGGCGGGACGCTGGCGAAGCTGTCGGTCTCCGCGTTGATGTTCGACTACATCCTGACCGGACCAATCTCAGGCGTCTCCGCGGGTCAGTACGTCGTTGGCCTCGGGGCCGAGACGTCGACGTATTTCGGCTACCCATTGAGTCCATCGCCCGACGTCGTCAATCTCTGGGCGGCAGGAATCGCCGCGCTCATCACGATCTACTTCTGGTGGCGCAACACGAGGGGGATCCACGAGTCTTCGGACGACGCGCTGAAGATCATGTATGTCACGACAGTGATGGTCGTGTTGCTGATTGCGTGGTGCGGAGCGACGATCCTGGCGAGGCCCGAGACGCGGCGCCTCCCGCCCGCGCCTCTCGTGGGCAACCTGGTCTTCAACGAAGATGCCGTCGGATGGATGCCCAGGCTCATCCCGAACGGGCTGCGCGTAATGCCAGCCGAAGGGGCGCCTCCCCCGCGCTACGCCTTCGTTCCGAACGCGGGCGCGCTGCTCGGACTGATCGGCATCCTGATGGCTTTCGGCCATTCGTTTCTCGCCATGTCAGGTGAGGAATCGCTGGCGCAAGTCAACCGCGAGTTGGAATACCCGAAGCACAGGAACCTCATGAAGGCGGGTATGGTGATCTTCATCTACTCGCTGCTGTTCACCTCGCTCGTGTCCTTTTTCGCCTACGCGCTGATTCCAGACGACGTGCGGCCGCAGTATTTCAATAACCTCATCAGCGGCATCTCTCTCTATCTGATCGGCCCGCTGCCGCTGAGACTGCTGTTCCAGGGATTCATAGTCATCGTCGGCTTCCTGATGCTGGCGGGCGCGATCAACACGTCGATTATCGGCTCGAATGGAGTCTTGAATCGCGTCTCGGAAGACGGCGTGATGACCGACTGGTTCCGGGCGCCTCACAGGAGGTACGGAACGACCTATCGGATGATCAACCTGATTGTCATCCTGCAACTCGTCGCGGTGATCGGGTCCCGCGGCAACACGTACACGCTGGGCGAGGCGTACGCATTTGGCGTCATCTGGTCGTTCGCTTTCAAGGGGCTGGCGATGCTCGTGCTGCGGTTCAAGGACACGTCGCACCGCGAGTGGAAAGTGCCCCTCATGTTCTCAATCGCAGGCGTCAACCTGATCACGAAAGAGGTGGCGACGGTCAGCGGCGTGCTCTTCACGCTCGTCTTCTTCATCATCTTCGTGGCGTCGGAACGCATCAACGACCGCCAGCGCGGCGCGGAAGCACACGTCGAGATGGATCAGTTCCGCCTGCAGCCCCAGGAGATCATCTCGAGCGAGACCATTGAAGTGCGCGCGGGCAACGTATTGTGCGTGGTGCGCGACTACAACGCGCTCGATCACGTCCGGAAGGCCCTGGAACTGACGCACACGGGCAAGCGCGATTTGGTCGTGATGACCGTGCAGGTGATGAAGGGGCCGGACACCGGATACGAGCACATCAGCCAGGATCAGCTCTTCACCCGCTACGAGCAGATCCTGTTCAGTCGAGTGACCGCGGTGGCGGAAAA
>QHWJ01000367.1 GCA_003222535.1 Acidobacteriota bacterium | reverse complement strand
CGTCAAGGAGCGCGAAGGCTTTAGCCGAGCGATATGTACTCAGACCTCAACGACTTCCTCGACGACCTCGAGAAACGCAAGCTGCTTGCGCGCGTGCCGGACGCGGCCAGCCCCGATCTCGAAATCGCGGCGGTCACCGATCGCGCGTGCAAGTCGCCGAACGGCGGGCCGGCGCTGCTGTTCGACAAGCCGACGGGCTTCGACATCCCGGTCGCGACCAACACCTATGGATCACCCGAGCGCATGTGCCTCGCGCTCGGCGTGAAGACGCTCGATGATCTCGCGAAGGAAATCGACGAGCTGATGACGCCACAGATGCCGGAAGGCATCATGGACGCGCTGAAGATGCTCCCGATGGCGGGCCGCCTGCGCGACCTGGTGCCGAAGACGGTCAGGGCCGCGCCCTGCCAGGAGATCATAGACCGCGACGGGACGCTCGACGCGCTGCCGATCCTGAAATGCTGGCCCGAGGACGGCGGGAGATACATCACGTTTCCGCTGGTGTTCACAAAGGATCCCGAGACCGGGATGCGGAATATCGGCACCTATCGCATGCAGGTGTTCGACGGCCGTACCACCGGCATGCACTGGCAGCGTCACAAGGGCGGTGCGCAGCACTACCGGGTCGCCGAGCGCCTCGGCAGGCGGCTCGACGTGGCCGTCGCGCTCAGCGCCGAGCCGGTGCTGCCGTACTGCGCCACGGCGCCGATGCCCGAAGGGCTCGACGAACTGCTGCTGGGCGGGTTTCTTTCGAGGCGCCGGATCGAACTGGTCAAGTGCATCACGGTCGATCTCGAAGTGCCGGCGAGCTCGCACATCGTGCTCGAAGGCTATGTCGAACCGGGAGAGCGGCGCCGCGAGGGGCCGTTCGGCGATCACACGGGCCTCTATTCGCAGCCCGACGACTTTCCCGTCTTTCATCTGACGTGCATCACGCAGCGCAAGCGCCCGACCTACCTCACCACCATCGTCGGCGTGCCGCCGATGGAGGACTACTACCTGGGGATGGCCAGCGAGCGAATCTTCCTGCCCATGATCCGCAAGACGCTTCCGGAAATCGTCGACATGCATTTTCCGGCCGAGGGCATCTTCCACAACCTCGTGCTCGTTTCGATCGACAAGCGCTATCCCGGTCATGCGCGCAAGATCATGAGCGCGTTCTGGGGTCTGGGCCAGCTCATGTTCTCGAAGACGATCGTCGTCGTCGACAAGGACGTGAACGTCCACGATCTCAGCCAGGTGGCGTGGATCGTCGGCACGCACATGGATCCGCTGCGCGATGTCCAGATGACGAAGGGGCCCGTGGACGATTTGGACGATGCGGCGGATCTCCCGGCGTACGGCGGCAAGATGGGCATCGACGCCACGAAGAAATGGGCGTCCGAGGGGTACACGCGCAACTGGCCCGCGCGGGTCGCGACGACCGAAGCCGCCGGCCGGCGAGCGGCTGAATTGTGGGCGCAACTGTCACCGCGATAGCGGTACTTTCAGGAGGTCCTGAGATGGCTGCCCCCACCGTCGGCACCAGCTTTCCGATCCGGCTCCTCGGGGCGCTGGCGCTCGACCCGGCGACCTACGAGGAGGTCGAAGCCGACCCGAGCGCTACCGGTCAGGCGATGCTCGTCGTCGTGCTGTCGAGCCTCGGCGCCGGCATCGGCGCGCTGGGCCTGAGCAGCGGGTCGCTGAAGAGTATCGTCTTCATCAGCGGCCTGGCCCTCCTGTCGTGGGCGGCGTGGGCGGTCGTCACGTTTCAAATCGGCGCGAAGCTGATGCCTGAACCCGGGACGCATGCCGACGTGGGCGAGCTGATGCGGACGATCGGGTTCTCATCGGCGCCGGGGATGCTGCGCATCTTCGGCATCGTCCCCGGCGCGACGATTCCGGCGTTCGCGGTCACGGCCGTGTGGATGCTCGTCACGATGGTCGTCGCGGTCCGCCAGGCGCTGGATTACAAGAGCACCGCGCGCGCCGTCGCAGTGTGCGCGCTCGGATGGGCGCTGGCCGTCGGGATCGCCGTGGCCCTCGGCTTGGTCTTCGGGCCGGCGGTCTCGTAGCTCCCATGCCACACAGCGGGTATGATCTGAGGACCATGAAGCGGATTCTTGCAGCGGTTCTTGGCCTGAGTCTCCTGACGGCGGGTTGCGGCGATCCGATCGCGCCCGCCGCACCGACGCCGGTTGCCCCCACGATCAGCGAGACGTTCAGCGGCACGCTCCTCGTGCAGGGCGTCAACTCGCATACGTTCAGCGTCCAGCAGGTAGGCGGCTTGAAAGTGGACATCACCAGCGTCGATCCCGGCGCCGCCGTCGGTCTCGGCATCGGAACGCCGAGCGGCATAAGCTGCGTTGCGACCACCACCACCACGACCGTCGCGGGTTCGGCGGCTCAGTTGTCGGGCACTGCGACGATCGCCGGGCCGTTCTGCATCTCGGTCTACGACATCGGCGGTCTGGTCGAGCCCGTCACCTACACCGTCACCGTGTTGCACTCGTGATGCGGACTTCGGACTGCGGATCCGAATTGCCGATTGCACAGTGCGCCGTGTGCAATCCGCGATCCGCAATCCGCAACCCGCAATCCGCAATCCGCATGCCCGGTGAATACGGTGGCTGACGCGGAGAGCCTCGCCCATTCGCACGATATCATCAGCATCGGCGTGCTCGCCGACGATCTGCGCCGGCGGCGCCACGGCACCAGGACGACGTTCGTGCGCGTCGCGAACGTGGCGGCGGATGTGGGCGCACCGGTGTCGCGTCCAGCGGCCGCCGGCGAAGTCAGGATCGCGGGCGTTCCCGGCAGTCGTGCGGCGGCGGTCGAACGCGTCAGAGAGGTCGCGTCCGCCGCCGGCCGCGCCGTCGTGACCGGGTTTTCGCTCGCGGATCTCGAGCAGCTGTCCGCGCGGGAAAACGTCACGCTTCGCGCGCTCCTCGAGGAATTGCGCGCGGCGGGCCTCGAGCTCGTCGCCGAAGCGCCGGTCGATCGTCTGCAGGACACACGCCGGTCGATCGAGGAAGTGAACATCGCCGGCATGGCGCTCGCCCGGCTCACCGTGGATCAATCATCGTCGGCCGATCCAATGCCGTTGCTGAAGGCCGTGGCCGATCTCCAGCGCAGGGTGGCGGTGCTGCGCGCGTTCGCGCCGTTGCCGCGCCGCGTGAACCCGACCGCGCCGACCACCGGTTACGACGACGTAAAGCATGTGGCGCTGGCACGCCTCGTCGTTGACAACGTGCCGTCGATTCAGGTGGACTGGTCGCTGTACGGCCCGAAGCTCGCGCAGGTCGCGCTCACCGTCGGCGCCGACGATGTGGACGCCGTGTCGGCTGAAGACGAGGTGGCCGGCGGGCCTCGCCGCGCGCCGCTGCAGGAGATCCGCCGCAATATCATCGCTGCGGGTCAAGAGCCGGTCGAGCGCAACGGCCGTTTCGACATCCTTGGCCCCCTTGGCACGCTCGGGGTCGTCGCGAGCCCCTCCGAGGGACGACGGCCCCGGGAGGAGCGCTCGCCGTGAGCCCGCCGCCCTTCAACAACAGCGATCAGGGCGACGCTGAGGCTTTCGACGGGTCGCCCCGTGTCCGCCTGGGCGCCGTCGGCTACCTGAACGCGCGCCCTCTCGTCTACGGTCTCGACGCCGTGCCGCGATTCCACGTCCGCTACGACGTCCCGTCCGAATGCGCGCGCCTGCTGCACGACGACGCGATTGACGTCGGCCTGATTCCGTCGATCGAGTATCTGCGCGGCGGTCCGTACCGCATCGTGCCGGATCTGGCGATCGTGTCGCGCGGCCCGGTCGCGTCGGTGGAGCTCTACTCGAAGAAGCCGATCGCGGACGTCCGGTCGATCGCGATGGACACCAGCTCGCGGACGTCGGTCGCCCTGGCCAGTGTCCTGTGCGCGCGGCTCTTCATGATCGACCCGGCCCTCGAAGCGCACGGTCCGGACGTCTCGGAGATGCTCGAGCGCTGCGACGCGGCGCTCATCATCGGGGACAACGCGCTGCTGTTGGATCACACGACGGTCCGGCTGACGCCGGACGCTACCGACGTCTCCTCGGTCCGGCTAAAGCCGGACGCCAGGGAAGACTTCGCAATCCTCGGTCCGCGATCCGCCACCCGCCGGCAATCCCCAATCCGCGATCCGGAATCCGCAATCCGCAATCCGCGGTCTATCGAGAAGATCGACCTCGGCGAGGCGTGGACGACGATGACCGGGCTGCCGTTCGTGTATGCGTTTTGGGCGGGGCGGCCGAACGCGCTCACCCGAACCGACGTCGACGCGCTGCAACGGGCCCGGAATGCCGGCGTCGCGCAACCGGAGGTCATCGCGCGGGACTACTTCCCCGATTCGGCAGCGCACCAGGCCATCGGCGCGCGCTACCTGCGGGATAATATCCAGTACTATCTGCGCGCCGATGAGCGCGCCGGGCTCGAGGCCTTCTACCGTTACGCGGCAGAGGCCGGCCTCGTCCCTAGCGCTGGAGCGCTCCGGTTTTATTAGAGAGCAGGCCTGAACAGCGTGTGAAAAAATCGCCTCCACCCGGGTTTTTTCACACACTCTTCAGGTCTGCCGTGATGAATGAGCATCAACCGCACAGCGGACAGAATACGATCGGGCGAGCGCGTCGGCGGCGACGAAGCGCTCGAGCTGTATCGCCGCGCGCCGACGGCGCTGCTCGGCCGTCTGGCTGACGGCGTCCGCGCGCGCAAGCATCCCGACCGCATCGTCACCTACATCATCGACCGCAACGTCAACTACACGAACGTGTGCGTGGCGAGGTGCACCTTCTGCGCGTTCTACCGGCCGGTGGGTTCGTCCGAGGGGTATGTGCTCGGCTTCGACGAGGTGTTCAGGAAAATCGACGAGACGATCGCCGTGGGAGGCGTCCAGCTGCTGCTGCAGGGCGGTCACAATCCCGACCTGCCGCTCGCGTGGTATGAGGATCTGTTTCGGGCGGTCAAGGATCGCTATCCCGCGTTCAAGCTGCACGCGCTGTCGCCGCCCGAGGTGATTCATCTCTCCCGGCTGTCGCAACTGCCGGTGCCGGCCGTGATTGCCAGGCTCATGGCGGCCGGGCTCGACAGCATTCCCGGCGGCGGCGCCGAGATTCTCGTCGACCGCGTGCGCGCGATCCTGCACTGCGACGGCAAGGCGACGGCCGACGAGTGGCTCGACGTCATGCGTCACGCGCATCGCGCCGGACTTCGCACGACGGCGACGATGATGTACGGGACCGTCGAGACGGACGAAGAGCGGCTCGAGCATCTGCTGCGGTTGCGCGCCCTCCAGGACGAGACCGGCGGGTTCACCGCGTTCATCACGTGGAGCTATCAACCCGACCACACGGAGCTCGCCGGTTGCGAAGCGACCGGGATCGAATACCTGCGGACGCTCGCCATCGCCCGCATCGTTCTGGACAACTTCGACAACCTCCAGGCGTCGTGGGTGACGCAGGGCGGCAAGGTCGGGCAGTTGAGCCTCGCGTACGGCGCCAACGACATGGGCAGCGTGATGATCGAGGAAAACGTCGTCCGCGCCGCCGGCGCCAGCTACTGCATGGACGAAGCCGAGATCGTGCGCAACATCGAGGACGCGGGCTTTGCGGCCAGGCGGCGCAACATGCACTACGAGATCCTCGGCGATCCCATCTTCCGCGAGCGCGAGGTGCCTCGGATGCTGGAGCTCGCCACCGCGAGAGTCGCCGGCGACAACACGACGCCGGAGGAGCTCCGCTTCTATCCGGCGCGAAGCCGGAGCGGCAAGCAGGAGAGATTGCAGGATGGCAGAATTGCAGGACTGCAGGACGGGAAGTAGGAAGTGCGGCCGTTTATCCTTTCTCCATTCCTTTCTGCAATCCTGCCATCCTGCAATCCTGCAATTTCATGATTCGCTACCACGCACCCTGGATCCTGCCGATCAGCGAGCCGCCGATCCGCGACGGGTGGGTTGCCGTCCAGCACGGCCGCATCATCGCGTACGGAGCGCTGGGCCCGGCCGGGCGGCGCGGGCTGGCGGATGGCGCGCGTGAAATCGATCTGGGCGACGTGGCGGTTCTCCCCGGCCTCGTGAACGCCCACACGCATTTGGAGCTCTCGTACCTCCGCGACGAAGTGCCGCCGGCGTCGGAATTCGTGTCCTGGATCCGCGCCGTGATCGCGGCCAGACGGCGGCGCTCGAATCCAAGTGGCCCGGAGATCCTCGACGCCGTCGATCGCGGGGTGACGGAGGCCGTGGCGTGCGGCACGGCGATCGTCGGCGACATCAGCAACACGCTCGTCACGTTCGGTCCCCTGGCGCGCAGTCCGCTGGCCGCCGTCGTGTTTTACGAGCTCATTCGCTTCAACACGGCGGACCCGGCCGGCGTGGTGGCGCACGCCTGCCGTGAGATCGAGGCGCTCGCGCCCACCGAGCGCGTGCGCGCCAGCCTCGCGGCGCACGCGCCGTATTCGGTGGCGCCGCTCGTCCTGCGCGCGATCCGGCTGGCGGTCGATCGCGATCCGTTCGCGCCGTGCAGCGTGCACCTGGCGGAATCGACCGAGGAGGTCGAGTTCATCCGCAGCGGCGGCGGACCGTGGCGCGCGCTGCTCGAGGAGCTCGGGTCCTGGGATCCGGCCTGGGTGCCGCCAGGCGGCACGCCGGTGCAGTTTCTCGACGACAGCGGCTTTCTCGATGCGCGGGTGCTCGCGGTGCACGGCGTCCAGATGACGCCGGCCGATCTCGAGCGGCTCGCCGGGCGCGGCTCGACGCTGGTCACCTGTCCGCGCAGCAATTTCCACACGGGTGCCGGGGCTCCTCCGATCGAGGATTTCTACGGCGCCGGAGTGCACGTGGCCGTCGGCACCGACAGCCTGGCGAGCGCGCCGGACCTCAACGTTTTCGCCGAGCTGGCGACCATGCGGGCGCTGGCGCCGACCGTGCCGGCGGCGTCGCTGCTCGACAGCGCCACGTGGCAGGGCGCCCGCGCCCTTGGGTTCGACGCCGACTACGGCACCATCGAGCCCGGCAAGTCCGCGCGGCTGCTGGCCGTCGCGATTCCGGCCACCACGGTCGATGTGGAAGAATACCTGGTCAGTGGGATCGAACCGGATCAGATACGCTGGGTTGACGAGCTATGAGATTGCAGACCGCTGATTTCAGACCGCAGATTGATTGTCGATTGAATCTGAGATCAACGGGGTCAACAATGCGCAATCTGCCATCCAATCCGCATTCTGCAGTCTGCAATCCGCAATGCTGAAACGTCTAAGTGTCTACGCCTCATTTGTGCGGGTCAGCCACTCGGTGTTTGCGCTGCCGTTTGCGCTGGCCGGTGCGCTGCTGGCGGCACAGCGAAGACAGCTGTCTGACGCGTCGTACTCGCTGACCGGCGACGGGGCCGGACCGCTGCTGTGGATCCTGGTCGCGATGGTGGCCGCACGCAGCGCCGCGATGGGCTTCAATCGGCTCGCCGACGCGCGAACCGACGCGCTCAACCCGCGGACGGCGAATCGCGAGCTGCCCCGGGGCGCGATGAGCATGCGCGAAGCGGTCGCCTTCGTGGTCATGGCGTCAGCCGCATTCGTTTATGCGTCGTCGCGGTTGAATCCCCTGTGCTTCGCGTTGTCGCCGGTCGCCCTCGCGATCGTGTTCTGGTATTCGCTCGCCAAGCGGTACACCACGTGGACGCAGCTTTTTCTCGGGCTGGCGATGGCCGTTGCGCCGGTCGGCGGGTGGCTCGCGATCGGGGGGCGCGGCGGCTGGGAGCCGTGGTTGCTGGCCGCGGCGATCGGCACCTGGGTCGGCGGGTTCGATGTCTTGTACGCCTGCCAGGATCTCGAGTTCGACCGCACGCATGGTCTGCGGTCCGTTCCGGTCCGCTACGGCGTCCCCGCGTCGCTGACGATCTCGCGCGTCATGCACCTCCTCGCCGTCGCGTGCCTCGTCGCGCTCGCCGTGGTCGCACCTCTTGGCCGCGTCTACGTCGCCGGCGTAGCCGCGGTCGCGGCGATGCTCGTCTACGAGCAGTCGCTGGTGCGCGCCGACGACCTGTCCCAGGTGAAGCGCGCGTTCGACCTGAACGGCTACGTCGGAATTCTGTACCTGCTGGTGCTGATGGTGTCGCTCTATGGTCCCTGGCCGCACTGACAAGGGAGACCGTCACGGGCGCATGGCGATTGCGATCGCCGTGACCGGCGCGAGCGGCGCCGTCTACGCCACGCGCACGCTCGCCGCGCTGCTCGAGCGCGGCGTGGACGTCGAGCTGATCGTGTCCGACTACGGCCGCCGGCTGCTGCGCGACGAGCTCGGCGAGCAGGCCTCGGTCGACCGTCTCGTGTCGTTTCTGATCGACAAGTACGGCGCGGGTGTCGGCGCCGGCACGATGACCGTCCACAGCAACCGCGATCTCGGCGCCACCCTTGCCAGCGGCAGCCACGGCTGCAGCGGGATGGCGATCGTGCCGTGCTCGATGAAGACGCTCGCCGCCGTTGCCCACGGCCTCTCGCGCAACCTGATCGAGCGCGCGGCCGACGTCATGCTGAAAGAGCGGCGCCGCCTCGTCATTGTCCCCCGCGAGACGCCGATGAGCCTGCCCGAGCTCCGCAACATGGTGCTGTGCGCCGAAGCGGGCGCGATGATTCTGCCGGCCATGCCCGCGTTCTACCAGCAGCCGAAGACGCTCGATGACCTCGCCGACTTCATCGCGGGGAAAATCCTCTCGGCGCTCGGCTTCGAGCACAGCCTCTATCCGGCCTGGACGGGGCAGGTAGGTCCTTAGGCCTTGGTTCTTGGTCCTTGGTCCGTCCCTGGTCCTTCGTCCCTGGTCCCAAGGACGGACCAGGGACCAAGGACGGACCAGGGACCAAGGACGGACCAAGGACCAAGGACGGACCAAGGACCAAGGACGGACCAAGGACCAAGGACGGACCAAGAACCAAGGCCCAAGGACCAGGGACGACGATTGACTGACCTCTCAAAGTCTCCCGAACGCATCGCCGCCATGTTCGACGCGATCGCGGGGCGATACGATTTCCTCAACCATCTTCTCAGCGCGGGCCTCGATCGCCGGTGGCGGAAGCGCGCGATTCGGACGTTGGCGCTGACCGGGCGGGAGCGAGTGCTCGATCTCTGCACGGGCACCGCGGATCTCGCGATCGCGGCGCTGCGCAGCCGGCCGCCGCCTGCGCGCGTGGTCGGGATCGACTTCGCCTGCGTGATGCTCCAGGTCGGACGCAAGAAGATTCAGCGCGAGCGGATGGGCGATCGACTCGCGCTCGTGCGTGGCGACGCGACGCGCGTGCCGATCGCCGACGCCTCGATTGACGCCGTCACGATCGCGTTCGGGATCCGCAACGTCGACCAAGTCGCGCTCGCGTGCGGCGAGATGCGCCGCGTGCTGAAGCCTGGCGGGCGCCTTGCGATTCTCGAGTTCGCGGTCCCGGACGTGCCCGGCGTGGGCGCGCTGTACTTGTGGTACCTCGATCACGTCCTGCCGCGCATCGGCCGCGCGGTGTCGCGCCATGACGACGCGTACGGCTACCTGCCGGCCTCGATCGGCGCCTTCGCGTCGCCCGGTGAGTTTGTGAAAATCCTGCGACAGGCCGGGTTCACCGGCATTTCTCCCACCCGGCTGACGTTCGGCAGCGTCATTCTTTATACTGCCACGCGCGGAGACTAGGACTGGGGACTGGGAACTGGGGAGAGCAACATTCTGAGAGTAGCCACGAAAGACACGAAAACACGAATCGAAAGACACGAAGCAGAATCATCTTTTTCGTGCTCTTGCGTATTTCGTGCTTTTCGTGGTGTGGTTCTCGTGGCCCTGAACCAGGGCTCGGGAGCTGGAAACTGGGGCTCGCCACGCCGCGCTTTACCATCGTTTGCTGGTTTCCAGTCCCCAAGTCCCCAAGTCCCCAGGCCCCAGTCACCGGTGTCGAAGTGCCTTACGATCTTTTGCCGGCCCCCAGCACCCAGTCCCCAGTCACTGCGCTGATATAATGACTCTAAGTCCCTGATGTATTTCGATTTCGAGGATTACCACCCGGACATCAGTCCGGTCGGGCGGGCGATCTCGTGGCGCGAGGGTGTCCTGCTGTCGATCATCTTCCACCTGATGATGGTGATTCTGGTGTTGGTCGCGCCGAAGTGGTTTCCGTTCCTCGCGAATCCGGGGCGGCCGAGGCTCGCGGTCGTGCAGCAGCCGCCGCCCGATCACACACGATTCGTGTTCGTGCAGCCTCGCTTCGAGCGTCAGGTGCCGAAGGCGCCGGATCGTGCCGACTCGTCGGATCGCGATCGAATCGCGCGCGCGCCGAAGCGCGCCGAGCGTCCGGAGAATCCGTTGCCGTTCGCGCGCGGGAACAGTCCGGAGCGCATCGAGGAATTGCAGCGGCAGGCCGCGCGCGGGCAGGGGCCGCAGCCGGATCCCGCGGCGGGGCGCCCGGCCGAGAACACGCCACCGGACCCCAACATGGTGAAGGTGCCGGAATTGCCGTCAGCGCTCCAGCTTCCGCCGGCACGGCCTCCCGCGGCGCAGAACGGCGCGAGCGGCCGCTCGCCAACCACCGGCGGATCGCTGGGCGACGCGCTGCGCAACCTGCAGCGCTACGTGCAGAACGAGTCGTTCGACAACCAGGGCGGCGCCGGCGGGCAGTTCGGCCCGGAAATCCAGTTCGACACCAAGGGCGTCGAGTTCGGACCGTGGATCCGGCGCTTCATCGCGCAGGTGAAGCGCAACTGGTTCATTCCCTACGCGGCGATGTCGATGAAGGGGCACGTCGTCATCCAGTTCAACGTGCACAAGGACGGCTCGCTCACCGATCTCACCGTCGTGGGTCCGTCGGCGGTCGACGCTTTCAACAACGCCGCGTTCGGTGCGCTGTCCGGATCGAACCCGACGCAGCCGCTGCCGCCCGAGTATCCGGCCGACAAAGCGTTCTTCACGGTCACGTTTTTCTACAACGAAACACCGCCACGGTGACGCGCACGCAGCAGCTCGGTCTCCTGATCCTCCTGTTCGTGTTCATCGCCTACGTCATCGCGCGCGTGCGATGAAACCGTTCGTCGTCGCGATTCTGGGGCCGACCGCGACCGGAAAGAGCGCGCTGGCCCTGGCGGTCGCCGGGCGGTACGACGGCGAGATCATCAACTGCGATTCGACGGCGGTCTATCGCGGCTTCGATATCGGCACGGACAAGATCGCGCCCGCGGATCGCCGCGGCATCCCGCATCATCTGATCGACATCGTGGATCCCACCGACGAGTACACGGCCGCGCAGTACGCGCGCGACGCGGCCGCGATCATCCGCGACGTCCACGCGCGCGGGCGGCTGCCGGTTCTGGCGGGCGGGACCGGGTTCTACTTCCGCGCGCTGACTCGCGGCTTGTTTCCCGGGCCGGGGCGCAACGCCGCCCTGCGGCAGCGGCTCGAGTCGATCGCCGAACGCCGCGGCGTGGCATTCCTGCACCGGCTGCTGCGGAAGGTTGATCCCGAGTCGGCGCGGCGGATTCAGCCGCGCGATCTGAAGCGGCTGGTTCGCGCGCTGGAGGTGTTCTACCTCACCGGCCGGCCGCTGACCGCCCATTTCGCAGACACCGCCTCGCCCATTGCCGATCTTGACGTGCTGGCGGTGGGCCTTCGTCTGCCCGCGGCCCTGATCGCCGAGCGCGTGACGCGACGGGTCGACGACCAGTTCGCCCGCGGGCTGCTGGACGAGATCCGGACGATGCTCGCTCGTGGGATTCCGGAGACCGCGCGGCCGTTCGGCGGGCTTGTGTACCGGCAGGCGCTCGAGCACCTTCACGGCGTTCGCGATGAAGACTCGACACGCGCGCTCATCGTCCAGGAGAACCGCCGCTACGCGCGGCGCCAGTTGATCTGGTTTCGCAAAGAGCCTAATCTAAGCTGGTTCGACGGACCGGGTGAATCATCGGCGATCGCCGCCGCGGTGATGCACCTGATTGACGCCTATGTCGCCCGCGCCTGAATTGAAAACCAGCCAGCCGAACATCCAGGACGTCTTTCTCAACTATGTGCGGCGCGAGAAGCTGACCGTCACGATCCGCATGATGGATGGCAGCGAGACCGAAGGCCGCATCAAGAATTTCGATCGGTTCGCGCTGGTGCTCGATCAGGGCGGGACCGATCACATGATTTTCAAGCACGCGATCGCCGCCATCAAGACGCCCAAGCCGGTGACCAACTACTTCTCGCACCAGTAGTTGCTGTCACGCGGCATACGTTTCCCGCGTTTAACCGCAGAGCTCGCAGAGACGAAGACCTGAACCACGAAAACACGAAGATCCACGAAAGACACGAAAGAGACCAAGCGCGCGACTGCCCGCGGAGCGGGCCACGAAACGAAAAGCAGCTCGCAAACACAAACAAGAGTGTTGGGAGGTGGTTTGCGTTTGCGAGCCGCTTTAGGTTTCGCTCGCGGCCGGCTGTGCCGGCCGCTGTCGCGCGCGTGCTTCTGCGTGCTTTGCGCTCTCGGCGGTTAGACGTCTTCTTCGTGTTCTTCGTGTATTTCGTGACTTTCGTGGTAAGGCGGCTTCGACCGTGATCCTTCCAGGCATTTATGAGATGTGTTCTAGCGTGACCTCGCCCAGTGCTCTCTACACCCGCGCCATCGTGGTCGTCCTCGACAGCGTGGGCGTGGGTGAGCTTCCCGATGCGGCGTCGTACGGCGATCGCGGCAGCAATACTGTCGGCAACATCGCGAAGCGGATCCCGCTGAGGCTGCCGACGCTGCGCGGCCTCGGGTTCGATCGCATCGCGTCGATTGGCGCATCGGTCGCGCATCATGCCGCGGTCCCCCCAACCGCGATCGGCCGCATGGCGGAAGCGTCGGCGGGCAAGGACTCGGTCACCGGGCATTGGGAGATGATGGGCATCGTCCTCGATCGCCCGTTCCCGACGTTCCCGGACGGATTTCCCGGCGACATCATCGCGGTGTTTTCGCGCCGGACCGGACGCGGCGTGCTGGGGAACAGAGCGGCGTCCGGCACGCGGATCATCGACGAGCTCGGGCCCGAACACATGCGGACCGGCGCGCTGATCGTGTACACGTCGGCCGACAGCGTGTTTCAGATCGCGGCGCACGAGGCGATCGTGCCGGTTCCGGAGCTCCATCGCGCCTGCGACATCGCCTACAAGCTCGTGTGCGAAGGGCTTGGCGTGGGCCGGGTGATTGCGCGTCCGTTCGTCGGCACGCCGGGCCTCTTCAGGCGGACGTCCAACCGCCGCGACTATGCGCTCCCGCCCTCTGGTGAGACGCTCCTCGATCGCGTCAGCGCCGCATCGCTCCCCGTGGTGGCGATCGGCAAGATCGGAGATCTCTTCGCCGGACGTGGCGTCACGCGGACGATCCACACGGCCACCGACGCCGATGGAATGGATCGCCTCGAAGAGCAGATGAATGCCGTGGACTGCGGCTTCATCTTCACCAACCTCGTCGACTTCGACACGCAGTACGGTCATCGCAACGATGTCGAGGGATACGCGCAGAACCTCGAGCGGTTCGACGCGCGGCTGTCGGCGCTGCTCCCAAGGCTTCGCGACGATGATCTCCTCGTCATCACGGCCGATCATGGCAACGACCCGACGACGCCGGGCACGGATCACGCCCGGGAGTATGTGCCCCTTCTCGTCACCGGACAGAGGGTGCGATCGGGCGTGGACCTGGGCACGCGCCGGTCGTTCGCGGATCTCGGTCAGACGCTGGCGGAGATCTTCGGCGTCGGCCCGATCGCGCACGGCACGAGCTTCCTGAAGGAGATCTCGCTCGGCTGAAGCCTTCTCGCTGCGGTAGTGCTCTGCGTCGTCGTTGTGGCGCCAAGGTTTCAGCCGCGCGCCGCCTGAAGGAGATCACGAGATAGAACGTAGAGCCTGCGGAGCCCGCAGAGTATGATTCTTTCGAGAGGATTCTCTGCGGTCTTTGCGAGCTCTGCCTTCAACCGTATGACAAGCCTCCGGGAACAACTCGAGGCGCGTGAGCGCGACGTCCTGGCGCGGCAGGCCGCGAAAAGCGCCGATTCGCGCGGGCGCCTTCGTCCCGAGGTCGAAGACGACGTCCGGCCATCGTTTCAGCGCGACCGCGATCGCATCATCCATTGCAAGGCGTTCCGCCGGCTGAAGCACAAGACGCAGGTGTTTTTCGCGCCGACCGGAGACCATTATCGGACGCGGCTCACGCACACGCTCGAGGTATCGCAGATCGCGCGGACGATCGCGAAGGTCCTGCGGCTGCACGAGGAGCTGACGGAAGCCATCGCGCTCGGCCACGATCTGGGGCACTCGCCGTTCGGCCACGCCGGCGAGCGCGTCATCGACACGCTGATGCCCGGCGGCTTCAATCACTACGCGCAGAGCCTCCGCATCGTCGACGTGCTGGAGAACAACGGTCGCGGGTTGAACCTCACCTGGGAAGTGCGTGACGGCATCGCCAAGCACTCGAAAGGCAAATCGGGCGCGCCCGTCGGAATGGCCGACGCGCTGCGCGCCAGCACAATCGAAGGGCAGATCATGCGCGTCGCCGACCTCATCGCTTACGTGAACCACGACATCGACGATGCCACGCGCGCCGGCCTCCTGAGCGCGGATACGCTGCCCCGCGAACCGGTCCGCCTGCTCGGGGTGTCGTCCTCCGCGCGCATCGCGACGCTCGTCAAGGACGTCGTCACCGAGACGCTCGCGGGCGGCCTGTCGGAGATCCGCATGAGCGAGCGTGTGCTCGAGGCGGTGCTCGCGCTCCGGAGCTTTCTCTTCGACGCGGTCTACGAGAACACCCTCGCCACCGCCGAGTTCAAGAAGGCGTCGGGGATCCTCAGCGGCCTGTGGGAGAAAGTCCGCGAGCGGCCGGACGAGTTCCTCGACCGCGGCACCATCGAGTCGGAAGGCCTCGACGCGGCCATACGGGACTTCATCGCCGGCATGACCGACCGCTATGCGATCCGCCTCTACGAACAGCTTTTCATCCCGAAACCGTGGACGGTGGACTGACGCTGGAATCTGGTCGTTGGGTAATCTGGTAATCGGGTAATTGGATTGGAGATTGGCTGAGTGCAAGGTGAGGTAGCAGTGTGATGGGACATGGCGTTCCGATGCCGATCCTGTTCGCGATCTTCCTTGGGATCATGCTCGTGTGGTACGTCGGACGTTCAAGGTCCCAATAGCCGGGCTGATGCTTGTCCGGGTGCTATTTACCGGCGGTCGCGGCGTGCCTCGTTGGTCTGCTGGCCTCGGTCCCTGTCTACCGTGCCGGTAACGTGGCGCCGGTACCGAACACCGCAATGGCTGTGCTCAGGCATTTTCAAACTTGACCCAGTCCCCAGTCCCCAGCCCCAGCGCAGAGCCCCCACTCCCCAGCAGCCCGTGGTAAAAGTCTGGCTGCATTCGACGGGCGATGCATCCCCGCCCCACCCCAACGCGGCTGCCGCGTTGGGGACCCCGGCGGGGGCTGCGTTGCTCCTCCTTCAAATACTGGCGGTATTCTCAGTCGTCGCGCCTTGCCCGCGGGGCGCCTCGCCCGTCTCGGTGCGACGCCAGACTTTCACCACGGGCTGCTAGCCCACCGCCCCTTCCCCAAGGTATATTGAGAGTTTCATGCTGCTGCTGAATCTCAAAACGATCCGAGCGGCGCAAGAGCGCTTCGAGCAGGTCTACACGCCCGAGCAGTTCAGGGCCGAAGAAGACTTCAAGGTGGCCGCGCCGGTTGCGCTCGCGTTCGACATCTTCAAGAACAAGCTGCAGTTCCGGCTCGTCGGCCGCGTGCAGACGATTCTGGAGCTGACGTGCAGCCGGTGTCTCGAGCCGTTCACGATGCCGGTGGACCAGACCTTCGATCTCCGCTACCTCCCGCGCGCCGAGAACACGGGCGAAGGCGAGCGGGAAATCGAAGAGGACGATCTGACGACGGCGTTCTACGAGAACGACCAGATCGATCTCGACCATTTGATGCGGGAGCAGTTCTACCTGGCGCTCCCGATGAAGCCGCTGTGCCGCGGGAGCTGCCGGGGATTGTGCGTGATCTGCGGCACGAACCTGAACCGCGAGACGTGCTCGTGCAAGCAGGGATGGGACGACCCGCGGCTCGCCGTCCTGCGGGAGCTGAAAGGGAAGAATCCAAAACCCTAGAACCTCGAACCTCGAACCTCGAGAAGGACCCGATGCCGAATCCAAAACGACGACATTCCAAAACGCGCACGGCCAAGCGCCGGACCCACGACGCGTTGAAGCCCGCCGGCCTCAGCGAGTGCCCGCAGTGCCACGAGGCGAAGCTGCCGCACCGCGTGTGCGCCAACTGCGGCTACTACCGCGGCCGCCAGGCGCGAGCCGTCGACGAGGAATAAGAGCCCGTCCACTGAACCCTGAACAGAACGAACGTTGAACCCAGAACCTTGAATTCGCCGTGATTTGGATCGCCGTCGACGCGATGGCCGGCCTACCGCTGCGCGGCGTGAAGGGCGTCGCGACTGTCGGGCGCGAGATCGCGGCAGCCGCGGTATCCCACCAGTGATTGCGTGCATCTTTCCAGGGCAGGGCTCGCAGTACGTCGGCATGGGTCGAGCGCTCGCCGACGCGTATCCGATCTGCCGCGCGACGTTCGACGAGGCGGACGCCGCACTCGGCGAGCTGCTCAGCCGGGTGATCTTCGAAGGGCCCGAGGACCAGCTCACGCTGACCGTAAACACGCAGCCGGCCATGCTCGCCGTCAGCGTCGCCGCGTATCGTCTCCTGGCGTCGCGCGGGCTGACGCCGGCGTTCGTGGCCGGGCACAGCCTGGGCGAATACTCCGCCAACGTCGCGGCAGGCACCTTCGCGTTCGGCGACGCGTTGCGGCTCGTCCGCCGCCGCGGCCGCTACATGCAGGAAGCGGTACCGGCCGGCGAGGGCGCGATGGCCGCCATCCTCGGCCTCGACGCGGCCCGAGTCGCACAGGCATGTGCGCAGGCCGTTGCCGACGGCGGCGGTGTCGTCAGCCCTGCAAATCTGAACGGCGGCGGCCAGGTTGTGATCGCCGGTGCGCGGGAAGCCGTGAAGCGCGCGGGCGAGCGGGCCAGAACGCTCGGCGCCAGGCGCGTGATCCAGCTGCCGGTGAGCGCGCCGTTTCACTGCGCGCTGATGAAGCCGGCCGAGGCACGCCTCGCGCCGGAACTGCGCGCGCTGCAGACCGGGCCGCCTCAAGTGCCGATCATCGCGAACCTCGACGCGGAGCCCAAGCGTGATGCCGGCGCCGCGATCGAGGCGCTCGTCGGGCAGGTGTCGTCGCCGGTACGGTGGGAGGAGGTCGTCGGCCGCCTTGCGTCTGAAGGCGTCACAACGTATGTTGAGGTGGGCTCGGGCACCGTGTTGAGCGGACTGGTACGCAAGATTCATCGCGACGCCGCCGTTGTCAGCTTCGGCACGCCAGACGATCTCGCGGCGGTCGAAAGTGCGCTCGCCGGCTTGCATCCCCGGCAAGCCGGGGGAGGAAAACCCGCGCGACGGAGACATGTTCAATCTCGCGGATAAGGTCGCGCTCGTGACCGGTGCATCGCGCGGCATCGGACGCGGGATCGCGGCGCGGCTCGCCAGCCAGGGCGCGACGGTCGTGGCCGCGGCCCGCGGGGATCATGCGAACGAGTGCGCGGCGGCGCTGACGGCCGCCGGGCATCGCGCCGACGCGCTGAGCCTCGACGTCACCGACGCGGCGGCCGTCGAGGCGGCGCCTGGCGCCATCGTCGCGCGCCACGGCCGGCTGGACATTCTGATCAGCAACGCCGGCATCACCCGCGATCAACTGCTGGTGCGGATGAAGCGGGAGGACTGGGACGCGGTACTGGCCACGAACCTGACCGCCACGTTCCTGCTCGCGCGGGCGGCGATCCGGCCGATGCTGAAGCAGCACGGCGGACGCATCATTGCCGTGAGCTCGGTCGTCGGCCAGATGGGCAATGCCGGCCAGACGAACTACGCCGCGTCGAAGGCCGGCCTGATCGGCTTCGCCAAGGCGCTGGCCCGGGAGGTGGCGTCGCGCGCCATTACCGTGAACGTGGTCGCGCCCGGGCTGGTCGACACCGACATGACGCGCGCGATCAACGGGAAGACGCACGTCGACTGGGCGGCCCAGATCCCGCTCGGCCGGCTCGGGACCGTGGACGACGTCGCCGCCGCCGTGTGCTTTCTTGCGTCAGACGAGGCGTCGTATATTACAGGGCACGTTCTGGCTGTCAACGGCGGGATGTACACGTAGGAGGGTTGAATGGCCGTAGCCGAGAAAGTGAAGAGCATCATCGTGGAGCAGCTCGGGGTCGACGAGGAAGAAGTGACGCCGGACGCGTCGTTCGTCGACGATCTCGGTGCCGACTCGCTCGATACCGTCGAGCTCGTGATGGCGTTCGAGGAAGAGTTCGGGATCGAGATTCCCGACGAGGATGCCGAGAAGATTACGCGCGTGAAGGAAGCGGTCGAGTACATCGAATCGCACGCCAAGACCAAGAAGTAGGAGCCGTGACCAACACACGGCGAGTCGTCGTCACGGGCATCGGCCTGGTGTCGTCGCTCGGCATCGGAACCGAGCCGAATTGGGCCGCGCTCTGCGCGGGCCAGAGCGGCATCGCGCGGATCACCAAGTTCGACGCGGCGCAGTTCGCGACCCGCATCGCGGGCGAGGTGAAGGACTTCGACCCGCTGCAGTTCATCGACAGGAAAGACGTCAAGAAGATGGACGTCTTCATCCAGTACGCGATCGCGGCGTCGCAGTTTGCGATGGACGATTCGGGGTTCGTGATCACGCCCGAGCTCGGCCCGCGCGCCGGCGTGTTCATCGCGTCCGGCATCGGCGGGTTCACCACCATCGAACGCGAGCACAAGGCGCTGCTCGAGGGTGGGCCGCGCAAGATCTCGCCGTTTTTCATCCCGTCGGCGATCATCAACCTCGCCGCCGGGCAGGTCTCCATCCGCTACGGCGCGAAGGGCCCCAACTCCGCCACGTGCACCGCGTGCTCCGCCTCGGCGCACGCCATCGGCGACGCCTTCGAGATCATCCGGCGCGGTGACGCCGACGTGATGATCGCCGGCGGATCGGAAGCCGCGATTACGCCGATGGGGATCGGCGGCTTCGGCGCGCTGCGCGCGCTCTCCACGCGCAACGACGAGCCCGAGCGCGCGAGCCGCCCCTTCGACAAGGATCGCGACGGGTTCGTCGTCGGCGAAGGCGCCGGCGTGCTCATCCTCGAGGAGCTCGATCTGGCGCGCCGCCGCGACGCGCGCGTCTACGCCGAGCTGGTCGGCTACGGCATGTCGGCCGACGCGCACCACATCACGGCGCCGTCCGACGACGGCGACGGCCCGTTCCGCGTCATGAACCAGGCGCTCAAGAGCGCCGGCATCGCGCCGGCCCGGATCGATTACATCAACGCGCACGGCACGTCGACGCCGCACGGCGACAAGATCGAGTCGCTCGCCATCCGCCGGAGCTTCGGCGGGCACGCCGACAAGCTCGCCGTGTCCTCGACCAAATCGATGACGGGCCACCTGCTCGGCGCGGCCGGCGGCCTCGAAGCCGGCATCACCGTCCTCGCGGTTCACCATCAGGTCGCCCCGCCGACGATCAACCTGGAGATGGCGGACGAAGGCTGCGATCTGGATTACGTGCCGAACACGAAGCGCGAGCTGCCGATTCAGTATGCGCTCTCCAACTCGTTCGGCTTCGGCGGCACGAATGCCGCGTTGCTGTTCAAGCGATTCGAAGCGTGACAACACCGAACGCGAAGCGCGCGAAGCCCGCATCCTTCGACAGGCTCAGGATGAGCGCTCATGGTGAGCTTGTCGAACCATGCGTTGATCGTCGGACATCGTGACCGTATGAAAATCGCCGTCTGCATCAAACAGGTTCCGACCCGTGAGTGGCAGCCCCGCCTGGACGACGCCAAAACCTGGATTCGCGAGCAGGACGCCGGTTTCGAGATGAACGAGCCCGACGCCTACGCGCTCGAGGAAGCGCTGCGGCTGAAGGAGAAGCACGGCGGGGAAGTGGTCGTCTGCTCCGGCGGACCGGCGCGCGTGTCGCAGGTCATCCGCGAGGCGCTCGCGCGCGGAGCCGACCGGGCGATCCACGTCGAGGCTGACGGGCTGGCGAGCGCCGATGCATTCGTGACCGCGGGCGCGCTCGCCGGCGCCATGAAGGACGAGCAGTTCGACGTCATCCTCACCGGCCTGCAGTCAGACGACCAGGGGTTCGCTCAGGTGGGCGTCATCCTCGCCGAGCGTCTCGGCCTTCCGCACGCCACGATCATCATGGAGGTGCACGCGGACCCTTCGACTGGCTCAGGGCGCGGGGCGACCCTGCGCGTCAAGCGCGAGCTCGAAGGCGGCTGGTTCCAGTGGGTGGCGATGCCACTGCCTGCCGTGCTCACGATCCAGAGCGGCATCAACCAGCTCCGCTACGCGACGCTCAAGGGGATCATGGCCGCGAAGAAGAAGGAAATCCGGAAGGCGGCCCCACCTTCAGCGGCCACGTCGGCGGGCAGGCAGAAGATCGTGAGCCTCTACGTGCCCGAGAAGGGGAAGAAAACGCAGATCATCGGCGGCTCGCCGGGCGAAGCGGCGAAGGAGCTCGTGCGGAGGCTTCGAGAAGAGGCGAGGGTTATTTGAGCGGCTTCCTGGCGAGCGGGCGGTGAAGATGATTCTGGTCATCGCCGAACAGCGCGACGGCAAGCTCAATCGCGCGACATGGGAATCCATCGTCGGCGCGCAGCAGCTCGCGCTGGAGATCCGTGCTCCAATCGGAGTGCTCGTGCCGGGCACGGGCACCAGCGGCCCGGCCGCGGAGCTCGCCGCGGCCGCGGTGCAGGAGGTCGTCACCCTCGAAAGCGCCGCGCTCGAACCCTATACGCCGGACGGCTTCACGGCGGCGCTGCAGGACGCGATCGCGCGGCTCCCGGCGACGCATGTGCTGCTGCCGCACACGTACCAGACGCGCGACTTCGCGCCCAAGCTCGCCGCGCGCATGGACCGCGCCCTCGTCACCGACGTCACCGCGATCAAGCGCGCGGGCGGGGAGACCGCATTCGTGCGGCCGATGTTTCAGGGCAGGCTCACCGCCGACGTCGTGCCGCAGGGACCGGCGCCCCATTTCGTGACGTTTCAGATCGGCGCGTTCCGCGTGGACCAGGTCGCCAGGGGCGCATCGCCTGCCCCCATCCGGGCGCTCGAAGCGAAGATTGATGCACCGGCGATCCGCCAGAAGCCGGAGCCGCCGTTCCAGCAGGCGAAGCAGGCCGTGGATCTGTCGCAGGCCGAGCGCATCGTGTCGGTCGGACGCGGCATCAAGGAGCAGGCGAACATCGCGATCGCGCAGAAGCTGGCCGAGGCGCTGGGCGCCGAAATCGCGGCGTCGCGCCCCATCTGCGACGCCGGGTGGCTGCCGATGGAACGCCAGGTGGGCAGCTCCGGGCAGACCGTCGCGCCGAAGCTGTACCTTGCGCTCGGCATCTCCGGCGCGATTCAGCATCTGGTCGGCATGAAAGGCGCGAACACCATCGTCGCGATCAACAAGGATCCGGACGCACCGATCTTCGAGGTCGCCGACTACGGCATCGTCGGCGACCTGTTCGAGATCGTGCCGGCGATCATTGAAGCGGTCAAACAGTGACGAGGACACAAAGGTCAACAGAGGCCGCAGAGCGGCGAGACTCCTCTGTGTCCTTTAGCAGACCCTTTGTGTCCTTGTCAGCGTAGTATGTCCACCCTCGCCTTCTGGATTCTTCTGCTGCTGTTCCTCGCCGCTTTCGCGGCGCAGGTGGCGCGGCGTGTCCAGTTGATCGCGGCGGCGCCCAACACCTTCGCTCACGACAGGCTCGGGACCCGCACCGGGCGGTTCGTCGTCGACGTCCTGCTGCAGCGCAGGACGATCAGGGAGCGTCCGCTCACCGGCCTCATGCACGCGTTCGTGTTCTGGGGATTCGTCGCGTTCGGCGGCTATACGCTGACCGAGTTTCTCCACGGGCTGGGCATCGTCGACCTGACGCACGCCGGCTGGTTTCGCGCCTATCGCCTGGCGCTGACGCCGCCTGCCACGGCCGTCCTCGTCGGGATTCTGTATCTCCTCATCCGCCGGGCGTTCGTCCGGCCCGTCGGCCTCGGCACGACCGTGTCCATCGAGTCCATCGTCATCGCCCTCTTCATCGCGACCCTCATGATCACCTTCCTCCTGACGTTCAGGCTGGAGGAGGGCACCACATCCGGGCGCGTGAACTGGTGGGTGCACGCGATGGTCATCCTGACGTTCATGGCGCTGATTCCGGCGTCGAAGCACCTCCATCTGGTGCTGTCTCCGATCACGGTGTTCCTGAAGTCGCCGGAGCTCGGCAACCTTCCGAACCTCGATTTCGAGAAGGAGCAGGTCGGGCTCGAGACCGTGAAGGACCTCGGCAGCAAGATCGTGCTCGACGCCTTGACGTGCGTGGAGTGCGGGCGCTGCCAGGTGAACTGCCCGGCGTGGGGCGCCGGGAAGGAGCTCAACCCGAAGAGGATCGTCCTGCAGACCCGGGAGGCGCTGCTGGCGGGCGAGCGCGAGAAGAAGCTGGGCGAGGTGTACTCGGAGAAGGTGCTCTGGCAGTGCACGACCTGCGGGGCGTGCGAGAACCAGTGTCCCGTCGGAATCGAGCACCTGCCGATTCTGATCGGCTCGCGGCGCGGCCTCGTCTCCAACGGTGACGCGCCGGAGTATCTCGGCGCGGTCTACAACCACCTCGAGCGGCGGGGCAACATCTGGGGCCTCGGCTACGATCAGCGGCAGAAATTCGTCGACGCCGCGAAGCTCGAGATCTTCGATCCGTCGACGCACGACGTCCTCGTCTGGCTCGGCTGCGCCGGGGCGTTCGAGGCCGACTTCCAGAAATCGCTGCGATCGCTGTTCGAGATTCTGCGCGCCCGCGGCGTCCCGTTTGGCGTGCTGTCGAAAGAGCGGTGCACCGGCGATCCGGCGAAGCGCACGGGCAACGAGTACGTGTACCAGGAGCTGGCCAACGGCAACATCGAGGAGCTCAGGGCCGCCGCCCCGAAGAAGATCCTGACGTCGTGCCCGCACTGCGTGAAGACGATCGGCAGCGACTATCGCAAGTTCGGCTACGAGGTCGACGTCGTGCACTCGTCTGTGTTCGTCGAGGAGCTCACGCGCGAAAGCAGCGCGACGACGCGCCACGCCCGGAGCGCGAAGGCGAGCGACACCCGGAGCGCGAAGGCTTCAGCCGAGCGTGAAATCGTCACCTTCCACGATCCCTGCTATCTCGGACGCTACGCCGGAAGAGTCGACGAGCCCCGCGCGCTGCTGACGCGCTTCGGCGCCGACATCAAGGAGCCCGAGCGCAACCGCGACAACCCGTTCTGCTGCGGCGCCGGCGGCGGACTGCTCTTCGCCGACAAGGAAGAAGAGCCCGGCACGCGGATCAGCGACGTCCGGTTCAAGCAGCTGCGCGCCACCGGCGCGAACACGGTCGTCACCGCCTGTCCGTTCTGCTCGATCATGCTCAAGGGCGCGCAGGCCAGCGCCCAGGCGGACACGCAGTTCATCGACCTGATGACATTCGTCAAGGACAGACTCTGAGAGTTGGTGACTTGGCGAATTGGTGACTTGGTGATTCAAATGCTCGTGTTCTCCATTCACCAACTCACCAACTCACCGACTCACCAATTTCAATGAGCGCAGCGTCCGACTGGCGAAACTCCCCTGCGAAGCGCCTGCAGGCCAGGCTGATTTCGACCGCCGGTTATCGGCTGATTGCGGTGCTGGGTTCGACGCTCCGCTGGCGCCCCGACGGCCTCGAGCACTTCGACGCGATCCTCAGGAGCGGCCGCCAGCCGATCATGGCGTTCTGGCATGGCCGCATTCTTCCTGCCACGTACTACTTCCGGCGCCGCGGCATCGTCGTCATCACGAGCGAAAACTTCGACGGCGAGTGGATCGCCGGCATCATCGAACGGTTCGGGTACGGCACCGCGCGCGGTTCGACGTCGCGCGGCGGCCGCAAGGCGCTGCTGCAGCTGACGCGCGATATGGCGGCGGGGAAGCCCGCCGGTTTCACGATCGACGGTCCGCGCGGGCCGGCGCGAGTCGCGCAGCCGGGGGCGGTGTGGCTCGCCAAGGCGACGGGCAATCCGGTGCTGCCGTTCCACCTCGAAGCCAGCCGTCACTGGACGTTGAAGAGCTGGGACCGCACCCAGATCCCCAAGCCGTTCGCGACCGTCGCGATCGCCGTCGGTGAGCCGTTCACGGTACCTTCCGACGCAGACGATTCGGCGATCGAGGAGGCGCGGCGGAGCCTCGAGCACCGGCTGCACGCGCTTGAAACGCGGGCGCGCGCGATGGTCTCTCTCACGTAGGGCGGCCCTTTCAGGGTCGCCATTCGGCGAAGGCTGCCGCGACCATGAAGAACGGCTGAAGCCGCGCCCTACGTTCGTGTGCCGCGCAAGTACGTAGGGCGCCGCTTCAGCGGCGCCGGTGCGGGGACGCGTGACGAATCACGAGAGCAGGAGCTCCAGGTCCTCGCGGCGCAGATCGCGGAGCAGACGGCTGTCGGCGTTGAGAATCGCATCGGCCAGCCCGCGTTTCTGACGCTGGAGCTCCAGCACGCGTTCCTCGACGGTATCGCGCGCGATCAGACGATAGGCGAACACCTGGCGCGTCTGGCCGATCCGGTGCGCGCGGTCAATTGCCTGGGCTTCCACGGCTGGATTCCACCACGGATCGAGCAGAAACACGTACTCCGCGGCCGTGAGGTTCAGCCCGAGGCCGCCCGCCTTGAGGCTGATCAGGAACAGGCGGCACGACGGGTCGCACTGAAACCGCTCGACCTTCGACTCACGATCCCGTGTCCGGCCATCGAGATACTCGTACGGAACGTGCGCCTCGTCCAGCCGCGCGCGAAGGATCGCGAGCAGACTGGTGAACTGTGAGAAGACGAGCGCCTTGTGCTCCTCCGCGACCGCCTCGGCGATCCGGGGCACAAGCATGTCGAGCTTCGCCGACGCCTCATGCGACCGGCGCTTGTCGATCAGGCCGGGATGGCAGGCGGCCTGGCGCAGCCGAAGGAGGGCTTCGAGGATCTGCAGCTTCGCGCGGCCGAGCCCGTTCGCCGGCGATTCACCGAGCAGCGTCCGGCGGTAGTGGCCCAGCAGCTCGTCGTACAGGGCTCGCTGCGGTCGCTCGAGATCGCAGTACAGCGTCTGTTCGGTTCTTGCCGGCAGCTCACGCGCGACCTGATCCTTGGTCCGTCGCAGCATGAAGGGGCGCAGCCCGCGCGCCAGCATGGCGATCGCATCGTCGTCCATGTGGCGGCCGGCGCCGGCCCGCTCGAAGGCGTGCGCGGTGCTCAGCAGCCCCGGATTGAGAAACTCGAACAGACTCCACAACTCCCCGAGGTGATTCTCGATGGGCGTGCCGCTCAGCGCCAGCCGGTGGCGCGCGTCGAGCAGGCGGGTCGCTTTGGCCGAGACGGTTGCGGCATTCTTGATGGCCTGCGCTTCATCGAGGACGACGTAGTCGAACGGTGTCGCGGCGAGATGGGCGGCATCGCGACGCAGCGTGCCGTAGGTTGTCAGCACCAGATCGTGATCGCGGAATTGCGTCCGGATCTCGGTGCGGCCCGAGCCGGTGTATTCGACCACACGCAGCCCCGGCGTGAATCGTGCCGCCTCCTGCCGCCAGTTGAACACGACCGACCGCGGCGCGACCACGAGCGAAGGACGGCGACCGGCGTCCGGCTGCGCGTCCCGCCGCCCCGCGAGAAGCGCGAGGACCATCACGGTTTTGCCGAGGCCCATGTCGTCCGCGAGGCAGCCGCCGAAGCCGAATCGCTGCAGGAACAGCAGCCAGCCGAGCCCCTCGCGCTGATAGCCGCGCAGCGTGCCCGCGAACGTCGCCGACGGGTCCACTGGCCGGATGCCGTCGAAGGTCTGGAGCTCCGCGCGGGCACGAGTGAACGTCTCGTCCCACGAGGCGTCCGGCTGCGCCGCGATCAGCGAATCGAGCAGCGCCACTTGCGACGCTTTGAACCGGATCTGCGTGCCGTCGCGCGTTCCGAGCCGCGCGATCGGCGCATGCTTGCGGAGCCATTCCTCCGGCAGCAGGCCGATTGTCCCATCGCCGAGCGTCACGAACGATTCGCCGCGATCGAGCGCCGCGAGCAGAGCCGGCAGCGAGGCGTGCTGATCGTCGTAGGCCACGTCGCCGTGCAGCTCGAACCAGTCGATCCCGGAGGCGACGTGCAGCGTGGGGAGGGCGGCCGGCCGTCGATAGATCCGTCCCGCGGCTTCCACGTGCCACCCATCACCGAGCAGTTGCCGGGCGATGCGGGGCAGCAGGGTCGAGGGGAGCTGCAGCGCGGGCTGGCCGGTCTGATGGTTCCACTCGGAGCGGATGCCCCGTTCGAACAGCACATCCACGGCTCGCCGCTCGGCATCCGCGTCGCGACGAATTGCGCGCGGCGCGCCGGCGGCGCGAACGATCGGGCGGGGCGATTCTGGAGCGACCAGCGTGCCGTCGTACTCGAACGCGACCTCGGCGATGAGCCGGTCGGATCGAAAGGGCGCCGGCCGGAGGCGAAGGTGCGGTCGCGGCTGTCCCGCGACCGTTTCGACGCGGAGATCGTCCGGCAACGCGGCCAGCAGCGGCCCGAGAGGCAGCAGCGCGTCGACGAGCTCGTCGCGGGCTTCGGCTGGAACGGTCACGCGGCCGGTGCGCTGCAACGCTTTCAGCCACGTGAACGCACCGCCGTGGTTCAGGACTGCGGCGTGCGTTTTCGTGAACAGCACCCCGTCGTGCAGCAGCAGCGCATCGGACAACTCCATCCGCTCGTTGTCCCGCCTCAGCCAGCCTTCGATCGCGTACCCGCCGGGGGATTCATCAGGGACGTGATACACGCCGATGGCGAACGTCCACGGTGCGCCGTCATCCCAGGCGACAGGCGAGAGTGACGGTACGTTCGACGGCCCTTCGACTCGCCGCTCATCCTGAGCCCGTCGGAGAATGGGCGTCTCGCTCACGACAGGTGGTCGGGCCGGAGTCCTGACGCGCACCATGCAACGCCCCGTCGCGCATGCGCCGGGTACGACATCGGTGACCAGGACGCCACGCAGCTCCACGCGGCACAGATCCGGGCCGTAGCCGTTGTATCCCCATTCGAATTGCGAGCGCCCGCCCGACAGTCGCTGCAGGATCTCGCGCTCCGCCGGGTCGGGCAGCGACGCCACGCCGGCGGCCGTCACCCTGGCGGGTTTCGGTTTGCCCCAGTCGCCGTTGGCTTTGCGGTCGCGCGTCATCAGCTCCATGACGAGCGCTCCGCTGGCGGTTGTGGCGGCCACGTCGACGACGTAGAGCAATTGGCCGGCGGCGAGCTGTGGGCGCAGCGGAGGAGTCGCCGGGACGGTGGCGCTGACCGCGTCGATCAGTGCCCGCCACGGCGGTGGAGGCTGCGGCTCGCGGCGCGGCGCGGGCGCCGGCGCACGCAAGGGGACGGTGGGCTTCCAGACGCGCTCGTCCTCGTCTTCCGAGTCATAGTCGTCGTCGGGGACCAGGGGTTCGAGATACACCTCGTCGGGCGTGACGCCGGGCCTGAGCAGCGGAGCAGTCCGCCGTCCGGCTCGAGCCACACGTGGTACAGCTCCGAGCCGCGGACGGTCGCCTGGATGATCCCGTGCTGCGCGGTCAAGCTGCGGACGGCGCCGCTCGTGAAGTACGCGTGTCCGCGGGTGCGAGACTGCGTGGGAACCTGACTGGCGAGAACGGTGGAGAGCTTCGTGTGCAAGGGAGGCATCCGAGGGCGACCGTGGCGCGCAGGATATCACGACAGGTCCAGCGGACTGGTGCGACCGCGCGTCGTCGCGCGAAGGCTTCAGCCGGTCTTGGTGAATGCGTCGTAGCGCGCTCGCTTTTTTTCCTGGCCTGCGCGAATCCGATGCGGTTTCAGTCGTCGGTCGGACGGGCAGGCGATTCAGGGGGAGGAAGCAAATCCTCGCACGCTTTGAGGAACGCCGCGACTTGAACTCTCAGCGCTGCGACTTCGTCGCGGGTCGCCTCGGCGTAGTCTCCGTAGTCTGTCGTTTGGCGTTTTTCGAACAAGCGCGGGAGCGCCCGGGCGGTTTCTTGAGGAACGCGGCCGGTCCGCACGAAATGCTGCTGAAACAACGAGATGACCCCGCTGTGACGGGACGAATCGAGACTCTGCGTCGCCAGGAGCGCTCGAGCCGCATAGAAGGCGGCGTAATACAACCGGTTCAGCGCGCCATTCCAGCGCTTCCCCTCGATCAGCGCGTCAGCGTCGTCGAATGTTGCGCGCGCGCGAGCCATCCGGTGGTGCGCCAGGGACTCCGAGGGCGTCACAGCGGAATGCTTTCGCGGACGACATTCTTCAAGAACGGCGTCTCGCGCCAGACGGGATCATCCAGGATGCCGCGCGTGACCACCCGTGGAGAGATATAGAGGCCAAATTCGAGGTTGACGTCAAATGCGATGTCGACGATCCGGTCCTCGAGGGTCGCGCGTTCCGCGTCGGGCTGCACGACGACGAGCACGTCCAGATCGGAGTCGGGTCTGGCCTCGCCACGAGCCTCGGAACCGAAGAGACGGAGATCCAGCAGTTTCGGCCCAAGGATCTCTCGCGCCCGTTCGGCGAAGAGGTCCAGCGCGCGCCTTCTGATCGAGCTGCTGACCACGGCTGTAGTATATCGTCGGGTTTTCGGTTCAGCAGAGTCGCCTGATTGGAGCCATCTATATTTCGACAGAGGCGTCCAGGTCGCGCACCTCGATCGTGAGCGGCAGTCCCAGTTCGCGTCGCGCCGCGAGACATTCGCGGATGGCGTCCCTGATGTTGTCCTCCGCCTCCGCAACCGTCCGCCCCTGGCTCACGTAGCCCCGGAATCGCCGGGCACTCGACGACGAACATGCCGTCTTCGTCCTGGATGACGGTGATGACGAACGTCATGATGCGAAGTCTCCATCGATCGTAAGCATTCACGGCCTATCGGGCTCAAAACACCAAGTGTGCTCCACGCCCAGTCCGCCCATGTAGATCCGCGGCTCTATCGAAGCAGAGCCCGTGGTGGGGGCCCGGTGTACGGGATCGTATTTGCCGCGGAGCACACCTTGTTGCGGAGCGTCCAGCAAGCGATCACGAGTAGTGGCCGCGCTCAAACGGACTTTGGCACGGCAAGCTCCTTGAATCGACTAGCGCACGACATGGACACGGTGTCCAGCAGGCCCTCATTAATCGCATCGCTGCTCCTTGTGCCAACCGCGAGGCAGGTGGCAATCCGCTGTAAGTGTGCAATCCGGTACAGCCCCAATGAGTCGGAAGGTCTCAGATTCCTGATCATCGAACTCGCGACGTCGTATTACGACCTCGCGATTCCTTTCAGAGCGATTGGCTCGCCGTGACCTGTCTTGTCACGGCTGCGGTCGATGATCGCCACCAGGAGGCGAGGGTGCATCTCAGCGGAGATTTCTGTGCGCAATTCGAGGGCCTCACCGGCAACACGCCGTTCCCATGGCAACAGGCACTATTCGCCGAGCTGATTGAAAACAGAATCCCGAGGGCGTGCGACATTCCGACAGGACTCGGCAAGACCGCGGTGATGGCGATCTGGCTTGTCGCACGGGCGCACCGTGCGCCGTTGCCCCGCCGCCTCGTCTATGTTGTGGACCGGCGCGCAGTGGTCGACCAGGCAACGGATGTAGCAAACGGGCTCCGGGCCTGCGTTGACCGCGATGCAAAGCTCAAACAAGCGCTCGGTCTGGGAGCACGCTCGCTGCCGATCTCGACTCTCCGTGGTCAATACATTGACAACAAGGACTGGCTGGAAGATCCCGCCTCGCCCGCCATCATCGTGGGCACCGTCGACATGATCGGCTCCCGGCTTCTCTTCGAGGGCTATGGGACATCCCGCAAGATGCGGCCATACCACGCCGGCCTCCTCGGAGCCGACACATTGGTCGTGCTCGATGAGGCGCATCTGGTCCCACCGTTCGAGAAGCTCACCCGCGCGAACGGAGCGTTATCCGCATCTGACATTCGTGTTCGACCCTGGGCCAGTTCGGATTTTGGTCCTTGCGCCTCATGTCGTCGATCGGCGTCCTCCAACCCACGAGGAGAAGGGGCATTTGGAAATCCTCGATATCGCTATGACCGAGTTTCGCGAGTTGCGGGCAGGTTCGGCGGGCCGCCTGATGCTGACCAAGGCGTCTATTGACCTCGGTGCCGATCGGCTCTTCGCTCCAACCCGCACCTGGGAGAGCGTGACCCCGTATCAGGTCACGCGTCACACGAAACAGGTTGGCGCCACAGAGGCTCTGGCCGCAGATCTTCGCGCGGAGTGTCGCCGAGGCGGTCTTCCTGAACCGCTTGTAACGCCCTGCGAGCTGCGCGGCGTATCCGGAGTCGGCTTGGTTGGGGGCGCGGTCCTGGCGTTCAGAGTGGCCGTCGGGGGGCCAATCGTCCTCGGAAGGAGCCGGCATCTGGGCGGTGGCCTGTTCGCGGGGCGGAGGCAGTGATGACGACCCTCCGCCCGTCAGACTGTCACGTTGAATCGATGTCCACGCATTGAAGAGGCGATTGTTTTCAGTCGAAACGCAGGCTTTTTGACGACACCAGATTGCAGCGTGACGAGATCCCCGCCCTGTCGAAAGAAGCCCGCTCCCGCGCGGGCGTGGACGCGTTCGTCGTGGACATCGGATCCCTGCGTCGAGAATTGACGGATGAGTAAGCCCGCTACAATGGAACCTGCGTCATGGCGTCCGTGTACCTGGAGACGACAGTCATCAGCTATCTGGCGGCTCGCATCAGTTCGGACTTGGTGACCGCCGCTCACCAGCGGACCACGCTCGATTGGTGGGCGTCCCGGCGTCTGGCGTTTGCGCTGTTCGTGTCGGAATTGGTGCATCAGGAGGCACGCAGCGGGAATCCGGAGGCCGCCGAGCGACGCTATGACATGCTGCGGGACATTCCGTCGCTCGCTCTCACGCCGGCGGTCCGAGAGCTTGGTACGCGACTTCTTCGAGAAGCGGTCGTGCCTGCCTACGCCGTGGCGGACGCCGTGCACATCGCCGTCGCGGCTGTGCATGGCATTGACTACCTGATGACGTGGAATCTCCGGCTCAGCGCCAAGCGCAAATCAAGTGGCGCATTGAGCGCACCTGCGTCTCGGCAGGCTACATCGCGCCGGTCGTGTGCACCCCGGAGCAGCTCATGGAGGAGCTCTGATGACGAGGGACCAGATTGTCGACGAGGTCCGCGCGGCGCGCGCCGCACTGTTGCAGGCCGCCGGCGGCACGTTGGACGGGCTACTCGATCTCCTGGCTCGTGAGGAGGCCGCCGCAGGGCGAACGGCAGTCGTGCTGACGCCAAAGCGGCCTGACGACCACGACGTCCCGAGGATCGGCCAGCCATCGTCCTGATGCCCGGAATCTTTCGCTCACGGTCCCGATAGTCCGTCGAAGTACGACTCGACGCTGCGCACGTACGTGACGATGTCGTCTCTGGCGGCCTGAAGCGACTCGAAGACCTTGCGTGGATCGATCTCCTCGTACTCGTGCACGAGCCGGTTGCGCAGGCCGGCGCACCGCGCGATGCGCCGCGCGAACTCGTGGTCCAAGATTCCCAGCTCGGCCAGTTTCAGGAAGGAGGCGTGATAGTCGGACGGCGGCGGGTGCCCGCACTCCGTAATCAGGTGATACTTGACGTCAATCATCCGGCCGATCACCCGTTCCAGCAGCCGCTCGACCACCGCCCGATCGACGCGGCTCTCCAGAAACGTCGAAACCGGCTTTGTCGCGAACGGCGCGACGGCGTCAAGGTCCTGGGTGATCAGCAGCAGCTTCCGGGTGACGAGCTCGCGATCGACCGTCATCGCGCCAGCGCCCGGATCTTGTCACGCACGTAATTGCGCTCCATCGCCAGGAACCGGCGGTGGTCCTGGTATCGCTTGAACGCATAGATCTTCAGCTCCTGCAGCGCTCGCATCGGCCCATACAGAAGCCGGCAATTTTCGGTGATCCTCTTGAGGAAGAGCGGATCGGCGCCGTTGATGAGCGCCAGGTCGACTTCCCGGCCTGGTAGCAGCGCCTGGAAATCCCCAGAGAGATCAGCGTACGCGTCCAGAGACGCCGGCCGCCTCTCCAGCAGCACGGCCAGATCGGTGTCGCTCGCCGCGTGCGCGCGGTTGGAAACTGTCGATCCGAACTGCAGCAGCAGACGGACGCCGTGGGTGCGGCACACAGCCGAAAGGCGATCCGGATCCATCGCTGGATTATAGGTCCGGAACTGTAGAATCATCTGGTGCGCGCCAGCCGGTCACCGACCATCGTCGACGACACCGGCGCCGCGACGAAACGGTGGCTCGAAAACTGGAAGCGTGTCGGCCCCGTGCTCGACGCCGAACGCTGGCGCCGGTTGGGGGCCATGCGAACCGGGCAGCGGGCAAGCATGACGCTCGATCTGCTCAGCCTGTGGCAGCCCGATCGTCCCGGTGACGACGCCGACGCCCTCATCCGCGTGCAGCGCGCCTTCGCCTTATGGCGAAAAAAACACATCTGAAGGTCCCAGCACGCGGACTCGCCCTGGCCGCCCGAGACATTCTCAGATTCCTCGCTAAGCACAAGGTGCCGGCCTGTCTCCGCGCCTACGAGCAGCGGATGGACACGCTCGTCACGCATCCAGTGTTCGGGTATCGTGTCAGCTACCGGCGTGTTCTGGAAATCCAGACGCGCCTGCTCGCGCGGGTCGTCACGGGCGAGCTGGCGCGGTATGCCGGCTTCGAAACGCGGTGACAGCGCGAGCGGTCCCTTGGTCGACTCGCGGGCGACACCACTCGCGACGAGGAAGTGGCGTTGAGG
>QHWJ01000366.1 GCA_003222535.1 Acidobacteriota bacterium | reverse complement strand
CGGATTGTTGCGGAGCGTATCGCCGAAGAAGCCCGGCGGCGCCACGCCGGCGACCGTGAACGGGTGGCCTTCGATGACGAGCGTCTGGCCGACGAGCGATTGATCGCCGCCGTAGATCGCTTCCCACGAGTGATGGCTGATCACGACGACGGGCGGCGACGCCGGCGTGTCGTCGTCTGCGGTGAAGACGCGGCCGCCGAAGGCGCCGATGCCGAAGGTCGTGAAGTAGTCGCCGGTGACGTATTCCGTCCGGAGCGAGCGCGCGGCGACGTCCACGCCGGGCCGGCGGACGCTGACGCGGAAGCCGCCGGCCTGGAAGGCGGTCAGTTGTTCGAACTCGGGCGCTTCGGCTTTGAGGCGTTGGAAGAGCGGGTACGAGAACATGCCCCAGCGATCCTGCGGTCCGCCCTGGACGCAGCAGTTGTCGCCGTCGCCGACGCGGTAGAGGCGTTCCGGGTCGGCGACCGGGAGCGAGCGCAGCATGACCGCGTGGATCAGTGTGAAGATCGCGGTTGTGCCGCCGATGCCGAGCGAGAGCGTCAGGACGGCCGAGGCAGTGAAGACGGGTGAGAGACGGAATTGACGGATCGCGTAACGGATGGCGCCGACCGGGTTATCCATGCGGATCGGTTAGACGGCATAGACCCGCCATCCGTTGACGCCGTACCAAACGTCGCCGACAAATTCGGCTAAGTTCTTGATTCGATGGTGAGCCGGGTGGGAATCGAACCCACAACCCGCAGATTAAGAGTCTGCTGCTCTGCCAATTGAGCTACCGGCCCGCGGGAAGCACGGGTGATCGGCGCGCGGAATCGCGCCGGGGCAGAAACGCGATTCTAGCATAGCGACGGGCTGGCTCACGATCCCGCGCGCGGTGATCGCTCTTGCGCGGTCGCGCGATAGAATGGACGCACTGTGTGCGCCCGTAGCTCAGTTGGATAGAGCGGCAGGCTTCGAACCTGTAGGCCGGGGGTTCGAGTCCCTCCGGGCGCGCCATACCAACGGTCCAACCGCGTCGTTCTCGGAGACCTGCCCGGTCAGCAAGTTTCCGAGCGTCGCTGTCCCGGAGAACCTGTAGAATCGCTGCTCGATGTCGGGCTGTGAACGTAGGCCGCCCGTCGTTCAACTTCGCGAGCATCTGGCGCGCAACTGGCCCGTGCCGTCGGAGCATCGCGCGCCAATCCTTCAGCCGCGCGCGCAGATTCTTCCCGGCCCGTTGCACGTCTGGCGAGTGCGTACGCGACCAGACGCGTTCGTGTCCTCGCGATCAATCCCGGTTGACGAAGGCGCCCCGCGTGAGTGAGGGCATACATGCAGAAGCGACGCGGGGAGGTATCAGCGGGGGGCGGCATCGCCGCGCGCCAGCCATCTCACCGGTGCGATCATCACCGTGGACGCGCGAGCCCGCCGATGGTGTGAGCACGCGCGGACGCGCCCACGGGTCCGGTGCGTTCGAAACGGAGGCTGATGCCGCGTGCCGACGAAACGGTGCGCCAACAAGGAGACGAACGATGGCTGATGAGAAACAGGATCAGAACGGGAACATCGAGACGGCGAACGACCTGTCGCGACGCGACTTCGTCGCCATGTCCCTGGCCGCGGGCCTTGCCGCCGCCGCCGGGTCCGCGTCGGCCGCGGACCTGCCGGTCGTCGAGACTCATGTGGAGGTGAAGACCTCCGACGGCGTGTGCGATGC
Organism: Acidobacteriota bacterium; assembly: GCA_003222535.1. Classification (GTDB taxonomy): domain Bacteria; phylum Acidobacteriota; class Vicinamibacteria; order Vicinamibacterales; family CAVVIG01; genus QHWJ01. The sequence continues at coordinate 33,154 of QHWJ01000366.1, read as the reverse complement.
GGCGTTCATTCATCCCGCAAGCGGCGCACATCCGGGCGTGCTGATCTGGCCCGACGCGTTCGGGTTGCGGCCGTCGATGCGCGACATCGCCAGGCGCATTGCGGCCGAAGGCTATTCAGTCCTCGTACCCAATCCCTTTTATCGGCTGGCGAAGGCGCCCGTCATTCAGGATCCGTCGTCCTTCAGCTTCCAGAATCCAGCTGACATGGCCAAGCTGCAGCCGCTGATGGCGTCGATCAACGCGCCGGGTGCGGCAGAGAAGGATGCGGTGGCCTGCATTGCGTTCCTCGATGCGCAGGCGCCGGTCGACAAAGCCAGGAAGATTGGCACGCAGGGCTATTGTATGGGCGGCCCGCTCGTGGTGAGGACCGCCGCCGCGTCGCCGGATCGAATTGGTGCGGGCGCGTCGTTCCACGGCGGGGGACTGGTGACCGACACGCCCGCGAGTCCGCACCTGCTCGCGCCGAAAATCAAGGCACGGATGTATTTCGGGGTGGCGTCGAACGACGACATGCGCCAGCCCGATGCGAAGAACAAGCTGCGCGAGGCGTTTGCCGCGGCAAAGGTGCCGGCGGAGATCGAAGTCTATCCCGAGGCCCTCCACGGTTGGTGCGTCCCGGACATGCCGCTCCAGAACGGAAAGCCGATCTACAGCAAGCCTGACGCGGAGCGGGCCTGGGGCAAACTGGTCGCGCTCTACAAGACCGCGCTCGCGTAGCGGCGTCAGATTCGTCTGCATCAGGCGGCGCATCCGGCGCCGCCTGCCGCCGCGATAAGTTCTTCCGAGCGAGGCCCTCCGTACCCTCGTCCTCACTCCTTTAGTCTTTCTCTCCTGATGAGTCATCCGGACGGAGCCGGAGTGTATTATTTTGAGCCAGGGTATCGTAATGTCGCGACGGTCCTCGCCCTTCGCCCGCCTGCTGCTCGCCTGGACAGTCGCGCTGTTCTCGGCCGGCCAGGTGGCGGCCCGCGACGTGCCGTTCAACGGCGGCTGGCGCTTCATCCGAATCGACGATCGGACGGTACCCGCCGCCCCGCCGGCCGACGCGCGATGGGACATGGTGACGCTTCCCCACACCACGCGCATCGAGTCGCGCGTGGTCGACAACCAGTGGCAGGGCATCGCTTTCTACGAAAAGCGCTTCAACGCGCCGGGCGCCTGGCGCGCCAAGACCGTCCTGCTGCGGTTTGAGGCGGCGATGAATGTCGCTGAGGTCAGCCTCAACGGCCGCCTCATCGCGCGGCATCAGGGCGGGTATCTGCCGTTCACGGTCGACCTGTCGCCGCATCTTGCCCATGGCAGGACGAACCGCCTGCTCGTCCGCCTCGACAATCGCGACAATGTCGTCACGGGTCCCAGGCCGCTCAGGGAACTGGACTTCAACAGCTATGGAGGGCTTTATCGGGGTGTGCGCCTGATGGTGAAGCCAGCGGTCCACCTGACCGACGAAATGCTCGCTGGACGGATTGCCGGCGGCGGGCTGTTCGTGACCTATCCCGAAGCGACCAGGGAGCGGGTGGTGGTGTCGATCGCCGCCGATATAGGCAATGCAGGGCGCGGGACGGCGCGCGCGCAGGTTATGCACGAACTCTACCTCGGCGAGCGGAAGGTCGGCGAGGCCCACGGCGCCCTCACCCCTGCCGGGAGCGTCACAGAACGGAGCCAGTTGCGGATCGTCCTCGACAACCCGGCGCTCTGGTCGCCGCGTCACCCCAACCTGTACCGGCTTGTCACCACCGTCTCCAGCGGTGAGGGCGACATCGACCGCGCTGAAACGCGTATTGGCATCCGTCGCATCGCCATCGACAAGACGGGGTTCAGCATCAATGGCGAACGCATGTTCCTGCACGGCGTCAACCGGCATCAGGAATATCCCTATATCGGCTACGCGCTGTCGCCGCAGGCCGACTATCGTGACGCCAAAAGGATCAAGGAAGCGGGCTTCGACTATGTCCGCCTGTCGCATTACCCGCATTCGCCCGCCTTCATGGCCGCAGCCGACGAACTGGGGCTGGTGCTGCTCGACGCCATTCCCGGCTGGCAGTATTTCAACCCCGGCCCGGCCTTCCGTGCGCAGGCGATCGACACCTGTCGCGACATGATCCGGCGAGACCGCAACCATCCGAGCGTCATCGCATGGGAGTGTTCGCTCAACGAGACCCGGATGCCCGAGGATCTGGTCCGCCAATTCGATCGCGTGGTGCATCAGGAATATCCGGGCGACCAGGCCTGGTCGGCGGGCTGGCAGAAGAACGGCTTCGACATCTTCCTGCAGGCGCGGCAGCACCGGTTGCAGCATTATGAGGAACCCGGCCGGCCCTATGTCGTCTCGGAATATGGTGACTGGGAATACTATGACCAGAATGCAGGCATCAACCAGCACGGCTGGTCCACCCTGAAGGCCGGCGATCGCTCGTCGCGCCAGACGCTCGGCAGCGGTGAAGCACGGCTCCTGCAACAGGCGACCAATGTGCAGGAAGCCCATAACGACAATCTGCGTGTCCCCGCCTTCGCCGACGCCTATTGGGTGATGTTCGACTACAATCGCGGCGATGCCGACGATCTCGAGACATCGGGCGTCATGAGCATCGAGCGGCTGCCCAAGTTCGCCTACTGGTTCTTTCGCAGCCAACGCGACGCGGAGGAGCGCTCGCCGCTGTTCGACGGCGGCCCGATGGTTCATATCGCCAGCCATTGGCAGAAAGGCTCCGGCCCCACGGTTCGTGTCTTCACCAATGCCGAGCAGGTGGAGCTTTTCCTGAATGGCCGAAGCCTTGGGAAGAAAACGCCGGCGCGTGACGCCCTGTCGGACAGGCTGCGGCATCCACCGCTGCGGTTCGCCGCCGGCCGCTTCCAGCCTGGAATGCTGCTCGCGGTGGCCTATATCGGCGGCCGCGAGGTTGCCCGCCACAGCGTCGCGACCGCCGGGCCGGCCGCCCGGCTGCGCGTGTCGATCGACGATGCGGGCGTTCCGCCGGGCGCGGACGATTACGTCTTTGCCCGCGCCGAGATCATCGACGCCAATGGCAACAGGGTCTTCGCCGCATCGAATGACATCGCGTTCGAGGCACACGGTGACTTCGCGATTGTCGGATCGGCCAGATCATCGGCGGAGGAGGGCTATGCGACGGTGCTGGTAAAGGTACTGAAGGTGGATCCGACGGGCAGCGTCGCGGCGGCGGGCGCGGGCCTGGGTGACGGTCGCGCTACATTCCGTACCCCGTCTGCACCCCGTGCGAGATGAATTGCGATCGCTTCAACCCGCAAGACGAGCGAGACCGTTCAGCCAACGAGCGCGCGCTCGATCATAAACCTTTCGTCATCGCTTCATCAGCCTCTCAATCTCGCGCGCTGCGCGTGGCGCAGCCTCGGACAGCATCTTCGGCTCGCCCGCGGTAATCAGCACATCGTCTTCGATCCGGACGCCGATGCCCCCGTAGCGCGTCACGGCGGCGCGCATCCATGCCGGGCTCGAACGTTCTCGTCCGATCGTAGACGTCGTGCGTCTGGAGGCCGAGCGGATGTCCGGTACCGTGAAACAAATAGAGGCGCGCCTGCTCCGGCGTGTTCCTCGTCACGAGCCGGAGCTTGAGGAGCTCGCGGCCGACGACGTCGAGCGCCGTGTTGTGCACCTCGATGAACTTCCGGCCGGGGCGCATGAGCGGGAGGGCCTCGTTCTGCGCGGCGAAGACGGCGTCGTAGATGGCGAGCTGGTCGGCGGAAAAGCTCCCGCCGGCCGGATAGGTTCGCGTGACGTCGGCGGAGTAGCCCTCGACCTCCGCGCCGATGTCGGTCAGGAGCAGGCCGCCGCGCACGATCGGATCGTTATTGCTCTCGTAATGCAGGGTCGTCGCGTTTCTTCCCGCGGCGACGATCGACGGAAACGCCCAGCAGCACGCGCCGAGGTTGCGAAAAGTGAATTCGATCGTGGCCTGGACCTGGCTCTCGCGCGTCGCCGTGAGGACGCGAGCCATCGCCGCCTTCTGTGCCTCGGACGTGATGTCCACGGCGCGCTGGATCAAGGCGAGCTCGGCCGCGCTCTTGATTTCGCGCATCGCGTGGAGCAGCGGCGAGGCGTCGCGGAACTTCACCTCCGGATAGCGCCGCCGCATCTGGTCCGCGAACTGTTGCTCGCGCGACAGGGCCGTCGCGCCGGCGCGGTCCTCGAGGACGAGCCACACCTGGGCACGCCCGCCCCGCACGGCGGCGAGGAACGACGGCATTCCCGGCGCCGCATAGTAGCGGTCCGGCGCCGGGACGGCGCCCCACCCGCGGCCCTGCATCAGCAGGTCGACGAAGTTGTTGAACTGCCCGGACGTCGCCACCTCCGAGAGGCCGCTGGCTGCCGTGATTTCGTCCCTCGACATGATCCTGCCGGTCCACGCCTCGGTGGCCGGATCGCGATCGCGCGCGAAGATCAACTCGTGGTGATCGCGCTCGCCCGGGAGCAGGACGAGGGTCGTGTCGGGCTCGTTCATCCCGGTCAGATACAGAAGGTTGTCTTCCTGACGGAACGGCCAGTCGACGTCGCCGGTACGGCGCGCGGGCAGGGGCGAGAACGCAATGAACACCGCGTCGGTGCCGATGGCTTTCGCCAGCGCCGTTCGCCGCGCCTGAAACTCCGCGGCGGTCACACCCGTGCTCTGTGCCGGCGCGTGGGTCGAGAGGACCGCGACTGTCGCGATGAGCGCGAAAGAGAACCTCACGTCGTGCCTCCAGCGGTCAGTTTATATGCGGCCGCAAGACCTGCTAGACTACGGTCCGCGTCACTGCGCGCCCGTAGCTCAGCTGGATAGAGCGACAGCCTCCGGAGCTGTAGGCCACAGGTTCGAACCCTGTCGGGCGCACCAATCTCAGTCCCAGCATTGCAGACTGCTGACTTCAGACTTCCGACTTCCGACTTCGAACTTTCCTTGCGTATCGTGTGACCCTCTCGAGGTCCACGCCTTTCGACTTCTTGAGCGACGCCCACAGATCACCAGCCTCTTCGAATCGAGATGGCGCGGTTTCGATCGTGAAAGCCGTGCGATCGAACCCCGCGTCGATCTCCTGCCAGCCCAGCGGCGTCGACACACCGGCGTATGCGCTCGCCCTCGCGCTGTAGGCGGTTGCGAGCGTCTTGCCCGGAACGTTCTGCAGGCAATCGATGTAGACGCGCGTGCCCCGCGCGGCGACGCTGCGCTCGATAGTGGCGACCTTCGAATGCTTCTGCACGACGACGGTGGCGACGATCTGGCAGTAGAGCAGCCCCGCGTCGTACGGCGTGCCCGGCGGAAGCGGGATGTAGATGTGGAGGCCGTCGGAGCCCGACGTCTTCGGCACGCCGATGGCGCCAAGCATATCGAGCTCGTCACGAATCCAGCGGGCCACATCGAGCACGCGCGGGAAAGCGACGCCCTCGGCTGGATCGAGGTCGAACGCGGCGTAGTCGGCGAACTCCGGGTGGTCCACGCGCGAAAACCACGGATCCTGCGAGATTGCCGCGAGCTGCGTCATGTACAACAGCGTCTTCAGGTCGCCCCCGACGATCTGCGGCCTCTTTTCAACGCCGCTCACGACTTGAGTGCGCACGCCGGGGGGCACCTCCGGGGCGCGGTGCTGATAGAACGGCGCTGCCGCGATGCCGTTGGGGAAGCGCTTCATGACCAGCGGCCGATCGGTGACGGCCGGCAACACGAAGGGCGCGGCGCGGACGTAATAGCGGAAGAGATCGCCCTTCGTCAGCTTTTGCTTCGGCCAGAAAACCTTATGCAGGTTCGTGACGCTCAGCCGGTCGCCACCGGGGAGCGCGAGCACACCGTCGCGGCGGGCCTTCTCCAGCTCCGCCAGTTGATCGAGCAGCATCTGGGTCCCGGGTTCGGGGTTCAGGATGCCGGGTCCGCTTCTGGTTCTGCGTTCGGGAGTCTTTCGTTCGGCGTTCACGCGTTCAGCGTTCCGGGTCGGCGCCTGGCGTCCGGCATCAGAACCATGAACGCCGAGTGCTGAACTCCGAACCGGGACGAGCTCTTCCCGCGTCACGCCTGTCGGCTTTTTGTCATCCCGTAGACCGAGGTAAACGGGATGTCGGAGCTTCGCGTCGGCTGTCCACTCGGTGAACCTGATCTGCACGACGAGCTCCGGGCGGACCCAATGCGGCCGCTCGTTCGTCTTCGGCCGGCTCCTGAACGGACACTCGTTCGTCTCGAGCGGCTCGAGCCGCTTCATCACGCGCGCGAGCTCGCGCTCGGTGAAGCCCGTGCCCGAGTGGCCCACGTAGACGAGGTCCTTGCCCTCGTACACGCCGAGCAGGAGCGCGCCGAAGTACGCGCGCATCTGGCGCGGCTCGGTCCATCCGCCGACGACGAACTCCTGTTCGCGCAGGATCTTGAGCTTGCGCCAATCGGGGGAGCGCTTGCCCGACTTGTACAGCGACAGCGCGTGCTTCGCGATCAACCCTTCCCAGCCGCGCTCCATCGCCTGCTTGAACAGCGCTCGTCCGTCGCCGCGGACGATGTGGCTGAGGCGCAGGAGCGGCGATCCCGTACGGCCGAACACCCGTTCGAGCGCGGCGCGGCGCTCGACGAGAGGACGATCGCGAAAGTCCGTCCGGCCGTTGCGCAGGAGGTCGAAGGCGATGAAGGCCACAGCAGGGGAGCTGGGGCTGGCAGGGCTGGGGGGGAGGGAGGTGCGGGAAGTGCGGGAGCGGCCGGCCGCGCGGGATGCGTCCGGATCGATCACGTGGATTCGGCCTTGAAGCTGCTGAAAGCCTGTCGGCTCGCCCGTGCCGTCGAGCGCGACGATCTCGCCGTCGAGCACGAGCAGTTCGTTGCGCGTTCGCGCCCACGTCTCGAGCGCGGCGGTGATCTCCGGGAACTGGCGGGTTTTCTCGTTGCCGAGCCGCGACCAGAGACGCACGCGTCCCTTCGGCGCGATCTCCGCGATCGCCCGGATGCCGTCGTACTTCGGTTCGTAGACGAGCTGAGGGTCGTCGAGCGGCGCCTCGGCCAGCGACGCGAGCATCGGCTGCAGAAGCGGGTGCATGTCACGCTATCAGTTTGGCGGTCAGGTTTCAGTCCCGCGGGGGCGGAATCGAGCTCTCACCGCTCAACTCTCAAGGGCACAACTCTCACGGACTGGCGACCGCATGCGCCGGCCCGGTCGCACTTGCCGAACGTTGAGCGTTGAGAGTCGACAGGTGAGCCTTGAGAGTTGAATGACCGTCGCGGACCCAGACGCATTCGAGCGTGACGGGCGACTTGTCCCTCGCGTGCAGCATGCAGATTCGGCCGCGCTGGCGCACTTGCCGTGTACAACTCAATCCGGGTGTTCACACACCGGACGATCGATCCCTCCCGGAGGCTCCGCGCCAGACGTCAGACGTCGGACTTCGAACCTCGACGTTCAAGCTTTCGAGCGTTTCAGCTCCCGCTCGGCCTCGAGCCAGTCCTCGAACTCCGTCCCGTGACTGCCGCCCCGCTGCAGATAGCGCTGGTAGGCGCGCATGCGGATCTCTTCTTCGCTCGGCTCATAGGCCATGGAGCGTGAGTCGGCGTGCTGTCGGACACTTTCAACGCCGGGGTAAGTGCCGATCACGTCCGATCCAGGCACGTCGGCCTTGGCTCGCGAGCGCGGGACCTTCGATTGAGCCTGCGTCTCGGTGACGTCATCGTTTGTTTGCGATCTCGCGGGTGTGCGTTTGGCCATAGAGCGTGTCTCCAACAACTCCTATCCGTCCGCCCAGGGGACGTCGTGAACTGATTCAGTTTGCACCAATGGTCGCAGATTCGAATCAGCTCTGCAATCGTTCTACGAGTCCGGCTGGAGTCGGACACTCCGACGTTTTCTTCAGGTCCGGATGAGTCTACCATGTGCCGAGGTTCTCTTTGAACATCGACGTCGGCGGTTGGTGAGCCCCGCTGGCAGGGACCAGCGACTCTCGACTACCTTGGAGTCGCCGCGCGCTCCACATCTGACATCCGCCGACGCACACGCGGCGGAGACGCTGCCGCTTCTGGTCTGTCTCGATCGGCGGCCGCTCCACCCAACTGCGCTGGAAAACGCGCGGCGGGCACCATGGCCGCTGGCTCCGTTGCTCCTCCTACGTCGCGTACCGATCGTTGAACCACGGTTCCGCGGAGTTCGAGTAGCCCCGCACTTCCCAGAATCCCTTCTTGTCCTTCGCGAGAAAGTCGATCTTGCGGATCCACTTCGCCCCTTTCCATGCGTAGAGCTTCGGCGTGATCATGCGGCAGGGACCGCCGTGCTGGCGGGGCAGCGGCTCGCCTTCCCACGTATGCACGAGCAGCACGTCAGTGTCGACGGCGCGCGCGAGGGGCACGTTGACAGTGTAGGGAATGTGAGTGCCCGGCATGAAGTCGTAGCCGGTGCACAGCACGAACTTGGCATCCTCCCTGGGGATCGCGAGCTCGGCAACCGTCCTGAACCGCACGCCGCGCCAGTGATTGTCGTACCGGCTCCATGTCGTCACGCAATGGAAGTCGCTGACGTCCTCGGCCTGCGGCAACGCGAGGAACTGTTCCCAGTTCAACGTGAACGGATTGTCGACGAGGCCGCCCACTTCGAGCTTCCAGGTCTCGAGCGGGACGGCCGGCTGCACGCCGAGGTCGAGCACCGGCCAGTTCCTGACTTCGTGTTGTCCCACGGGCAGCCGGGGCATGCCGTGCCGGTTGGCCGGGCCGGTTCCTTGCGGCCGCCGGTCCGCGAGCTCGACGTTCACGGCCTTTGGGTCGAGCTCGATTTGTCGTTGGATGTACGTCTGCCGGCGCTCGACGAGGTCGTCTTTCTGCACGTTGTTTATTGTAGCTTCAGACTTCAGACTTCAGACTTCAGACTTCCTAAGCAGCCCGTGGTGAAAGTCTGACTGCATTCGGGGCCCCCAGCGCGGCTGCCGCGCTGGGGACCCCGTTCGACGGGCGATGCATCCCCGCCCCACTCCAACGCGGCTGCCGCGTTGGGGACCCCGGGGCGCCTCGCCCGTCTCGTTGCGACGCCAGACTCTCACCACGGGCTGCTAGGCCAGCGTCTGTGGGAGCGGGACCGCCGGTCGGCCGTGGACGTTCGGGTCGAAGATCCCGGCCGCGATGAAGTCCGGGGGATCGACGGCGAGCGGCGGCGACGCGTGCTGACGGCGTGCGGCCTTGTCGCGGTACATCAGATGATCGGCGTCGGCGAGCAGCTCCTCGTACGTCGTGCCGTCGTGCGGGAACACGGCCGCGCCTGCGCTTGCGCCGAGGCGCAGGCGCTTGCCCGCGCGCACGTCGACCCGGATTTCCGCGATGCGGGCCTGCAGCTCGCGACGCTTCAGGTCGGCCGCCTCGCGTGAGCAGTCCGCCAGCACCACGATGAACTCGTCGCCCGCGTAGCGCACGCACAAGTCGTACGGCCTCAGCGCGCCCTGGAGCGCCGCGGCGACCTCGCGCAGAGCGTGGTCGCCCACGTTGTGGCCGTAGGTGTCGTTGATCGCCTTGAACCCGTCGATGTCCATGACGATGATCGCGATCTCGCTCTTGAGGCGCTCCGCGCGCGCGAGCTCGCGCGACAGCTGGACGAACATCGACCGCCGATTCGGCAGCCCCGTCAGCGGATCGGTGAGCGAGTCTTCCTGCGTCTGCTCGAAGACGATCGAGTTGTGAATCACGGCGCCCGCCTGCTCGGCGATCCGTTCGAGCAGTCGGCGATGATCCTCGGTGTAGTGATTCGGCTCGACGTGGTACAGCGCGAGGCAGCCGATGAACGCGTCGTTGAAATGCAGCGGGCAGACGACGGCCGAGTTGAGCGAGATGTTCTGGCTGAGGCCGACCGCCTCGAAGGTGACGCGCGGGTTCCCGTTGATGATCGTGCGCTCGTTGCGCGCCACCCAGCCGGACAGGCCGTGGCCGACCTTCAGCGTCGCATTCAGCAGCTTCGGGGCGTCGACTCCGACCGCGAAGCGGCACTTCAGCGAATCGGTCTCGGGCTGGTGAAGGAAGAGCGAGCAGCCCGACCACGACACGATCTTCGACAGCTTCGACGAGATCAGCGCCATCGTGTCCGACACGCCGAGGCTGGTGCCCATCGACTGGGCGATTTCGTACAGCGCGTAGATCTCCCGGTGCGCGAGGGCGATGTTCTCGAACGCGTTGGGGGCGCCCGCCGCGACGAGGCCCACGGAGGTCGACCCGGGCTGTGCGGCAACCGGTGCCGCGTCCTCGACCACGCGCTCGTCGGGGCCGAGCTCGGCGACCAGCGACGGCAGCATCTCGATGAACAGCGGGACCAGTTTCGGATCGAGCGCGCGCGCCGACTCGTGCCTCAGAAGCCCGATCGCGCTCTCACTCGTCAGCGCCTTGTGATACGGGCGCTCCGTCGTCACGGCATCGTAGTAGTCGACGATGGTGAGAATCCTGGCGCCGAGCGGAATACTCTCGCCCGCGAGCCCCTGCGGATAGCCTTTGCCGTCCCAGCGTTCGTGATGGCTCATGATCAGCGGCGCGACCGGGTACGGGAATGGAACGGCGGCGATGATTTCCGCGCCCACCTGCGGATGAATGCGGATCTTCTGGAACTCTTCCTGCGTGAGCGGTCCCGGCTTCGACAGGATGTGCTCGGGGACCGCCAGCTTGCCGATGTCGTGCAGCAGCGCGGCCGTCTTGACGCCCTGAATCTCGGCCTCCGAGAGGTGGCAGGCCCTCGCGAGGGCCGTCGCGTACACCTGCACGCGGCGGATGTGCATCTGCGCCGTCTGATCCTTGGCGTCGATCGCACGCGCAAGCGCCTCGATCGTCGACAGATTCAGATCGGAGGTCTGCTGCACGTGCCGCTGCTGGTCCTCGATGCGGCCCATGTAGACCTTGTAGGTGCGGTAGGTGAGGTAGAGCGGTGCGAAGGTGAGCGGCGCCACCCAGTAGCCGGCGTGCTCGACGAACGACGCCGCGAGCGCCGCAGAGCCGGCGCCGACGAAGTAGCTCGGCGCGCTCCAGAGGAAGTTGTCCTGCCAGGTGTTGATGATCGAAGTGCGCGTGGAGAGCGCGATCGCGGTCGCCACCAGTCCCGTGTTCAGCAGGAAGTACATGGTCGCGGCGCCGACGAGCGGACGCGCCAGCGTCGTGAACGACATCGCCGACTGCGTGCCGCCGAGGAGTTGGAACGCCAGCCCGGAGGCCTGCACCGTGATCACGAGCGACGCCACGCTGAAAAGCGTCCGGTACAGCGGGTTGCGTGCCCTGCTGTTCAGGTGACACTGGCTGAACGCGCTGCCCGCCGCGACGAGCATGGTTTCGTGCGCACCCAGCAGCAGCAGCGACGCGAAATCGACCGCATACGACACCGACATCGTCGAGCCGCTCGTCGTCAGCGGAAGAGAGACCTTGAGCGAGGCCGTCATCGACGAGAGCAGCAGGAGCGCGAGGAAGAGAACCGGTTGCGCGAACAGCGCGCGGGGCAGCTGCACGCCGAGCAGCGTCACGCCGACGGCAATGACGGCGGCGACATAGAGGCGAGCAGGGCGTGGGAGCTCGGTCATCAGTGGACGCGCGGAGCCGTTGGGACCCAGTGCTCGCCCCAGTCCTCTTTCAGGATCGACCACAGCACCTGGTCGAAGTACTCGCCGTCTCGCCGGACCGAACGCCGCAGGACGCCTTCCTGCACGGCGCCCAGCTTGCGGAGCGCGCCGCTGGCGCGGCCGTTCTGCAGCAGGACGCGTGCCTCGAGCCGGCGCGCACCGATCGGTCCGAACGCAAACGAGCCCACGAGCCGCGCCGCTTCGATGAAGATGCCCCGGCCCCGCGCCGACGGTGCGATCGTCCAGTCCCACTCGGCGGCTTCGAACGACGGATCGAGCTGGCGCACGTGTATCAGGCCGACGACCGTGCGCGCACCGCTCAAGGTGATGACATAGGCGAAGGCGAGTCCGCTCGCGCGCTCGCGCACGACGCGGTCGAGGAGCGCAAGGACACTGACCTCGGACACGTCCTCGTCGAGGCCGAAGCGGCTCGCGTCGCCCAGCGAAAGGAGATCGACCAGCGGCCCGAGGTCCTGCGCCACCGGCTCGCGAAGGGTGACCATCCGGCCCGCCAGCGCCGGTAGCTCCTTGCGCCACGTCGTTTTGTCTGCGACCGGATCAGCCATCTTGTCCTGAGTAAGGCGGACGTCCAGACGTCTGCCCCGTGCAACTTGAAGCAACTCTGACGCCAATTGTCAACTTTGTAATCAAGTGCCACGTAATGAGGTAGTTACGAAGATTTGTGTCCGGTTGGGTTAAACATCTTATGTGTTCGTTTATATGACAATAACATCCTTTTTGACCAGCCGTATCTGAGCTACGTCCTTGTTCTGCCCGGAGTTGCGTCCGAGTGCCCCGCCTCGGAACAGCCGGTGCCGATTCGAACCACAGCCGACGTCACCCAACTCCCCGGACTCGCGATTGCAGGTATAACTGGTCACGGTGAAGGATCCGCACAACAAACGGTCGCTCGCTGACGACCCGGGCTTTGTCGACAGCCTGAACGATCTCGATCTCGGCCTCGTCCCCGACGACGATCATCAGTCCGTCGAGCATCAGTCCGTCGAGATCGCAGCGGCGCCATCTCTCCCGACATCACGCGCCTCGAAGCCGCCCGTACACCCGCCCCCCGAACGTCCGGTATCCACTCGTCCGCCAGCAGAGCCCGCCCCCGCGTCCGCGCTGCCACCTGGCAGGTTGTCCGAGGTGGATCGACGTTCGTTCGTCTGGGACCCGATCTTTGCCGCCGGCCTCAACGATCTCGATCGCGGCCTCGATCCCGTCGACGACACGTTACTACGGCCGCTCCCACACGGGAGATCCGCGCGCCCGGAGGCCGCTGAGCCGGCGCGTCCGTCCGCGCCGCCATCGCCATTGGGCGCGCCGCACGGTTCCGTGCGCCCCGCGCGCGGCGCGCTCGATCTCATTCCGCCGATGTTGCTCGAAGCAGTCCGCCCGCCGGGACCGATCATCGGTACCCGGCCCGGTCCGCAGCTCCCGCACGTCCGGCCGGCGCGTGACATGCCGCCACGGCGGCTCGATCCGCCGATCGACGAAACGCTCTACGACTTGCACGAGACGCCGTTCAGTCCGTCGACCGATCCGAAGTTCCTCTATCGCTGCGCATCCAACCAGGGGGTGACCACAGAGTTGCTGGGGGCGATCCGCCGGCGCGACGGCATCGCGCTCCTCACCGGCGAACCCGGCATGGGCAAGACGACGCTCTGTCGCGCCGTCATCCAGGATCTCGATCGCCGTACGTTGACGTCGCTGTCGCTCGAGCCTTTTCTGTCGGTTGACGATTTGTTGAAGACCGTGCTCGTCGACTTCGGGGTGATCGCGCGCGCCGACCTCGCCGCGGCGAACGTCAGCCGCGAGGTGCTGACCACCGCGCTTGGATCGTTCCTCGAATCCCTCGTCCCCCTGCAGGCGAGCGCCGTCCTCGTCGTCGACGACGCCCATGATCTACCGGTCGGCGTGATCGACGAGATCGGAGTCGTCACCGCGGCCGGTCGCGACTCTCGGCTGCTGCATGTGGTGCTCGTCGGCCGGCCCGGCCTCACGGCGCTGCTGAAACGCCCGGAGCTGCAGCGGCTCAACGAGTGCGTGGCCGCCCGTTGCGAGCTCGGACCGCTCGCGGCCGGCGAGATCAGCGGCTACGTAATGCATCGCCTCGCGTCGGCCGGCGTCAGCCCGCGCGTCGAATTCGACGAGGACGCGTGCTCGCGGATTCACGAGCTGTCGCATGGCGTGCCGGGCGTCGTGAACATACTCTGCGATCGGGCGCTGTCGCGCGGACACGAGACGTCGACGAGCGTCATCGACGGCGCGCTGGTCGAAGCCGCCGCCGGGGATCTCGATCTGAAGCAGTCGGTCGCCGGGCCGCGAGGGATCCTGCGGGCGCTCTTGACCGTGCTCGTGTTGATCGCGTTCATGCTGATCGGCGCAGGCGCAGCGCTCTGGGTGTTTCGCGCCGACGTCGCGCGGACGATCATCCAGTGGGAGAGGGTGCCGCCTGTGCCGGGCGGACCGATCCGCCGGCTGGCGGTGCCGCTCCCGCCAATCCCTCCACCCGCCGACGTCGATCCCTCGACGAGCGCGGGGTCGCGCTGAGGCTGTCGAGGGACGGCCCCGCTGAAGCGGGGCCCTACGGACGAATAACAGGTCGGTCAGGTCGGTCAGGTAGGTCAAGTAGGTCGGGTAGGTCGGGTAGGTCGGGTGGGTCAAGTAGGTCAGGTAGGTCGGGTAGGTCGGGTAGGTCGGGTAGGTCAGGTAGGTCGCGTAGGTCAGGTGTACCTAATCCGTCAGACGCACGACATCAGGAGTGACGCATGAGCATATGGACTTCGACGCTGGCGATTGCTTTGACCATCACGTTCGCCCCCTCGGCGTCGCCTCAGAGCGTGACGGATCTGCGCAAGTTGTTCGATGCCGGCAAATATCAGCAGGTCGTCGAGCTGGCCGGCGGCGCGGCGGCGGCCGACGACCAGTCTCGCGTCACCTATCTCGTGGCCAGAAGCCAGGAGAAACTTGCCCGCAAAGACGAGGCGCGCGGGGCGTACCAGCAGCTCGCGGCGCTGAGCGATCAGGATCCCTGGAGTCACATCGGCCGATCGGCCATCGCGCTGCTCGGATCGAACGCGCAAGGCGCTGTGGACGCCGCGGACCAGGCCGTCGCCCAGGGCGAATCGTTGCCCGAAGCGCACTTCCAACGGGGTCTCGCGCTGAGCGCGCGGCGGGATATGGCCGAAGCAGCGGCCGCTTTCGATCGGGCTACCCAGCTGGATCCCGCGTTCGCGTACGCGCACTACTACGCCGGCATCGCGTATTCCAAGGTGAAGCGGATCGACCTCATGGCGCAGCATTTCGACCTGTTCCTCAAGCTGGCGCCTCAGGCGCCTGAGCGTCCCGAGGTGCAGTCGATCATGAGGACGCTCGGCGGCAGAGACTAGAATCAGAACGCCTGGCCGACCGAGAAAAACCACCGGGCGCGACGCGGCACGGCTCTGTCCAGCGGCACCCCATAGTCGATGCGGATCAACGCAATCGGTGTCTGGATGCGAACGCCCGCGCCGGTTCCCGACGAGAGATCCGTCAACGCGACGTGTCCGACGGTGTCGAAGGCGCGCCCGGCGTCGAAGAAGCTGACGCCGCGGACGATCTTGAACACCGGAAAGCGCACTTCCAGGTTCAGCACGACCAGCGCGTTCCCGCCGACCGGGCCGAAGGCGTCGTTCGGGCTCAGTTCGTCTTCGCCGTAGCCCCGCACGCTGTTCCCGCCGCCGGCAAAAAAGCGCTCCTGCGGAAGCAGATTCTGGCCGAACGCCGTGGCGAGACCGAGGCGCGCGGAGGTGGCCAGGACGACGGGGCCGGCCGTCCGGTAGTAGCGCTGCTGGAGCAGATACTTCACAAATCGCAGATCCGACCCCAGCGACGGCGGCGAGTATTCGAGATCCGACAGGAGCAGCCACCCGCGGGTGGCATCGATTCGATCGTTGCGCATGTCGACGATTGCCGCCGATGCCAGACGCGCCACGTTGACCGGAATGTCGAGAACCAGGGGATCCTCAGGGTCGGCGAAGAGATCGAACGTATGGTTGCGTTCGAACGCGTAGCTGTACGCGACCTCCACTTTTTCCGCGGGTCGAATCCGCTGCTCGAGCGTCAAGCCGCTCTTGTCGGTGACGAACCTCCGCGCGCCGTCGGTTCCGCCGACCTGTTCGCGCGAGCGCGTGACGAAGATGTTGGACGTGATCGGGAAGCCAAACACCGCCGGCGCGGTGGCGTAGGCGCGGGCGGCACGAAAGTCGCGTGTGTAGCGGCCCGCGAGCCCCACCGAGACGGCGCGGCCGAAGAGGTTGCGCATGCTGAGGTCGCTTGCCAGCCCGGGGCCGAATACACGTCCTGCACTGGCCGCAGGCTCGAGGCTGAGCAGGCGAGCCGCGCTCGATTCCTTCGACTGGTCGTTCAGCTCCAGACCGTAGCGAAGGCGAACGGGCACCCACTCCTCGAGCGTGACCCTGGCGCGCATCGGCTGCTCGGTCACGTAGGGCGGCGCGGAGGGCGCCGCTTGAGCGGTGCCGCCGTCGGGTGGGGCCACGTAGGGCGCCGCTTTAGCGGTGCCGCCGTCGAGTGCGCCCACGTAGGGCACCGCTTTAGCGGTGCCGTCGTCGGGTGAGATCGGCTCGGGCTCGATGTCGACGCGGCGGAACGCCCCGGTTTCATAGAGCCGCCGTCGCGCGCGGTACCACTCGGAAAGGTTCACCGGCTGGCCGATCTCCAGCTTGAGCGCCCGGCTGATGAGCGCGGGGTTCGTCCGCGTGGCGCCCGAAGTGACGATGTCGCGCAGTCGTTGTTGCGATCCTTCCTCGACGCTGATGACGACGTCGACTTCGGGGCGATCCGCGACGGCCCCGGCGCGCAACGTGACGCCGGACGCGTT
The DNA here is from genome assembly GCA_003222535.1 of Acidobacteriota bacterium. Lineage (GTDB taxonomy): Bacteria > Acidobacteriota > Vicinamibacteria > Vicinamibacterales > CAVVIG01 > QHWJ01. The sequence goes on along the minus strand of QHWJ01000366.1, from coordinate 16,732 downwards.
GAAGCCGACCTTGCGCAGGCTCTCGCCGATCGCGACGCGCGCGCGATCGATGGCCTCCTGTGAAAACGGAGCACCGCGCAAAAGCCCGGACGTCTTTCCGACATCGTCCGCAGATGCGGTGCGAAGGCCCTCGATGCTGATCTCGCGGAGGTGGAACAGCTCGCCCTCGTCCACGTCGATGGGCCGCGTGGCGGCGTCGCCCGCGATCTCGATCGCGGCCACTTGCACCGAGACGTTGAGGTACCCCGCCCGGCGATAGAACGTCACGAGCGCGTCGCGCGCGCGGCCGCCATCCAGCCAGACCGCGCGGTCGAGCTGCTGATCCTCGATGACGGCGCGCAGCCGCTCGCCTGGCACGTGCCGGTTGCCACGAAACACGATCCGGCGGGTCCCGAATCGTCGTCCGGCATTGACCGTGAGCTGCAGCCGTTTCTCGTCTGGTGAGGGGCTGGCGAGCGTCGCGACGACCGACGCCTGGATGAAGCCGCGGTCCGCCAGATCGGCGCGAGCAATGGTCGCGACTTCCTCGGTCACGAACGCGTCCACGACCGCGCCCGTCCATGCCGCCTTCATTGCCGCAAGGACCGCATCCGGGAACGCGAAGCCCTCCACGACGATCGTGGTGTGGGGACCTGGCTGAACATCGTAAGAGATCTCCGTACCCGCGACGCCGGACACTTCGGCCGCGACGCGCCTCGTCGTCACATGCGCGGTGAGACGGTCCCGCTTCCGATACCATGCTTCGAGCCGCTCACGATCGTCCTGCCAGCGGAAGAAGCTGAAGCGATCGCCGCCAGCGAGCTTCAGTTGTGAGCGAAGGGCGGCTTCGTCGGACGCGGCGCCGGAGATCCGAATGGAACGGACTCCCGGCGCCGGCGGCGAGGAGACACGAGGCACGGCCGGCTTCGACGCGCCGAACAGGAGGTCGTGCTGAACGTTGTAGATCCGATCGCCGTCGTCGAGCGTCACCATCCGTACCTCGATGTTCGACCGGGGCGCGTAGCTCACAATCCACGTCAGCCCACCGCTCTGTCGAAGGCTCTGGGAGAAGACGACCTGTACATTACGTCCGAGGGTCTTGCCGACCGTGAGGCGTGAGCCGGGATCGGTCTCGGTCGCGACGAGGCCGGCGTCGAAGCGCAGATCGTATTGGCCGCGCTCGACACGGATCGTGTCGAGGCCCAGGGCGCGGCCCGCGGCGCCGACCAGCTCGCCCGACAGATAACCGAGCAGTTCGCCGCTCCCCGACGCCAATCCCGCGCTGCCCACCTCGGCGGCCGTCCGGCCCGTCACGAGCAGCGATACGAGGTCGCTCTGCGATTTCTGCGGATCGTCGGAGGTCAGGGAGGTCTGGAGCGTCGCCGGCGTGCCCTTCAGAGTGAGTGTGATCTCCGTGTCGCCCACGCGCGTCACCGCCCGGATGTTGAGATTCGGCTCGATCGCGTTCGCGTTGCTGAAGTCGATCGAGCCTTGATCGCCCAGGCGGTACCGGTTGCCGCTGAAAAAGGCGAGGCCGCCCTCGGCGAGCATCGCACGCCCTGTCAATCCAGGCTGTCCCACGGTTCCCACGAGCCGCACGTCGGCGCTCACGGCGAGTCGGGCATAGTTGTTGTCGACGAGCAGGTCGTCCTGTGTCAGCACGCGCACGTCGAGCCGCAGCGGATCGAGTGGCGTGGACGTCCTGGCCTGGATGGCGCGAGAGGAAGCCTGCAGCGCCTGAAGCAGCCCGCCCGTCAGCGAGAGCGGCTCACGATACGCGCTGCGCGTCAGGCTGACGGTGCCGGAAACGATCGGCCCTCGCGGCTCGATTCGAAACGTGAGGTCGGAGTCGGCTTCGGCGCGCAAGCCGTAGAGATCGACGGCGCTGCCGCGGCTGCGGAGCATCACTTCGCCGTCGAGCGGCGTGAACCACCGGTGGCGCACGGAGCCGCTGACCTCCGCCTCCCCCCCGTTGACGCCGGCCCAGATCCGTTCGAACGTCACGGCGTCGCGAGCCAGCGTGATGGTGCCCGTCAGATCGCTCACGATGACTCGCGGGTTGACGAAGCGCAGCTCGCCATTGCCGAACGTGATGTAGCCGTCGAGAGTCGGCGAATCGAGCGTGCCGCCGACGCGGAGCTCGGTGTCGGCGCGTCCCCCGAAGCTGGCCGAGCGCGTGAAGACGCTCAGGAGGCGCAAGTCGACCGTGCTCGTCGCGGTGATGCCCAGAACGGGATTCGCGGCAAGCGTCGCGCCGCCGGTGAGCGTCACACGATGGTCGCCTGTCCCCCACAGCCAATCGGCGATGTCGAGGCGTCCGTCGCCGAGCAGGAGACGCGTCGGCTTCTGCTGGTCGAACGACACGCCGGAGATCGAAAGCTCGGCGCGGCTCAGCGTCACCGATCCACGAAGGTCTTCGAGAGCGGGGCGGTCGGCCTGGAGCTCGACCGATAGGTCGACATGACCGCCAATGGCTTCAAGCGTCGACGCGTCGATGAACGGAGCAGCAACCTGCGGGGTGATTGAGAGCACCTGGGCCCGGAGCAGTGCGGGGCCGTCGGCGGCAGGCACCCACTCACGCCATCGCGCAGGAATCCCATCGAGCACGAACGAGGCCGGCGTCCGCCCGGACGCGACGAGCGTGGCGCCCTGCAACGCCCCGCTGAAGCTGTCGAGGATCAGCACACCCGCCTCGTACCGCGCCGCCGCAGAGAGATTGGTGATCGAGGCAGTCGCCGTGAGCGGAAGGCGGCCGTCTGCCAGCCGCAGCACTCCGGAAACAATGGGCCGCCGCAGGGGCCCGGTCGCGTTGAGGCGGACGTCGATCGTGCCTGACGGCATGAGTTCGGTGCGACTCCCGGTCGCCCCTGCGTTTGGCTCGACGAATCGTCGGAGGAATGCGAAGTCCGCGAGCGATCCCTCGAGCGTCGCGGCGAGGCCGGGCGATGCCGGCCCGCCCAGCGCTCCCGCGATCGAGAGCGTCGAGCTCCCGGCGCCCAGGATCACATTGCTCACCTTCGCGGCGTCTGCGGTCCCGTCATACTCGATTGTCGCCGGCTGCTTGAGCCGTACAGCCTGATCGTCGATGTCGAGTTGGAGCGCATCGAGAGCGACGGCGACGTTCAGCGGCGAAACGGCTTGAACGCCGTCCGCTGCGCCGCGCCTGCTGGTGAGGTCCACCGCGAGCGCGGCGGAGCCCGATACCGGAAATGGCGGAGACCATCCGAGCCGCCTCACGATCTTCGCGAGATCGCCAGGCTCCCACCGGGCATGGATCGATAGAGTGCCGCCGGGATCGATGCCGGCGCTGCCCGTCGCCTGGAGAGCCAGATCGGGCGCGCGGACTGTTGCCGTCACGTCCCGTCCGGCGGCAGAGACGGCCGCGTCGATCGGTCCGAGATCGATGCCCGCCCACACCGCATCGGCGAATGAGAGTCGACCGCGGCCGCCAAGGTTCTCGAATGTACCGTCGCCATCGACCTCGCCGCTCACGCGTGCGGCGAACGACGTGCCGGGACGGTCTGCCGCCTTCGCGCCTCCGGCGCTTCGGCGAGCCTCGCCGAAGCTCGCTGGATTTTCCTGCGAGCGGAGGCGGGAAGAGCGCTCGCTACCGGAGTCGCGCAGCGGCCACCTGTCGGCCGCGGCGTGTACCACGTAGGCTCGATTCGTCAAGTCGAGCGAACCGCGGGCGTCGAGCCGGCCACCTTCGCTTTCGATCCGCACGTGGTCGATGAAGATCGTCCGGCCGTCGACACTCACGTCGCCTTCGAGGCGGTCGGCGCGCTGGCCGGCCGCCGTCAAGCCGGCGGTCGTCAGGTGCGCCGCGACTCGCGGAGTCGTCCATGAGCCCGACACGTTGCCCGTGATCTCGAGGCTCCCTTCAGGATCGACCACGGCAGGGAGCGCGCTCGACAGCATCGCAACATTTCCAAGCAACGCGTCGAACTCGACATCAAGCCGACCGGAGCCCGGAACGAGCCGCGCGCGGCCACGCGCCGTGTTCTCGCCCAGGCGGACCTCGAGCTGATCGAGCTGCACCTCCGCGCGCGTGACGGCGATACGGGTGTGGACCGCCACGCCCCGGAGCGTCGCGTATTGCACATCGTGCGCGTCGACCGTGCCCTCCATTCGAGCCGCACCGAGCGTTCCCGTGAGCGTCACCCCGGCTTGTGCCTCACCGCCGAGAGTCGATGAGATTCCGCCCAGCCCCGCCCGCCCCAGCGTCCGGGACAGACGGGCGAGGTCAACGGCGGCGGTGTGAAAGGCGCCGGCGAGCGTCGATCTCCACAAGTCGCGCGTGTCCAGGATCCCGCCAACCTCACCAGACACCCGCGCGCTGCCGTCGATCGTCTGATCCGCACGCAGCGTCCAGCGTCGCCCCTGAAGATCGAGTGCGATGGATCCGTCGAGAGGCAGGTCCGAACGAATTGCGGATCGCGGATTGCGGATTGCGGATCGCGGATTGCGGATCGCGGATGCCGTGGATGCATCATCGCGGGCGCGCATCCGGCTCTCGCCGCGAAGCGTGACCGCCTCCAGGCGAGGCGTGGCCCAGCTGGCCTCGAGGGAGCCGTTCAGGCGAGCGGCCGGCCGGATCGTCATCGATGAGCCCAGGAAGGGCTCCAGCAGCGTCGCCAGATCGAGCTGCTGCCAGCTCAGGCTCATGGAGCCCGGACCGCGGCCAAGCGACGCCCGGCCTCGTCCGGTCAGCGATCCGTCCGCGACTCGCGCGGTCAGCGTCGTGATCTCGGCGGCGTCGCCCGAGACGCGAGCCGTCGCGTCGACGGTGATCGGCCGCGACCCTGCGACCGACAGGTCGCGAGCGGCCACCGTGAGCTTCGTCTGCACCGCGGACGAGGGACCCGTCACGTGAGCGACAGCGTGGAGCACGCCTTTCAGCCCGCTGTCGACGCGCAACCAGGGGCCGATGGCCGCCAGGACGATGTCGGTCGTCGCGAGGAGATCGAAGCGAGGCGCTCCCAGCAGCGCGTCGACGCGGGCATCGATCCGCAGGGCGCCTTCGGGCAAGTCGGCGCGGAGGCGATCGATCGACAGGTCCCGGTCGTTCCACGACAGGCGACCGTCGAGCGAGCGGACGGACGTCTCCCGGTCGCGCCACCGGACCCGCATCGGGCCGGCCAGGTGCAGCGGTCCGGCGGTCTCGCCTCCAGTGGCGGCGAGATCGAGCGAGAGGTCGTGCGCCTCAACAGCCGAATCTGCCCGCGCGTCGTGCCATGAGACTTCCAGGCCGGTCAGCTGCAGCCGTTCGATGTGAACGTTTATCGGCGCGGCACGCACAGCGTCTGACGAAGACACCGGCCAGTTCTGCGCGCCGGAGGCGTCGCGAACCAGCACGACCCTGGGTCGCACGACCTCGACGTGAGCGAAATCGACAAGACCGAAAAGCGCACGCCTGCCCCCGGCGAGGCGCACCTCTTCGGCTGAGAAGAACGGTTGGGCGGCCGCGCCATTCACGGCGACCGTGAGGCCGCGAACGCGCGCGCTCAACGTGAAGAGGTTGTAGTCGAGGTGCTCGGCGCCGACCGTCACGCCCGCGCTGCTGGAGCGCGCAAGGACCCAGACGAGGACGCGCGCCCGCACCGGCGGCGCGTGCAGCACGGCGAGTGCGGCGAGCAGCAGCGCGACGCCTCCGACACCAATCCAGCCGAGCCGGCGCCGCCCGATGAGCGGGACCATCCGCTCCATCATTGCAGATTGCTGATTTCCATGGCTGATTTCGAATTGCGGCAGTCAATCTGCAAGAATCTGCAACAGGGCCGGAGACGCATCGTGATGGAAGTGAGGGCGGACGGTTCGTCGAGTCTGACGTTCCTGGATGCGAATGGCAAGGTGCTCAATCAGCTGTTGCCCTCGGGAGCTCCGCGATAAAGTCCCGACAGGGTCACAGCCGCGTTAGACCGCTCCAACCGATGCACAGATAAGCAGGTCATCTCCCGTGAAGGTTTCGATTCTCGATGACTATTTCGACACGCTTCGTACCCTCCGGTGCTTTCGCAAGCTGGACGGATACGAGGTGGCCGTCTGGAACGATCACATCCAGGATGTCGACGCACTCGCAGCGCGTCTCGAGGACACTGAGGTTCTGGTGTTGATTCGCGAGCGCACGCAAATCCGCGAACCGCTGCTCGAGCGCCTCGACGCCCTGCGGCTCATCAGCCAGCGCAGCGTGTACCCACATATCGACATCGACGCCTGTACGCGTCGCGGGGTCATCGTCTCGTCCGATCAGCATGCCGGCAGTCCGTCCTATGCCGCTGCAGAACTGACCTGGGGCTTGATCATTGCGGCCATGCGTCAGATTCCTCAGCAGATGTTCGCGCTTCGCGCCGGCACGTGGCAGATCGGGGTGGGCAACAGCCTTCACGACAGGACGCTGGGAATCTATGGATACGGAAGGATTGGCGCCACGGTAGCTGCCTATGGCAAAGCCTTCGGCATGAATGTTCTAGTGTGGGCGCGCGAGCCATCGCTGCAGCGCGCGCGCAGCGACGGCTATGTGGTGGCACGAAGCAAGCGCGCGTTCTTCGAATCCTGTGACGTGATCTCTCTGCACATGCGACTGGTACAGGAAACCCGGGGAATCGTCACCGGAGATGATCTGTCGTGCATGAAACCCACGGCGTTGCTGGTCAACACCAGCCGGGCGCCTCTGATTGAGGCCGGTGCCCTTGTCAATGCTTTGCGCCAGGGCCGGCCAGGTATGGCCGCGATCGATGTTTACGAAGACGAACCGTTGCGAGACCCGGGCCACCCGCTGCTGACAATGGACAACGTTGTCTGCACACCGCACATCGGATACGTGACGCGGGACGAGTACGAAATCCAGTTTTCGGATATCTTCGATCAGGTCAACGCCTACGTGGCGGGCAATCCCATCAACGTTGTGAATCCCCAAGTTGTTGACGTCTTGAAAGGCCGAAGAACGTCGTGACTCTCTGCCCAACCGGCAAGTAGCGGCCGTGCAAGCAGTTGATTGGGGTGGATGACGGGAATCGAACCCGCAGCCTCCGGTGCCACAGACCGGCGCTCTAACCGTTGAGCTACACCCACCACACCGGCGCTGACGAAGGAACGTGATGAGTTGTCAGTTGGTGAATGAATTCACCAAGTCACCAACTCGCCAAGTGTGGAGTGTAACACCTAAGCTTCGCGTTCTTCCACCGCCGGCGGGTCGGTGTCGAGCACGTCGACGAGCGCGCCGTTCTCGATGCGCGTGCGCAACAGATGGACGTGGTTTGCGCGTTCGTTCTTGGCCTCGTACATCAGGAGATCCGCCCGCTCGATCAGATCCGCGGCCAGCCGGCGCGCGATGAATCGCCGCTCCGCCACGCGCCCGATCCAGAGGCAGACCACGCCGACGTCCACCCGCACCGGGTGTACCGCGAGCCGGCGATCCTCCTGTGTCCAGTCGTCGTGTTCTACGGCTTCGCGGAACCGCTCGGCGACGGCGTGCGCCAGGTGGCACTCGTCCAGATCGGGGATCAGGAAGCAGAACTCGTCGCCGCCAAAGCGCGCGTGCAGATCCGGAGAGCGCGGCCCGAGGCGCTCCTGTGCGAGGACATCGTCCGAGCGCACCTGCTCGCGCAGCAGCTCGGCGACGCGCTCGATGATCCGATCGCCGGCCGCATGGCCGAGCGCGTCGTTGTACCACTTGAAACCCGTGATGTCGACGAGCCCCACCGCGCACCATCTGCCCGGCTGCTCGAGCGCGAGAAACGATTCGAGCTGCTCGATGAAATGGCCGAGGTTCAACAGCTTCGTCTTGGGATCGCGGTTCGACTTGTCGGTCAGCTCGGCGACGAGCGCTTCGAAATACCGCGAGATGCTGCTGACGGTCGCGTCCTTGGCGGAGAGCTCGGTCTGGACGCGCGCCATCTTGTCGGCAAAGGCGGCCGACAGCGCGCGAATAGCCTCCTGCTTCGATTCCTGCCACACGCGCTCGTGGCGCGTGAAGACGGCATCCATCGCGGTGAGCAGCGCTCGCACGAGCGCGGCCGGCAGCTTCAGCCGTTCACGGATCCACGCCTCCAGCTCGTTGCGAGTCTGCGGCTGGGGGGCCGTCGGCGTCAGTTCGTCAGAACGCATGAAGGTGCCCTGCGACAGAGCTGCCTCACCCTTATGGCTTGCCATACCGGCTCTACAAATGGCGTGCCGTTCCAGTCCGCCGTGCCTCGCGCGGGAATCGCGCGCATCCACTCGAGCGATGCCCGAAACCCGACCGATGACTTCCACTTCTGTATCAGAGCCGAGGAGGGACAGGGGAAAAAGCGCAATATCTGGCGGCGCTACGCGGTCACGGTGCGCAGGATGCCGATCAAGCGATCGGTCTCCCGCGTCAGCGCACGCCAGGCCGCCTCATGATCCTCGAACCGTGAGGTGCGGCCGATTTCTTCAAGCGCGCGCGCGGCGGTCACCAGTGCTTCGGCATCGAAGTTCGCGGCCGATCCTTTCAGGCCGTGCGCGGCGCGGCGGAGCGACTCGCCGTCGTGCACGTCGAGCGCCCGCCGAATGCCTTCGAGATGCCGCGGCGCATCGTCCACGAACAGGCGGCTGATTTCGGCGAGGAGCTGACGATCGCCGCCGACGCGGGCCAGGACCCGCGGCGGAAGGCCCTCGGCCGCCCGCTCGATTTCGTCGATACCCGGCGCGCCGTCCGGCGCCATCTGTTCGACGAGCGCGCAGAGCCGCCGCGGATCGAGCGGCTTGGTCAGATACTCGTCCATGCCGGCGGCCAGGCACCGTTCACGATCGCCTTTCATGGCATGCGCGGTCATGGCGATGATCGCCACGTGCGACCCGGTCTCGCGCTCCAGCGCCCGGATCGCCGCCGTCGCCTCGAACCCGCCCATCTCCGGCATCTGCACGTCCATCAGGACGACGTCAAAGGGCTCCCGCCGGATGGCGGCCAGCGCTTTGCGGCCGTCTGGCGCCACCGTCACCTTGTGCCCGCGGCGTTCGAGCAGGCTCGCCGCCAGACGCTGATTGACGGCGTTGTCTTCGGCGAGGAGCACGTGGAGCCGGCGCTCGGGCAATTCGGCCGGCAGCATCGAGGACGGCAATCGGGCGCGCTGTCCGGGCTCGTGCGCGACGATGCGGCCGATAGCGCTCAGGAGCTCGCGCTGATCGACCGGTTTGGTGAGGTGCGTCGCGATGCCGAGCTCGCGGCACCTGCTGCTCTCGCCGAAATGGCCCGACGAGCTCAGCATCATGATCGTCGCGCTCCCGAGCTTCGCGTCGTCGCGGATCCGCCGGGCGACTTCGAAGCCGTCCATCCCCGGCATGTTCGCATCGAGCAGCACCAGCGCGAACGGCCTGCCCTGCGTGTTCGCGTCGACGAGCGCCTGCATCGCGGCGGCGCCGCTGTCGGCGACCGTCGGCCGCATCTTCCAGCGGACGAGCAGGTCGGACAACACACGCCGGTTCACGCTGTTGTCGTCCACGATGAGAACAGGGAGGCCGGTCAGGTTCACGGCCGGCGGCTCCGGCCGGGCGTCGGTGACGCCGAGCCGCACGGTGAAGTGAAAGGTGCTGCCTTCGAGCGGCGCGCTCTCCACCCAGATGCGCCCGCCCATCAGCTCGACGAGCGTGGAGGCGATCGTCAGGCCGAGTCCGGTGCCGCCGAACCGCCGCGTCGTCGACCCGTCAGCCTGCCTGAACGGCTCGAAGACGGCCTGCTGCTTGTCGGGCGGAATGCCGATGCCGCTGTCGCTCACGAAAAAATGCAGCTCGGTTTCGTGGTCCGTCCTGGTCGTGACTTCCACCTGGACCAGGATCTGGCCGCGCTCGGTGAACTTGATCGAGTTGCCGATCAGGTTGACCAGCACCTGCCGGAGGCGCCCGGGGTCGCCGACGGCAAGACTGGGCACGTCGGGCAGCACGTGGCAGACGACCTCGAGGTCTTTCTGCTCGGCCCGCAGCGCCAGCGGCTTCAGGAGGTCGGCGAGATGATCGCGGATCGAGAAAGGGACCAGCTCGAGCTCGAGCCGGCGCATCTCGATCTTCGAGAAATCGAGGATGTCGTTCAGGATGGCGAGCAACGCGTCCGCCGAGCTCTTCACCATCGTCAGGTATTCGCGCTGCTCGAGAGACAGCGAGGTGTCCAGCGCGAGCTCCGTCATGCCGATGATGCCGTTGAGCGGCGTGCGGATCTCGTGGCTCATGTTCGCCAGGAACTCGCTCTTGGCCAGGTTCGCTTCTTCGGCCACGCGCGTGGCGGCCGCGAGCTCCCCGGTCCGCTCGCGGACTTTGCGATCCAGATCCTCGGTCAGGGCGCGCAGCTCCGTATTGAGGCGCTCGCGCTGGATGAGCGCCTGCTCGAGCCGCTGGTACGAGTCGGCAAGCCGCGTCTGCATGCCGTTGACGTCTTCGAGCAGCCCCGCGATCTCGGCCGGCGGGTTCGACGTGAGGCGCGCCTCCGCCGGTCCGCCGTGGGCCGAGATGTTGCGCACGACCCTCACCACTTCTTCGAGCGGCCGCGTGACGGCGCCCGCGAAGCCGCGCGCACCGAGCACGGCGGCGGCCAGCGCGAGCACCATCAGGGCGATCGTGAACGCGTAGTAACCGGTCGACTGCAGGCGGAGCGTCAGCAGCGGCTGCTCGATGAAGACCTTCCACCCGACCGACGGCATCAACGCGCTCGCGACGATCCGCCCCGATCCGTTCGCATCGGCAATGCGCCGCTGGTACCGGTACACGCCGTCCCGCGCCCGGGCGCTCGCCACCACCAGTTCGTCCTTCGCCAGACTCTGCAGCGCGGAAAATCCCGTCCGGCCGCTCGTGTAGATCACGCGATCGTGCTGATCGACGATGGTGATGCGCGCGTCGGCCAACGTCTTGTAATCCGCGACGAACCGCTCGAACTGCGACAGGTCGAGCGAGCCCCCCGCCACGCCGGCCATCTCGCCGCCGGCCCGGACGATCGGCACCGCGATGGTGACGATCGGGACGTGCGAGAGGCGTCCGAGGATGACGTCGGAGACGGCCATCCGCCGATTCTGCATGGCTTCGATGAAGTACTCGCGGTCGTTGATTGGCGGCGACTCGCGCGGCGGGACGATTTCGTGCACGACGCCCGCGCGGTCCGCGGTGAAGATCGTGATGAAACCCGGGTAGATCCGGTGGTATTCGTCGATGAGGTGCTGACGGTCGAACGGCGTCAACTTCGGCCCGGTCATCGAGGCCGCCAGCGAGCGGATCGTGTGTTCGTGGTCGGTCACGTACTCGTCGATGTTCGCGTTCAGCGCGGTGACCGCTTCGTGCAGGCGGGCGCCGCCGTCGGCTTCGCGCTTGGCGGCGGTCAACTGACTGTCCACCGCGGCCAGCAACAGGACCGGGAGCGTCGCGACCAGGACGAAGGCGTGGAACGCGTACGCGCGCAGGTGCAGGCGTTCGGCAGGGCGGTCGCCGGCGATCATCTCCTGCGTCGACAGGCCAACCGCCAGCAGGTCGGCCACGACCACCGCGACCAGTCCGCTCAGCGTCAGCTGCATCGCGATCGGCCAGATCGTCTGGCGGAGATAGCCGACGCCGTACAGCTGCGGCGCGATCACGAGCGAGAGCGCGGCGGTCACCCAGACGAGCGTGCCCGCCAGGAGCGGCGATTTGCCGCGGCGGGCGAACGCGCCGACGACGATCGCTTCGATCGGGAGCCACACGACGAAGCCGGCCGCGGCGCCCCCGTTGCGGTACGGCAACGCGCCGATGAACGCGGACAGCGCGCCATACCACGGGCCGAAGAGCATCGCGATCGGCAGCGTGATGATGCGGCCGAGCCGCAGCGCCGCGATCGAGCTGAGCGGCAGGGCATTGATGCCGTAGCCTGCGGCGCCGCAGAGGATGGTGAGACCGAAGCGCTGAAGAAGAGCTCGGTTCATGCGCTCCTGTCCATTGTCGTCGAAACGGCCAGCACGATGTGTCAGCGTTGTGAAGGGGTATACTTTTCGCCCGGGGCATGCACATCCTCATCGCGGAAGATGATCCCGTGACGGGCGAAATCCTGGCCCGAACGCTGCAGCGCTGGAATTACAACACGATGCTCGTGGTCGACGGCGCGCAAGCCTGGGACCGTCTGCGATTGGCCACCGACCCGACGCTCGCGATCCTCGACTGGATGATGCCCGGGATGGACGGCCCCGACGTGTGCCGGCGCGTGCGGCAGGAGCTGCCGCTCGCGAACATGTACCTGTTGCTCGTCACCGCGCGCGAAAGCCGCGGCGACATGGTCGCCGGCCTCGACGCCGGCGCCGACGACTACATCGTCAAGCCGTTCGATCCCGAGGAGCTGCGCGCGCGCGTGGCCGTGGGCGTCCGCGTCCTCGGCCTGCAGCAGAAGCTGGGCGAGCGCGTCGCCGAGCTGCAGGCGGCGTTGTCGAACGTCAAGAAGCTCCACGGGCTGCTGCCGATCTGCAGCTACTGCAAGCGCATCCGTGGCGACGATCAGTACTGGCAGCAGGTCGAAGGGTACATCGCCGAACACTCAGAAGCGCAGTTCAGCCACGGGATCTGCCCCGCCTGCTACGCAACCGTGTCCGCGGAGCTGGACGAAATCAGCCGCAACAAAGCGCGGAACCCCGATCAGAAAATGTGAAGTTGGTGAGTTGGTCAGTTGGTGAGTCGGTAAATTCGGGTCAATCAATTACGAACTTACCAACTGACCAATTTACCAATTCCACGCTTCGGCTCACTGCGAGCCGGCGATTTGCTGGACGATCTGGCGGGCGAGCGGGAGGCTCACGCCGCAGGTCGGGTCGTCGACGCGGCATTTCGCAACCGTGAGATCGCAGCCGCAGGTGCAGGGCTGCGAGTTCAGCTTCTGCAGCGCCTCGGTGCGCCTGGCGGCCGGCAGCGACGCGAGATCGATTCCGGGAATCGTGATCGCCTGCGCGCCGTTACTGAGGTCGAGCTTCAGCCCCTGCGACGGATCCACTTCTTCGATCGACGCGTTGACCGGCAGGCCCGCCAGCGCGCGCGTCTCGTATTCCGTCGTCCGCGCCGTGAGCATGCCGACGTGCTTCTGCACGACGCGCGACTCGCGATCGAGTATGAATGAGGTGGGCAGCGCGCTGACTCCCGGGAACGTCTTCTCCAGCTCCGGCGTCGTCATAACGACGGGATAGTTGATCCTGTGCTCGGCGGCGAACCGCTTCACGACCTCGGGCGGCGCTTCGTCCTGCGAGATGCCGATGATTTGCAGGCGATCGCGGTATTTGCTCTGGAGCGCGATGAGATCCGGAATCTCCGCGCGGCACGGCGCGCACCAGGTCGCCCAGAAGTTGACGATGACAACCTTGCCGTGCAAAGAGGCCGACGACACCTCGCGTCCCTCGAGATCCCTGGCCGCGAACCGCGGCGCGGCCGCCGGGTTGCGGAAGAATCGCAGCGTGACCGGCCCGCCGCCGATCGACGGCGCGCCGGCCTCCGCCTCGACTCCCGCATTCTGCGAAGAGCCATCGACCCGACGCGAGTACCTCGAGGCGGCCCACGTCACCAGGAGGGCGCCGACCACAACCACGGCGACGAGCGTGAGGGCCCGCGGCGTATTCATCACACTGACAAGTGTAAGCTGAAGCCGTGCCGATTCAAACCGTGATCGTCGTGACCGCCGGCGACGTTGGAACGCAAAACGCGCTAACGCGGAGTAACAGATTCTCTTTGCGTGGTTTGCGGCCTTTGCGTTCGATCGTCGACGCGGGTAGCGTGGCGGTGAACCCCAACTGGCCGCGGGTCAGCCGTGCCCTGGCGGAGCACGGCGTCAGCATCCGGGCTTCGACGCTCGCCGCGGCGGAGCCGCGGGCGAAGAAGCGGCTCGGCACGGGCGCAGCAATTCAGGCGACGCCCGAGCCGCACGCGGGTGGACGTCCTTCGATCCCACCAACACAGGAGAGTCAGAAATGAGAACGACGCTCGCGAGCCTGCTTCTGGGAAGTGTGTTGTTCACGGGAGGCTCCACGCCGCTCGCGGCTCCGGCCCAGAGCTATCCCGGCCAACCGACGCAAGGGAAAGTCTGGATTCAGAATCGCGGGGCCGGCGAAGCCATTCCGATCAGCCTGAAGGAGATTTCGAGCGACACGACGATGAAGGTGCTGATCACGGGTACACCGAGCGTGGCGATTGCGACGCCGGCGGTCTTCGATGCCCGACAGGCCCGTCAGCAGTGGCAGTATCGGGAAGTGACGATCGGTCCCGGACAGAGTCCGGTCCTCGAGTTGACAAGGGCGGGCCTCGACGGCTGGGAAACGACCGGATTGCAGCTGCCGGGTCCGCAGGGCACGCTGATCGTCTTGAAGCGGCCGCTCGCCGCGCAGGCCAACGGCCGTTGAGCACTCGCGCAGGACAGGCCCTTCGACTCGCGCTCATCCTGAGCCACTGTCGAAGGATGAGCGTCTCGCTCAGGACGGGCACAACGGCGATACACTGGTCGACCATGCCGATGTTGTCACGCCCGCGAGCACTCGGCCCCCTCGCCTGCGCTCTCGCGATCGTCCCGGTCCTGCTTGCGGCGCAGCGTCGCGGCGGCGAGCCGAATCCGTTTCCCGGCGGCGCGAATCCCGACGGATCGTTGAGGCCGACGCCGCCGCTCACGCGCCTCTTCACGCAGGACGCCTACACCGAGTACGCGCTGCTCGCGCCCGGCAGCCAGGAATTCCGCATCCGGTTCCTGCCGGAGGAAAACCGTGTCGGAGCCACCGAGCTGGTCAACGCCACTCGCGGCGGCAGCGAAGGGTCCGGGGTCGAAGTCTACGATCCGCGAACCGGCAAACCGCTGAAGTTCACGTATCAGCAGGAGGGCAACGACCCGGAGAATCACGCGATTCACGCCACGCTGCCGATGCCGGTTCCCGCAGGCGGCGTCGGCCGCGTGTTGATCTACAAGACCTACAAGGATCCGCGGACCTACTCGATGCACGGCGACGACATCGTCTGGGTCCGCAGCCTGAGCGGCTACCGGCTCGGCGTGCTGCTGCCGAAAGGGTTCGCGTTCATCTCGTCGAATGTCGCCGCGCAGCTGACAACGACGGCGGATGGCCGGCTGAAGCTGGCGTTCGCGAACCCGAGCGGCCAGAGCAATCCCGTGACGATTCACGCGCGCAAGTCGTCGGCGACGTTCACGCCGCGACAGGACGCGGACATGTTCTTCGACGACATCAAGACGCTCTACGATCTCGACGCGCCGGACACCGGCCGCGTGAAGATCGAGCAGATCTACAGCGACTATCGCAAGGGCAGCAAGGCGAAGCTGGACACCCTCGCGTACCTGGCGCTGCAGGATCTGAGAGTGATCGATCTGGATACCGGGAAGCGCTTCTCGACGGACCGGGAAGGCAGCGCAACGTTCGTGAAGCTGGACGTGCCGATCGTCGACGACAAGCAGAGCGCGCACCTCAAGATCACCGGAACGATTCAGGATCCGGCCTACAAGCTGATCAACGGCGAGCTGGTGTTCGATCGCACGCTCCACGATTTGCGCAACACCGTGCTGCTGCCCGCCGGGTGGGACGTGTCGGCGATCTCGCAGTCGGCGACGATCGGGACCTACGAAGGCCGAACGTTCGTGGCGCTGATCAACCTGAATGCCGAAAACGCCTACCGGGTGACAATCCTCGCCCGAAAACGAACGTAGACTCTGGACCGCAAAGCGATCTTCTTTCGCGTCTCGTCGCCTTACCCCCCGAGCCTCGGCAGGAGTTTCACCGCGTTGTCGCGATCGATCGCACGCAGGTCGCTCTCGCTGAAGAACCCCAACCCGGCTACCGCCCTGGCGACATCGAAACTGGTCCCGCCTGGCGGAAAATCGGTCCCGAACAGGACTTGTGCCGTCGTGACGAGCTTCAGCAGCGAGGCCACCGCGCCCGGATTGGCCGCGCCTGCCAGGTCGTAATAGAACTTCTTCAACTCGTACATGAACCCGTTGGGCAGGCGGTCGCCGGCGGTGCGCGACGCGCCGTCGATGCGGCCCGCCAGGAACGGCACGGTGCCGCCCGCATGCGACCAGATGAAACGGATGTCGGGGAAGCGCGCCGCGTCGCCGCTGAACGTCACGCCCATGATCGCGCGGGTCGTGTCGGTCCCGTACTCCATGCTTCCCGGCGCCACGCCGGGTGCGTAGTCGAGGTTCCTGCAGCAATTGGCCGCAGTGGGGTGGACATGGACTACGGCTTTCCGACGGTTGAGCTCCTCCATCACCGGCCGGTAGGCCGGGTTGCCCAGCCAGGTGTCGCCGTAACTCGTGAACAGGCCGATGCCATCGGCCTTGAGCGTCTCATAAGCGTGCACGATCTCCTTCAACGTGGCATCGACGTCGGGCAGCGGCATCGCGGCGAACAGCCCGAACCGCGTGGGGTGATCCTGCACCAGCTTCGCCCCGTACTCGTTGCAGGCGCGGGTGACGCGGCTCGTGACCGCCTTGTCTCCGAACCACAGGCCCGGATTGGTGATGGACACCATGGCGGCGGCGACGCCGCCACGATCCATGTCCTCGATCGACTTCGCCGGCGTCCAGGTCGTATTCGCGGTCTGAAGCAGCGGCCTGCCCTTGACCTCGGCGACCCATGCCGGCGGCGCGAAATGATGGTGCACGTCGATGCGGTGCGGCCTGGCGGGAGCTGCCGCCTGCGCGAAGGCCGCCAGGCGCCGAGCATCGGCGGTCGCGGCGAGCCCCAGGGAAGCGAGGGCGCTGGTCAGAAAGCTTCGTCGATCAAGAGTGATCATGAATTCAGATATTACATCTCTGGTA
>QHWJ01000391.1 GCA_003222535.1 Acidobacteriota bacterium | reverse complement strand
GCTTGCACTGACGGACGGAGCGCGAAGGCTTCAGCCGGGCGAGAATGAACATGAGCCCTCCAGGGAGGCCATCTTACCCCGCCGCGGGCGGCGGGTCCGCCTGAATGGCCCGCGCTCCATCGTGCCGCGCTCACTCGGCTCGCAGTGCCATCGTCGGATCCACGCGCGCGGCGCGCCAGGCGGGAACGTAGCATGCGACCAGCGCGACCGCGAGCAGCATCGCCACGACTGCCGCCAGGGTCCTCGGATCGGTTGCCGTCACGCCGAAAAGCAGGCCCTGAACCCACTGCGAGAGCGCCAACTCGCCCGCGACGCCAATCGCCGTGCCGAGCACCGCCATCGAGAGCCCCTGCTTCACGACGAGCCCGATCACGTGCCGTTGTTCGGCCCCCAGCGCCATGCGCACGCCGATCTCATGCGTCCGTTCCGTGACGCCGTGCGCCACGACGCCGTACAAGCCGACTGACGCGAGCGCCAGCGCGACGATCGCGAACACGACGAAGATCAGCATCGACATTCGTTGCCGTGCGATCGACGTGTCGAGCATCTGCTCCATCGTTCGCACCTGGAACAGCGGCAAATCCTTGTCGAGGCCGCGGACGATTCCTTCGAGCGCCGGGGCGAGCGCCGTCGGAGCGACCGTCGTGCGCATCACGATCGCGACCGACCGGGACGGCTCGTGCGCAAACGGCAGATAGGCCTGGAGCGGCGTGTCCGACGCGATGCCGTTGAACTTGACGTCGGCGACGACGCCGATCACCTCGCGCCACGGCGCGATCGCCGCCGGCGTTTCCGGCCAGCCCTGCTTCAGGCGTTTGCCGATCGGGTCCTCGCCCGGCCAGAGCCGCGTCGCGAGCGTCTCGTTGATCACCACCACCTTCGGGGAGTCGGGCGACTCGGTCGCGTTGAACACGCGGCCCTTCAGCAGGCGCATGCCCAGCGTCTCGAAGTACCCGGCGCTCACCGGGCTGAACGCGGCGCTCGGCAGCTTGGCGCGCTCGGGCACCGGCTTGTCGCCGACGATGAAGATCGAGTTCCAGTTGGATCCGTCGATTGGCAGCGAGTACGCCAGCGCGGCGTTCGTCACGCCCGGCAGCGCGCGCAGGCGCGACAGCAGGTCGGCGTAGAACGCGTGGCGCCGCGGGACGGTCCATTCGGCGCCGGCGAGCTGAAACCGTGTGGTCAACACATGATCGACGCGGAAGCCGGTCTCTACCCGCGTGAGCTGCTGGAGCGTCCGCATCATGAGGCCTGCGCCGGTGAGCAGCACGAGGGCAAGCGCCGTTTCGACGACCATCAGCCCGCGCCGCAGCCTGTGCGACTGTGCGGCGAATCCGGCCGCACGCCCGCGTACTAGCGCGTGCCGGCCGCGGACGCCCGATGCCTGGAGCGCCGGCAGCGCGCCGAATACGATGCCGCAGACGGCCGATGCGACGAGCGCGAAGAGCAGCGCGGTCCCATCGAGTCGGACGTCGTCGAGGCGTGGCGTGCCGTCGGGCGCCACCGCGATCAGGAGGCGCAGCAGCCACGCGGCGACGGCGATGCCGAGCGCGCCGCCGAGGAGCGACACGAGCGTGCTCTCGACGAGCAATTGCGTCGCGAGCCGGGCGCGTCCGCCGCCGAGCGCGGCGCGGACGGCCAGCTCGTGCCGGCGGGCGGCGCCGCGCGCGATGAGCAGGTTCGCCACGTTGACGCACGCGATCAGCAGCAGGAAACCGACCGCACCGAGCAGCGTGAGCAGCGTGAGGCGGATGTCGCTCACGAGCCGGTCCGCGAGCCGCTCCGCGCGGACGCTGATCGCGCTGTTGGTGTTCGGATATTCGCGCTCGAGCCCCGCGGCAATCGCCTGCAGTTCGCGGTCGGCCGTCTCGACGCTGACCCTCGGCTTGAGACGCCCGAGCGCGGAGAAACCATTGTGGTTGCCGCGATCCGTCAGGTTGGGGCTGCCGGCGATCGGTCCGATCGAGACGAACAGATCGTGCGGCCGCGGAAAGCCGAACCGGGGAAACTCGAAGGCGCGCGGCAGGACGCCGACGATCGTGTGCGTGACGCTGTCGAGCGTCAGCGTGCGCCCGATGATCCCGCGATCGGCGCCCATCTGGCCGCGCCAGAACGCGTCCGTGAGAACGACAGCGGGAGCCGCCGACGGCTGGTCGTCATCGTCGGTGAATCCGCGCCCGAGCACCGGGGTGATCCCGAGCACCAGGAACAGGTTTCCCGTGACCCGGCCTGCCCGTAAACGCTGCGCGCGGTCGGTGCCGGTCAGCGTCACCGGTTCATCGCGCGAGATCGCGAGGGCGTCGAACGACCGCGCCCGCGCCCGCCAGTCGAGGTAGTTCGGCCACGACACCGAGATGCGGTCCCCCTTCGAGTTGATCTCGTTCGCGTAGACGAGACGATCGGGGTCGGGCAGCGGCAGCGGTTGCAGGAGAATCCCGTTCACCAAAGAGAAGATCGCCGTCGACGCGCCGATGCCGAGCGCGAGCGTCGCGAGGATCACGAGCGCGAAGGATGGCGCCTTCGCGTACGACCTGAACGCGTACCGGATGTCGTGCAAGAGATTGTCGAGAAACATGTGTGTGCTCCGATCACCGGCCTGGGCCTGCCCGGCAGGGCGCTCGCCGCGCCGGCCGTAACCTGCCGTGAGAGACAATGCGTGTCGCCAATACCAGACCGTCGCCGCGCGCGTCCCGCCGCGTTCGCGCCACTCCTCGACCAGATCGCCGAGGATCGTTTCGCCGCGCACTCCGTGAGGCAGCGTCCGGCGCAGCAGCCATTCGGCAAGGCGCGGGGGCGCCGCAGCCTCGGTGGCGTCGGTCGTGGCCGGCTTCAGCCGGACCGGAACACTCACGACGTCGGCTCCTTCAGCAGATCTTCGAGCCCGCGCCACATGCGCCGCAGCGTGCCGCGCCACGCGCGCAGCGCGGTGAGCCCGGCCGGCGTCACGGCATAGAGCCGCCGCGGCATGCCGCTCCGCGCGAGTGAGCCCGGTGACGGCTTCCATCGAAGCAGCCCTTTGTCTTCCAGCCGGTCCAGCGACGTGTAGAGCGCGCCGCGCGACACCGACCGGCCGGCGCGCGCGTCGAGCTCGCGCGCGATGTCGAGGCCGTATGCGTCCGATCCCAGGCGCAGGACGGCGAGGAGCAGCAGGTGTTCGAATTCGCCGAGGTAGGCCGGCGTCGTCATGTGTCTACTATGTAGACTGCTTAGACGGCGCCGGTCGGCGCGGGGTTGGCTTGGCCAGGAAGTATCGTCGTCGGACACCAACAGCAATCCGTCGGTCAGTGCGGCCAGCCCTGGAGGACCGAAGGGCGCGGCATCCTCGACCAGGAAGCCCGTCAGGAAGCCCTCGAACTGCTTGGGACGACAGTCAGCTCAATGCTTATGCGGGTGAACACGATGTGCGCACGCCATGTGCTCCCACCAGCCGACGGGTTGTTCGGGCCGCCCTGGACCGAGATCGACACATCTTTGTCCCGGTACCGGACCCGAAACGGTGTCTAAGATCGATAAGATGATGAATGCGATGTCTATTTCCCTGCACCGCAACTCGTCATCGAGGAGCAAGGTAGGCCTGGTGCAACTCGATGGTCGGTCGAGAAGCTTCGCACTGAACGTCTGCGCCGCAGTTGTTTTCTGCGTCGGGGCGGATATGGCCGTCGTCGCCGGGGCGCGGAGAGCGTCGGAGTACGGAACAGTTGATGATTCCAGACCGCTATCGAAGACGCTCCTATTAACCCAGCCCGTTCTACAATCAGCGAACTTCGTCACGGACCGAATCATTTCGACCTCCGGTGGCGCCGGCCGGACCGCCGACCGTGCCACAGCAACTTCGCCTGCCGGTCGTGGCAGCATCGTCGGCGTCGTCTCGAACGAACGCCACGAGCCAGTGGCCCGCGCCACCGTCCAGGCATTTGCAGCACTCGCCACTGCGCCGCAACCGCATGGGCGCCAGAACATGCCGCCCTTGATGCGCGCCAGCGGATCGGCCTCAACGGACGGTGAAGGGCGGTTTCGACTTTCAGGGCTGGAGCCGGGAGAGTACCTGGTCGCGGCGGAGCCCGGGTCTCTGTTGAGCGGCGGCTGGTCGAAGCAGACGGCGATTTACGCGGCAACGTTTTATCCGTCGGCCGTCGACGGCCACCAGGCCGTACCGGTGACCGTTTCGGCTCGCGTGGAAACGACCGTCCTGATCGAGCTCGTCCGAGTTCGAGGCGTGCGGGTGTCCGGGTCTGTGGTGAATCCTTCCGGTGGTCCGACGGGCGGGATGAGCGTCAGACTGTTTCACCGATTTGGCGGTTTTGGATCTGCGTCGAACGTCGCTGTCGTCAGTCCCACGGGGACGTTCGAGATCGTCGGCGTTCCCCCGGGCTGGTATCGGCTGAGCATCGAGCCGCGATCGCCTGAATCGAAAGACGCCAGAAGCGAGTACGCGGAAAAAGTCATTGAGGTCCAGGACCGCGATCTCGACGATCTGTCTCTCGTGTTCAGCCGGGGTGCCACCATCACCGGTCGCGTCGTCGCGGAAGCCGGCGCAAGTGTCTCAACTGGGATCGGCGTTCTCCGGGTGAGCGCAGAGCCTACTCCCGATCAATTCTCGGCAATGAGCAGCTTCATCGCGGCGACCGTCGGCGAGAATGGGTCTTTTCGCATGTCTGGGCCGGCCGGTCGCTATCAATTCAGGGTCCGCGCGGATCGACCCCCTTTCCTGGTGGCAAAGCGCATCAACATCGACGGCTTGGAAGGATCGCTGATCTCCGGAGTCGAGTTGGTAGATGGGGAACATGAAGTGGTTCTCTACATCGCGCCGCCTGAGTTGCCTGAGCCGACAGCCGAGAAGGCGCTCTCGTCTGAAGCCCTGGTTGAGCAGTTCAAGAGTGAGAAGACATTTTGGCGACAGATCACGACGGCCAAGAAGATTGTGGAACGGCACGACCCCCGCGTACTCCTTGCACTGGCGGACTGGTTGAATCGCGAGGACCGGCATGTGCGAGGAAACGTGGCGTTCATTTTCGCTGGCTTTGGCGACGCGCGTGGGCTCCAGGTGATCGCCGATATCCTGACGGATCGCTCCGATCGCCCTGAGGGGCAGGGGATGGCGATGGCCCCGGGTGACGGACGATACCATGTCGCATCTCAGATCGCGGCTGACCGCTACTATGCTGCCCATCTGTTGGGCGACCTGCGCAATCCGGCGGCGGTCCCGATACTCATCCCGCTGCTGCAGGACAAAGAGGTCAACGACATTGTGCCCTGGGCGCTCGGAGAGATCGGCGACAACCGCGCCGTCGGCCCCTTGCTTGCCGCGCTCGACGATGCGAATCCGTCGATCCGTGTTCTTGCGATCTACGCGCTGGAAACACTTGATGCGAAAGACGCATTGCCGCGTCTCACCGCTCTGCTGAACGATCACGAGAAGTCGCGCTTTGGGAACCAGGTCTCTGTCGCGGATGCTGCCAGAGCCGCCATCGCAAAACTGCGGTGAACATTGGATTGACCCACACCGCGAGCGTTCCTCCTTGATCCGTCAGGACCGCCGCGACAAATTGACTCCCCAATCGCATTCCAACTGCGCAAGGTGTGGGGCTGGCGCGCGACAACAGCGCGGCAGAACCGGCGCCTGCCCCGTCGTATGGAGACGCCGTTCAAGCAGAAGCAGGCCGATGCGCCAGGAGGAAGGAACGTATCTGGCGCACCGCCAGCGGAATCCGCTCCTTGGGCTCCTTCCACGGGAACATGCTCACTTCGGCCTTCGGCGCGAGCATCGCGGCCTCCATGGCGACGGC
>QHWJ01000390.1 GCA_003222535.1 Acidobacteriota bacterium | reverse complement strand
AGACGGCGGCGCTGACCGCTGCGGCCAGCGACGCGCTGATGGCCGACCTGGAGCTCCCGTTGCTGTCGTCGGAAGACATCTATGGCGGCAAGCTGGTGGCTGCCATGGATCGCCAGCATCCGCGCGATCTATTCGATGTCATGGAGCTCTTCGCGCACGGCGGCATCACACCGGAGATCAGGCGCGCCTTCGTCGTATACCTCGCCAGCCACAATCGTACGATCCACGAAGTACTGTTCCCGACGCCGAAGGACATCCAACTCGCCTATGAGGGATCGTTCGTCGGTATGACGACGGAGCCGGTGCAATTGGAAGCACTCCTCGAGACTCGCGGGCGGTTGTTCCGTGAGCTGCCCGCGGCACTCGATGCCAACGAGCGCGAGTTCCTGCGAACGCTCGTGCGCGCGCGACCGGACTGGTCGCTGTTCGACATCCCGCATCTCGAGGGGTTGCCTGCCATCCGATGGAGGCTCCAGAACCTCGGACAGTTGTCGCGTCGCCAGCCCGATCGGTTTCGCGCACTCGCCGACGCTCTGGACGAGCGTCTGGGACGGTGTTCACAGGTCAACGGGCGCGAGTCAGCGTCCGGCGAAGTGAATGCGCGGCGCGATTGAGCGCATCATCGAAGCTCGAGAAACGGGTTTCGCGCACTCCAGCTTCACGGGCCACTTCGGCGAACGCAGCCAGATGCATACTGTCGTAGGCCCGCAGCCGATAGTGTTCCGCGAACTCGCCCGCTTGGCGACACAGGGCTGACGTCATTTCGACGGTCAGGTATTGTGACCATTCAGTTTCGAGCGTCTTCTTTGCCGATGCGAAGGCCTTCGGACGAAGCACGCGTTCTCGTCGACGCCTCGCCAAGGCCGCGCGGGTCTCTGTGTACGCGATGGACGATGTGGCGACAATCGTCGCGGCGTCGACCAACTTGCGCACTGCCTCGCTTCCAGGTTCGGCCACGTAGAGTTTTACCAGGCTGCTGGTGTCGAGATAAAGTGTCACCCGCGATCCTCGAGCACCGCATCGGAAACCGTTCGGCCCCTTCGGACGCTTACCGGTTGACGACTTCCGACGGGTTTGCCCCCGCTCCAGTGGGCCCGCCCGCCGGCAACGAGCCGGTGGGCCCAGTCGACGTCAGCTGGTGCCTCAACCGGACTGATTGTGGCGATGGCACGTCCACGTTCGGTCACCATGAGCCTGGCACCTGATCGCACCCGCTTCAAATGCCGGCTCAGATGCGCCTTCAATTCTCGGATGCCAACTGTGTCCACCTAGCGAATCTCCATGAAGTGACTACAAGTCTATCACGAAGTGACCACATCTGGTTACGAAGACCGCTGGCATCCGCGGCGTCAACCAATCCCGGAACTCACGGAGCGTGTCCTCAGAGCAATCGATGCCTTGGAACGTCTCGACCCGACCGTCCCGAAAGGGCGTTGACGTCAACGGCGCCAAACTCCGTCATGTCGCCGACGGAGACCAACGGACGCCGGCGATTCCAGCGTGCGGTAATCCGAGCGGAAAATGCAGTGATGTCGAACGGGCAGCGACCGACGATCGGATCGTGGTCTCTGCGGACACCGACTTCGGCGCGCTGCTCGCCGCTCGCACCGTGCAGAAGCCTTCAGTGATCCAATTCCGCGGGCCGGGAAGCCGCAAGCCCGACGCGCTGGCGCACGCTTCTCTCGAACCTTGCGCAATTTCAGACGCTGCAAATCGTTCGAGAAACAGAACGCCTGCGGTCGCCTATGACGCGACGCATGGGTTCTCCGGCGAGCTGACGCCCCGCAACTGGGCTCATCGACTCGGGATGAGAGGCCAGCGATGAATGATCGCGGAGTATCCTTGGGCGACGCGCCCCGAGGCGCGATGGAGGCGCCCATGGCGTCCGAGCAGAAGAGCAAACGGCGGCTGTCCCGCAGACAAATCCTGCGGAGCGGCGCTGCGGCGTTGGGCGGAACCGGCGCGCTGCTCGCGGGCGCGACCTCCGCCCCACAAAATCAGGGGCCGGCCGTGCTGACCGGGACGCAAATCGGCCGCACGTTCCGCGGGCTCGTCCGCCACGACACCACGCTCGACGTCCAGGAGCTGCGGCTCCTCCCGATCGATCCGCGCCAGGTCGTGATCCGATCGCTGGCCGTGGCGCCGTGCTACACGATCGTCCGCGGCGCGCTCGGCACCAATCCGATCCAGCGCGCGGAAGTGCCGAATCATTGCGGTTTCGGCGTCGTGGAAGACGCCGGCGCGATGGTGAAGCGCGTCCAGGTGGGCGACCGCGTCGTCGTGGCGGGCACCGCGCAGTGCGGCCAGTGCTATCAGTGCCTGCAGGGGCGCCCGGACTACTGTCAGCTCACGTTCTTCTCGAACGCGCCCGGCGTCGAGGCGTTTCCGCCGTTCGCGGAAATGCGGGACGGGACCCGCGTCTACGCGCAGGCGGGCATCGGCGGGATCAGCGAGATCATGACCGCGTTCGAAGAGTACTGCGTGCCGGTCTTCAGCGATCTGCCGGCCGCGGAGCTCACGCTGCTCGGCGATCAGCTGTCGTCGGGCTTCGCCGCCGGCCACGCCGACATGCATTTCCAGCCGGGATCGGACGTCGCGGTGTTCGGCGCGGGCGCGGTTGGTCTCGGCGCGATTCAGGCGGGTCGTGTCATGGGAGCCGGCCAGGTGATCGCGATCGATCCGATCAAGTACCGCCGCGAGTTCGCGGTCAAGATGGGTGCCACGATTGCGCTCGATCCCGTGGCCGAGGGCGACGGCCTGGTCGAGCGCGTGCGCGAGCTGTGCCGCGGCGCCAACGATCGGCGCTTTGCGGGCGGCGTCAGCTGGGGGCGCGCTGTCAACGCCGTCATGGCGCGCGGCGCCGACTTCGTCGTCGAGGCCGCGGGGCTGCAGGCGTTTCCGCCGAAGGTCGAAGCGCAGCCGGATCCGACCAACGTGAAAACCGTGCAGCAGGCGTGGGATTCGACGCGCATGGGCGGACACGTGATGCTCATGGGGCTCACCCTGCAGCCGGTCTCGTTCCCGGGAGCTGCGCTGGCGCTGCTCGGACGGACGATTCATCCCGGGCAGCAGGGCGGCCTGCACGCGATGCGCGACATCCCGCGCTACGTCAAGCTGATCGAGAAGGGGAAAATCGACGCGAAGTCGATGATCACGAAGCGCTACACGCTCGAGAACAGCCGCCAGGCGGTGCAAGATACGGCCGATCGCACGATCATCACCGGTGTGATCGAGCTGGCGTAGGCACCCTTTACTTCGCCCGTCCCTTGTAGCCCTGCGCGATCATCGGGATCGACCAGACCTGTGCCGCGTTGGCTACCTCGTTGCCCTCGGCGTCCTGCGCGCCTCGCGCGAGGAGGAACAGGGTCTTCTTGTCCGTCCCGCCGAACGCACAGCTGATGACCGCGCGTGGCGTGGGAATGACGCCGAGATGTTTGCCGTCGTGTCCGATCACCTCGACACCCGCAGCGGTCGTCACGTAGAGGCGTCCCTGCGAGTCAATCGTGGCGCCGTCGCCGCCGGCGGCGGTGAACTTCACGAACTCGCGCTGATTGGTCAGCGACCCGTCCTTCTGCACGTCGAACGCCGCGAGCGTCGCCCCGTTGGTGACGTAGAGCGTCTTCTCATCCGGGCTGAGGATGATGCCGTTGGTGGTGAGGTTCTCGCCATAGCGAGTGACCACGCCCTTTGGGTCGGCGTAGAACAGCCCGCCCATCGTGAAGTAGACGCCGCCTCGGCTGTCCGCGGTCAAGTCATTGATGACGCCGCCGGCGCAGTCGAGCGGCTCACCTTGGAAGCTGTCCGTCAGCAATCTCCGCCGCGGCGCGAGTTGCTCGACCTTCATGTGCAGACCGCGCTCGACGATGAACAGGTCGCCCTTCGCGCTCATCGACAGCGCGCCGCCCGTGTGCGTGTCAGAGTACGCGACGGACGGCTTGCCGTTCGTCTCCAGCTTCACGACTCTGCTGCTGTCGTTTTGCGCCACCAACAGGCCGCCGTCATCGGCGCCGACGATGCCGTCCCCGTTGTTACCAGCCTGCTGCCAGACGAACGTCCATTTCCCGCCCGCCTTGATCACCCCGGGAATTTCCGTGACCGCATAGTCCTTGACGCCCTGCGGCTGACCGCCACGCGCGCCGCCGCCGGGGCCACGGCCGCCTCTGGCCGGCGGCGGCGTCTTGCACCTCGCGATCAGTGCCGCGTAGCCGGGATCGAGCGGTGCCTGCACCGACGCCACAGGCGGATTGGGGGGCGCGGGTGGCAGCCGTGGCGCTGTCGTCTGGGCGGCCAGGAGCGCCGATGTCAGCACACACAGCCCCGCCACCAGGGATCGGCAGTGCAATTGGCACAGCATTTCTTCGGTCACTGAGGACCTCATTTCATGCGCTGAGACGATTTCTCGTTTTCCAGGCAGATCTCGTCCACGAGTTCCGTATCGACTGCGATTTGTTGTTTCAGCGTCACCGTCCATGGCTTCGTGTACGCCTTGGGATCGTCGACCGCGACTTCGATCTCGAGGTGTCCGAAATCGGGCCGGCGGATTCGCTCTCGGACTTTGGCGTCCGGTGTGAGGACGCTTCCATTCCAGTCGATCCACAGGTCGTCGCGAAAACCGATCGAGTCGACGACGAGCGTATCGCCCTCCCATTTCGCGGACGAGTAACCTTGCCACGAGGGCACGGGATCGTCCGGCAGCGGCCGGGCGTCCATGAACACCTGCCG
This sequence comes from Acidobacteriota bacterium, assembly GCA_003222535.1. Lineage (GTDB taxonomy): Bacteria > Acidobacteriota > Vicinamibacteria > Vicinamibacterales > CAVVIG01 > QHWJ01. The sequence goes on along the minus strand of QHWJ01000390.1, from coordinate 512 downwards.
GTAGTTGGCGTTCATCTCGTCCAGCACCACCAGCAGACCTGGCGTCTGCACGAACTTGAGCAGATGCGGCAGGCTGTAGGCGCGCAGAAACGTGTCCGGCAGGCAGCGAACGTGCGGATCATCCTTGGCGTGGTTGGCGGTTCGTTCCTTCACGAGCGCCGCCAGCCATGGCTGGTACGGCAACCCGCCGGGCAGGCTGGCCCCCATGTTGATGCCTTCTCTGCCCATCGGCAGCTCCAGGCCGCATGTGTTCGTCACCGGATTGACGCCCTGGGCGCAAAGCGGGTTTCCGGTGAGCCAGATCCCGGAGAAGTCCGGCTTGCCGCCGGCCATGCGAGGCGCGGGCGCAGACAGATCGACCATTCGGTCGGTCTTCCGCGGAACGCCAGCCGTTGGATACTTCAACCACTGAGCGGCGCTGAGCGTCGATGCGCATGTGAGTCCGAACGCGGCGACGACAGCGGCGGCAGAGTGGCCCAAGAGTCGATGCATACGAGGCCTCCCGTGAAAGC
>QHWJ01000389.1 GCA_003222535.1 Acidobacteriota bacterium | reverse complement strand
CGTCTGGTGGGCCACGCGCTCATCGAAGGCAAGCGCCGTGGCGCCAGACGCGTGGTCGTGACGATGTGCATCGGAGGGGGCATGGGGGCGGCGGGACTGTTCGAGATCGTGTAAGTCTGAAGTCTGAAGTACGAAGTCTGAAGTCTGCTCAGACTTCGTACTTCAGACTTCAGACGGCGCGACTTCAGACTTCAGACTTCAGACTTCCGACTTTCACAGTTCATTTCATCACAGTTAACGTAACGTCGACCTTCACGATCTCACCGGACACCTTGTCGGTGGCCGTCGTGAACTGACCGGTCTCGCCATTCTTCAGCACCATCGAATTGCTGGCGCGGAACGAGCGGAACCACGGGTTGCCCTTCGATCCGGTGAGCGCCGACTGCTCGTCGGGATAGACGGAGGAGTCGTCGACTGTAATCGACAGCAGAAATCTGCCATCGTCGAGCGCCGTGGATGAGCAGTCAATGTTCGTCCCGACGTCCTTGTACTGAATCGGTCCGAGCTGCGGAATCGTTTTCCCGTCGACGACTTGAGCGGGTGCCGGCGAGACCATCATAACCGGCACCTGTGTGCCCATTCGGAGAGTGGAGCGATTGCCGGCGTTCAACGTCAACGCGTACGGCATGCTGCTGATCTTCTTCTCGCCCTGGTACCGCGAGATGACGACCTGTACTTTCAGTGGGACGACCGGGGCCTTTGCCTCCTTCGCCGGCGCCGCCGGTTTGTCCTGCGCGCGGACGATGGCCGTCGAAGCCAGCGCGAACGCGGATACGAGCGCGAGCGTCTGCAGATGTTTCGTCACTGGCGTGCTCCTTCGTCGCCCGCCTCGGGCGTGATTGGGTCGATGGTGATGACGGGAATCGCGATCTCGCTGAGCGGCGGCAGATCCATGGTCGTCGGCGTCGTCGCCTGAAGCGCGGCGGACAGGTCAAGTGTTCCCTCGCGCGTGCCGGCGATCAATCGGCGCAGCGCCATGGATTCGCGCGGGTCTATTAGGACTTCCGGTTCGCGCGGTTGTCGCCCGGCGGCGTGGACCGAGCGAGCCGGTTCGCGTGGTTGGAGCGCGAAGGCTTCAGCCGAGCGTTCGGTCCGGCTAAAGCCGGACGCCACGGGTACGATTTGCGAGAATGGCGCGACCGTTCGCGCTTGCAGCGGCATTCGATCAGCCGGTAACACTGACGACACCTCGTGGGGACCCGAGACGACGATGGCGATTGCGATCAGAGTGGCCATCGCGCCTGCGGCCGCGAACATCCAGGGCCACCGCCAGGCGGCCTGCCTCGGCTCGCTCGCGATGCCGGTTCGGACGCGCGCGAGGAACTCGGGAGACGGATCCACGTCGAGCGCCGCCCGGATTTCTCCATCGAGCGCCGACGCGGTCAGCGCCTCGTCTCGTCGCTCAGCATCCATTGCAGTTGCTCCTTCAACCGTTGCCGCGCGAGAAACAACCGCGACTTCACGGTTCCCGGCGGCAGCCCCAGCAGCCGCGCGACGTCGCCGATGTCGTGCTCCTCGATGTTCGAGAGCACGACGACCACGCGCAGCTTCTCAGGCAGCGTATCGATCGCCGCCCACAGATGTTCCGCGCGTTCGCGCGCGTCCACCGCCTCGGTCGCCGTCTCTGCCGGCGGGATTGGCGGCCCGGCGTTTTCCTGCTCGCGCGACGTGCGCCGGCGATCGTTCCGTTGGCGGTCGATCGCCAGCCGCCACGTCATGCGCACGAGCCACGCCCGGAAGCGATCCCGATCGCGGAGCTGACGGAAGCCGCGATACGCTTTGACGACCGCTTCCTGCGCGATGTCCTCAGCGTCCTGACGGTGCCGCAGCACGCTGAACGCCACGCGAAAGGCGAGCGTGGACGACTCGACGAGCCTGACCTCGAACTCCTGCTCCAGCTCGGGTTCCACGCCTATGAGGCTGCCAGCCAGCCGGACAGCTTGGTCATGCATCGCGTCAGTCAATCAGCAAGACGCCGCCGGCGCACGGACGGTTCGGTAAGGACAGTGACTGGGGGCCGAGGGCTGGGGGGCTACCGCTGTTTTCACTTCGGTGTAGCATGGCCGAGATAACAGAGCAGACGGAGTTAACGGCCAAACACGGAGAAAACGAAGAAACGGAGGCCCAAAGACGCGGTTCGGCGGGCCGGCCTGCGTAGCAGGCCGGCTGACACTGCCAGCTCGACCTCAAGTTGTCGAAGACGTTCAGGATGGGACGCGCCAGCGTCTCGCCGCAGCTCGAAGCGTTCAACGTCATCAACCCGGACCAGATCGTCAGCTACGTCTCGACGGGGTTCGCCACCGCGTCGTACTTGCGGCCGAACAGCATCGTGCAGGGGCGCATCCTCGGAGTGTCGATACAGACACGTTGGTAGTCATGGCTGATGGCTGATGGATGCGCCATCGACCTTGGCCATTAGCCATTAGCCATTAGCCATCAGCCATTAGCCATCAGCCATCCTGGAGCCTTGACGTCGACATTTCCAAGGCGTAGCCTGACCTGAAATTCTTCGCAGGCTTTTTCGTTTCGCCGTTCAGTACTGCGATTTCACTTTGGCGTAGCCACCGCGCGCGGACACGGAGGATATGGAGGCAACGGCCAACTGGCCGTTAACTCCGTCTGCTCTGTTATCTCGGGCCTGCTACACCGAAGTGAAAAAAGCGCTAATGTTGGCCGCGCGTCCTCTTTTTTGTCAGGCCGTTGGTTTCGGTGCTCGATCATTTCCGGGCGCATGATCCGAAGGAGGGGCGAGTGACGAAGGGAAAGCACGTCGTCGTGGCCGCAATCGTTCTGGTCGGATACCTCGTCCTGGCGCCGGGCGCAGCTCAAGCGCAGAGCGCCTTTGCCGGCGTCGTCAAGGACTCGTCGGGCGCCGTCCTGCCCGGCGTCACCGTGGAAGCTTCGAGCGATGTGCTCATCGAGAAGACGCGCTCGGTGGTCACCAACGGCCAGGGGCAATACACGATCGTCGACTTACGCCCTGGCGTCTACAGCCTCTCGTTCACGTTGCCCGGCTTCAGCGTGTTCAAGCGCGACGGGATTGAGCTGCCCACCAACTTCACGGCGACAATCAACGCCGACATGAAAGTCGGCGCGCTCGAGGAGTCGGTCACCGTATCGGGCCAGTCTCCCGTCGTGGACGTGCAGAGCACGGCTCGCACCACGGTCCTCTCCCGGGACACGCTCGACTCCATTCCAACGGGACGCACCATCCAGAGCGTGGGCCAGCTCGTGGTGGGCGTGTCGCTCAACGTGCCCGATGTCGGAGGCTCGCGCGCCATGCAGCAGACCTACATGTCGGTGCATGGCCTGAGCGCGTCGCAAGTCACGACGCAGGTGGATGGGATGATGGTGAACGGCCTCGATGGCGACGGCGCCGTGCAGAACTATTTCAACAACATGATGAGTCAGGAGATGAGCTACCAGACCGCCGGAGCCGGCTCAGACGTGTCGGGCGGAGGCGTGCGCCTGAACATGATTCCGAAGGAAGGCGGTAATCGGTTCAGCGGGGCGTTCTTCGGGGCCTGGAGCGATGGCGCCTGGCAGAGCAACAACCTGACCTCGTCGTTGCAGGCACGCGGGCTGAGCGTCCCTGACAAGATCGCGAAGATCTACGACTTCAACGGCTCATTCGGCGGGCCGCTCAGAGAGAACAGGCTGTGGTTCTTCGGCTCGGCGCGGCGCTGGGGCGTGGACGCGCCCATCGCCGACACGTACTACACGCCTGCCGGGTCGAATTACGCGACGACGTATCCGCAATGCACGTCGAAGGCGATTCAATGCGAGCAGGGCATCGACGATCAGCACATCAAGAGCGCGATGGTGCGCCTGACGTGGCAGGTCTCCCCGAGGAACAAGTTCGCGGCCTACTATGACAAGGTCGGCAAGGATCGCGGGCACGGCATGACCGCCGGCGACGATCCGGCGACGGCGTCCCAGATTTGGACCTCGCCGGCCTACATGACGGGCTCGCTGAAGTGGACGTCGACGGTCAGCAACAAGATGCTCGTCGAAGGCGGGTATTCATTCAACAAGGAAGACTACAACATCGTCAACCAACCGGGGATTATCCAGCAGCGGGGTACGGCTGCGTGGTATGCGGGTGCCAGCCGGCGCGACCTCGCTCGGAACACGCGCTACACCGCGCTCGCCAACGAACTGGGCCAGTATCCCGATCGGTACAACTTGCAGGGGGCGGTGTCGTATGTGACCGGATCGCACAACGTCAAGACGGGCGCGCAGTGGAACTGGGGGCCTTACCGCCGGACGCGGATCGCGAACGCCGACCTGGTTCAGCGGTACCAGAACGGCGTACCCGACGCGGTCGAGATCTTGAATACGCCGCTCGACTGGACGGATCGCTTGAACGCGGATCTAGGCGTTTTTGCCCAGGACGGGTGGACGCTGAAACGCCTGACGGTCAACTTTGGCGCGCGGTGGGAGTACTTCAACTCCGAAGTCTCGGCGTCGTCAGCCGGAGCCGGCCGGTTCGCGCCGGCACGGAGCTTCGACCGGATTCCGATGCCGGTGTGGAAGGACATCGCTCCACGGTTCGGCGTGGTCTATGACTTGTTCGGCAACGCGAAAACCGCCCTCAAGGCCGGCGTGAACAGGTACGAGCAGGCCCAGACGATCAACTTCGCGGACCAGTTCAACCCGCTGGTCCTGGAGCAGCCGGTCGTATCCTGGACCGATCTCAACGGAGACGACATCGCGCAGGGAGAGCTCGGATGCGTCTACCTGACCCCGGGGTGCGAGATCAATCTGGCGCAATTGCGTCAGGGGTTCGGCACGCGCGCGCAGACGTTCCCCAACCCGGACACCAGGCGCGTGTACAACATCGAAACGACCGTGGGGGTGCAGCATGAATTGGTGCAGGGCGTCCAGGTGAACGCGGGCTGGTTCCATCGGACCTTCCACAACCTGCCGCGGCAAACCAACACGCTGCAGACCTTCAGCGATTACACATTGGTCAACGTCGCGAGCCCGCTCGACGGCAGCGTCATCCCGATGTACAACGTCAGCCCCGCCGCCCTGACGCGCGTCAACAACGTGGTCAGCACCGACAACGACCAGAAGGAGTGGTACAACGGTTACGAAGTGTCCTTCAATGCCCGGCTCCCGCGTGGGGCCGCGTTGTTTGGCGGCACGACGTCGGAGCGGATGCTCTGGACCCTGTGCAACGAGCAATCGAATCCGAACAACCTGCTGTACTGCGACGCGCGGAACAGCAACATCCCGTTCCGCAACCAGCTCAAATTGTCCGGCAGCATCCCGCTGGCGTACGGCATCCAGGTGAGCGGTTCCTTCCAGAGCCTTCCGGGCTACCAGTTGGGATGCTCGACCGCAACCTGCGCCATTCCCTCGCCGACGTCGTTGCCGAACGTCACCACTCCCCCGGGAACAGGCACGGTCTGGCTGATCACCAGAACGATGCGATACGCGCCGGACTGCAAGGGACCCTGCACGCCGGGCGCGCTGGTGATTCCGAACATGACCGCGGCGAATCTCAACGTTCCGCTGGTTGCTCCGGGCACCGAGTACGCCGAGCGCGTCAACCAGCTCGATTTGAGCCTCGCCAAGTGGTTCCAGGTGGGTCGGACGCGCCTCCAGGGCCAGTTCGACGTCTTCAACGTGCTGAACCGCAGCGATGTGCTCTCGGTGCGCTCGCTGAATTTCGGGACCCCGTCTTACATGCAACCCTCCAGCATCCTGCAGGGGCGCATTCTCCGCTTCGCCACCCAGATGAAGTGGTAGGGCACTGACGACGACATGGCTAATGGCTAGAAACTTACGCTGGCATGGCTGAGGGCTAATGGAGGATGGCTACGGTCGATGGTGCGTCCATCAGCCCATAGCCATCAGCCCTTAGCCATCAGCCATTACCGCTGGCGACGCGACTGACGCGCGGTGCTGAGGTTGCGTTCCGCGTCCGCGAATCCCGGTTGGATTCTGAGCGCCTGTTGGAACTGTTCGATCGCCTCGTCCAGCTTGCCCTGGGATCCGAGCGCGATGCCGAGGTTGTTGTGCGCCTCGACCGAGCCGGGCGTCACCCTCAGCACGGCGCGGAGCTCGGCGATCGCTTCATCGAGCCGGCCGAGCTCGATCAGCAGGCTACCCAGGTCGTAGCGCGCCGATCCGTCAGTCGGGTTGAGCTGTGCAGCCAGGCGAAACTGATCGATCGCTTCGTCGAAACGCCGGGCCGAGGCGAGCGCGTCGGCCAGGTTGCGGTGCGACTTCGCCGAGCCGGGATCGATCTGCAGCGCGGCGCGGAACTCCGCGATCCCCTCCTCGACCTTCCCCTGCCCTACGAGCGCAATCCCGAGGTTGTTGTGCACGTCGGCCGATGCCGGGATCGTCGCCAGGGCCCGCCGGAAATGGTCGACGGCCTCGACGGGCTTGTCCTCGTCGAGCAGGAGGTTGGCGAGGTTGTAGTGCGCCTCGGGATAGTCCGGGCGCAGGCGGAGCGCCTGCTGGTAGGCCGCTTCGGCCTCTCCAAGGCGACGCTTCGCCCGCAGCACCGTCGCCAGGTTGTTGTATGCCGGCGGGTAGTCTGGCGCGATCGCAATCGCACGTTCGTAGTGGCCCTTCGCCTCGTCCAGCTTCCCCTCGCCCTGCAGCGCGGCGCCAAGATTGAGCTCGGTGACCGCCCGCATCAGCGTGGTCGAGAGGACGGGCCAGTTCGCGAACACCGCCACGGCGGCAACCGCTGCGAGCGTCCAGAGACGCCCCGGAATTGAGCGAGCGCGCGTCAGTTCCGGAAGTGCCGCCACGCCGGCCGCGGCGAACAGGATCAGGAACGGGACGAGGGGATATCGGTAGCGCGCGAACACATAGAACAGCGCGACGCTCGCGGCGTAGGCCAGCATCATCGCATAGAGGATCCACGGCCGCGGCCGCACCGTCCACGTCACGATGACGCCGAACAGCCCGAGCGGTACCAGCACGCCGAAGTGCCCGATCACGGCGCCGGTGCGCAACGGCCACGACCATTCGGCGTGCGCCTCCTGGCTCTCGGTGTCGAGCATCTCGGTCGCGTTCCACAGCAGCGCGACCTTCCGGCCCATCAACGTCAGCCAGGCCGCGGGGCGTGACGTGATGAAGTCCAGCGCCTTGCCGGTCCAGTAGCTCGAGACCTCCGCCGGCGTCAGCCGCCGGCCGAGCGCGATCTCCGCCAGTTCGGTGGCATCCTGGCGCTCGTATTCGGGTGCGCCTCTCCCGTAGCGCAGCGACTGATAGGTGCCATCGGCCGCCGGGTTGTTCCCGATGTAGAAGTTCGGTCCGAATTGCGAGGTGGTGACGTACAGGCCGCCGCCGACGACGCTGTTTCGGATCGCAACCGGCAGGACGACGATAGCGACACCGACCAGAAACGACGCAACCGCGCGCGCGCCTTGGGCGCCGAAGCGCCGCTGGTGCGAGGGCGCGAAGGCGGCCCAGACGAGGAGGACCACGATGAAGACGAGCGCGTTCTCGCGCGTGAGCGCGAGCCCGCCCATCGCCAGCCCGAGACAAAACCACGCGTTCAACCGCAGAGACCGGGGAGATCGCCGAGAAATGTTTTTCTCTGCGCGCTCAGCGTGCTCCGCGGTTCCTGTCTTCGCGATCAGCCACAACGCGAGGCAGATGAAGAAGACGTCGAGCACCGATTTCTGCAGCAGGCCGTCGAAGAAAATGGCCGGCGCATAGAGCGCCAGCATCAGCCCGGCCACTACGCCGGCCCTTCGACCGGGCTCAGGGCCGTCCTGAGCTTGTCGAAGGACGGCGCGCCGCGAAAACAGCCGCGACGCGGCGAGGCCGAGCAGCACGCACGACGCCGAGCCGATGACCGCCTGGATGACGCGGACGAGCAGGAGGCTCCGGCCCCCGATCGCGTAGATGACGCCGAGCAGATACGGATACAGCGGCGCCTGATAGAAGACCTCGCGGCCGATCCAGTCGCCGCCCGCGATCCGCTGCGCCCAGTCGTCGTACCCGTGGGAGTCGCCCATCAGGACGCTGAAAAACGGCGACGCGCGGATCTGCCACACATGGACGAGGCGCACGGCCAGCGCAGTGGCAAAAATCGCGAGCGTCCACGCGAACCGCTTGTCATCGGCCTTGCTGTTGGTGCCTTTCATGCCTCAATGGGAACAGCGTTATGCTAGGAGCGTGTCCGAGAAATGTGAACACGCTCCTAGTAGGCCGGCTACGCCGGCGAAAAACGGCCCGAATTCGGATGTCCTTCCGCGCGAAGCGCGGCTACTAGGAGCCCGGGAGGCATTACTCAGACGGGCTCCTCTAGTCCAGCACGGTTATTTTTAACCGCAGAGCACGCAGAGAACGCAGAGAAAGCTTTTCTCGGCGCCCTCCGCGGTTCAACGTGGACATGCTACGATCTCTGCGCTTTGCAGTTGTCGCGTTCGTGTTCGCCGCATGGCCCTCTCTCGCGGCCGGGCAGCCGCGCCTGACCTTCAACAAAGACATCGCGCCGATCGTCTGGACGCGCTGCGCCTCGTGCCACCGTCCCGGCGAAATCGGTCCCTTCAGCCTGCTGACCTTCGAGGATGTCAGGCGTCGCGCCGCGCAGATCGCCGCGGTCACCAGCCGGCGGATCATGCCGCCGTGGAAGCCCGAGGCGGGCAAAGGCGAGTTCCAGGACGAGCGGCGGCTCACCGACCGCGAGCTCGAATCGCTGCAGCAGTGGATCGCGAGCGGCGCGTCCGAAGGCGACGCCGCCGATCTCCCGGCGATGCCGAACTGGAAGGACGGCTGGCGGCTGGGTGTCCCCGACGTCGTGGTCCGCATGCCCGAGCCGTACACCGTGCCGGAGGGTGGCCCGGACGTCTTTCGAACGTTCGTGATCCCGATTCCGGTGGCCGGTCCTCGATATGTGCGGGGGCTGGAGCTCCGGCCCGGCAACGCGCGCGTTGTCCATCATGCGAACCTCGGTGTCGATCGCACGCGATCCTCCCGCCAGCTCGATGCGCGCGACGCCGAGCCGGGATACAGCGGCAGCATGGAGCGCGACGCGAGATATCCGGAAGGGCAGCTGCTCGGGTGGACGCCCGGCCAGGCGCCGCATCCCGTGCCGGATGGGACGCAGTGGCGTCTCGAGCCAGGCAGCGATCTCGTCGTCCAGCTGCATCTCCAGCCGACGGGAAAGCCTGAAGCCGTCCAGGTGACGGTCGGATTGTTCTTTACCGACACGGCGCCGACGCGAACACCGATCGGTCTGCGCCTCGGGAGCGAGACGATCGAGATCCCTCCCGGCGCACGTGAGCACATCGTGTCGGACCATTACGAGCTGCCTGTGGACGTCGAAGTGGTCGCGGTCCAGCCGCATGCGCACTACCTCGCGCGTCGCATGGAAGCGAAGGCGGCACTCCCGGACGGGACGACGCGATCGCTGATCGTCATAAACGACTGGGATTTCCGGTGGCAGGACGTCTATCGCTACGCGGTGCCGTTCGTGCTGCCGAAGGGCACCACGATTTCGATGCGCTACACCTACGACAACTCGGGGGGCAACCCGCGCAACCCTCACGTCCCGCCCGCGCGCGTCGTCTGGGGGCAGAACACGTCCGACGAGATGGGCGACTTCTGGATACAGGTGATCCCTCGATCGAGTCATGACGAGGCGATCCTGAACGAGGACTTCCGGCGGAAAGCGCACGCGGAAGATCTGGCGGCCTACACCAAGCTGCTGCAGGGTGACCCGGCGAACCCGCTGAGGCACGACGCGGTCGCAAGCCTGTATCTGGATGCCGGGCAGATGGAGGACGCGATCGCGCACTATCGCCAGTCGCTGCGGCTGAACGACGAGTCGGCGCCGACCCACTACAACCTCGGCTTCGCGCTGTCCGCCCGCGGCCGGCGCGACGAGGCGATCGTGCAATTCCGGGAAGCGCTGCGCATCGATCCGGACTATGCGCAGGCGCACAACAATCTCGGCGCCCTGCTACAGGTGATCGGACAGCCCGACCAGGCGCTGGATCACTACCGGCGCGCCGTGGCGCTCCGGCCGGACAACATCGAGTCGCGTGCGAATCTCGGACAGCTTCTGTCGAATCAGGGCAGGGTCTCGGAGGCGGCGGATCAGTTCCGCGAGGCGCTGGCGCTCAGAGCCGAGCATCCGCAGGCGCTCGCCGGACTGGCGTGGATTCGTGCGACCGCATGGGATCCGGCGCTACGGGATGCCGGTGAGGCGGTGCGTCTGGCGGAGCGCGCGGCCGCCGCCACGCGCAATCGGGATGTCGTGGCGCTCGACGCGCTGGCCGCGGCCTATGCCTCGGCGGAAAGGTACGAAGACGCAATTCGCGTCGCCCGAATGGGGCTCGCCCTGGCCGTGCCCGCCGGCCAGACGACGGTGGCCGCGCAGTTCCGGCAGCGCCTCGAATTGTATGAACGACGTCAGCCCGTGCGGATGCCGCGACCATAGTTGGTGAAATGGCGAATTAGTGAATTGGTAAGTTTGTAAGTTGGTAAGTTGGTGAATTTACAACTCACCAACTCACCAACTCACCAATTCACCAATTTACCAATTCCAGTCCGAAGATGCGGCCGTTGAGGATTCCGGACGGCTGGTTGTAGACCGCGGGCGCCGTCGCCGTCGCGATTGAGTAGTCCGTGGAGCGGTTCAGAATCACGGGGTTGGCGTTGAAGACGTTGAAGACCTCGAGTTGCGGGAGCACTTTCACCCTGCCCACCGCGACGGTCTTCGTCAACCGCAGATCGAGCTGGTTCACCCGATCGGTGTACTCGCCCTTCGCTCCATACGGGACCAATTGCACCCGCAGATTCGCCGCATTGTCCGGCGTCCCGTTGAGGGTCGGCAACACCAGCGCGCCGGCAGGGCAGGGAGCCGGGCAATTCGCAGGATACCGGGTGGTCCGGCTCAACAGCCATGATGTGCCGCCGGTGATCCTGGTGGTCGTCAGCGATCGATAGGCGTAGCCGGGGTTGCTTTGGAAGCTGCCGCTCAGCTGAATCCCCAGCGGGAGCGGGACGGATCCCGACAGCTTTCCCTGGGCCATGAACGGGATCGTGTACCCCTTCGGCGTCTCACCAGACGGGAGATTGGCATCAAGGTTGGCGTCGTCGCAGAAGCGGAGCTGGTTCGGGTTGTCCGGCTCGTCGCACGTGTTCCGAAGCAACCGGTCGAACCCGAGGCCGCCGAAGAGCGCGGCTCCGTGAGGCAGCCGCGCCTGGAAATTCGCGCCGTAGCTGTCGTAGGTCCGCTTCCGAGTGGTGCTGCTCGTGTCCAGCGTCGACACCTGCCCGTTCTTCGCCGGATTCAGGTTGTAGATCGTGAGCGGCGTGCCATCGATGGGGTTGAAAATCGACACCGGCGTCCAGTCGGCCAGCGTCACGAGCTGATTGTCGTACAACAGCTCGTTGTGGAAGTTGCCGTGGTACCAGGACGCGGTCATGGAGACGCCCCGCATCAGCTCATGCTGCACTTCGAGACCGCTTTCCAGGTTCCAGATGCGCTTCGTGTTCGGGTCGTACGTCGTCAGCGCTCTCCGGCCAAAGTCCGACGGCAGGCCGGCGAAGTTGATCTCGCACCCGGGCGTCAGATACACGCAGCCGCGCTCTCCCTGTGCGATGTCGTCTTTGTTGACATCGGTCCACGGCAGCGTGAACGAGGCCGCGGCGAGCGGGTTGTAGCGCTGCGCTCCGGAGTTCGCGTCGCCGGTCGTTCTCGAAGCGTTGTACCGGTTCAGCGAAAACTTGAGGGCGGTCTTCCCCGTCCCGAACAGATCGTAAGCAAGCCCGAAACGCGGCGCGATGTCTTTCCAGTTCGGCACGTTCGGCGTCTCGGCGAACTGCCGCGCGTCCACGAAGCGTCCAGCCGGCGACGTCTGCACGGGCACCTTGGCGTTGACGGCTTCCCACCGCAGGCCGGCATTGGTCGTCAGACGCTTGAACGTCCACTGGTCCTGACCGTAGATGCCCAGGTCGTAGTTCAGATCCTCCTCCTGCACGTACGGCGTGTTGTAGACCAGCACGCTGTTGGGCACGGTGAAGGGGATGCCGGTGCCGATGCTGTTGTACTGCTGCGTGAGGTCGGCGTTGACATCCCTGGTGTGGCCGAAGTGCCCCCACGTCCGCTGGAAGCCCACTTTCATGTTGTGGGAGCCGGTGACGTAGGAAGCCGACGCCTGAACGTTGTACCGCAGCGGGCTCTGGGTGCTGATGGATGAAACCAGCGGCGCCCTCGTGGTGGCGATCAGACCGAGATCCTGGCGCGACGCGTTCCCGTACCAGGCCGCCGAGCCGCGCGGCTGCGCGATCCCCGGCAGATACTCGTTCGTGTAGTCTTCGGTGTTGTTGGAATAGCCGCCCTCGATGAGCAGCTTGTTGCTGACGGTGGACGTCCATTTGACGGCCGTCGTGTGGTACGCCGGTGAATTCCAGACCACCGCCGCGCTGGCGTAATCGTCGCCCGCGGCCATCGCGTGGCCCCGGAACTTGTCGATCTCGTCGAAGTACGCGGACAGCTTGTTGCGGGGGCTGACCTGCCACGTCAGGCGGGCCAGACCGCTTTTGATTTTCTGATCGTCGATCCCCTGCCCGCAGGGAGTTGCCGTTTTCGCCGCAGACAGGCAGCTGGCAAAACCAGCGCTTGTACCGTCGCTCACGAAGGTCCCGGCGATCGGCGCGTTCACCGACCACTGGCGCAGCGTGGCGAAGAACCACAGCGTGTCCTTCTTGATCGGCCCGCCTTCCGAGAAGTTCAGATCGTAAATCCGCTGGATCTTGCTCGCGTTGGGGAGCCCGCGGTCCTTCAGGTCCTGGGTGAAGTTATCGCTCTGCCACTTGCCGTCGCGCCAGGACGAGAAAAATGAGCCGGTGTATCTGTTGCCGCCTTCTTTCGGGATCATGTTCAGCCGCACGCCGCCGGCCGACGTGTCGGCGCCGATCCCGCTGGTCTGGTAGCTGACCTCCTGGTTCATCGCGTCGTTGAAGTAGCTCTGAACGGCGCCGTCGGACTGCAGGCCGTTCACCATCAGGCCGTCCACCAGGACCGTGTTGTTCGTGGCATCCATCCCGTGCGTCGACATGTAGGTCTGCTGCATGGCTCTCGACCCGCCCACGTCAGGGATGCTCAACGCGATGCCGATGACCAGCTGGCCGAGGCCCTGGATGGTGCGTCCGGTGGGGAGCGCGTCGAGCGTGTCCCGGCTGAGCACCTGGGTGTGGACCGTGCTCTGGACGTCCACGATGGGCGACGCGCCCGAGACCGTGACCGTCTCTTCGAGCGCCCCGACTCTCATGTCGGCGTTGATCGTCGCGGTGAACGCCGTGGGCAGCTCGAGGCCATCCCGCCTGAACGAGCTGAAACCGGGCAGCGTGAAGACGACGGTGTAGACGCCGGGCCGGAGGTCGACGATCTTGTATTGCCCCTGGCCGTCGGTCGTCACCGACCGCGTCTTCTCGATCAGGACGTCGCTGGACGCCTCGACGGTCACGCCGGGCAAGACGGCGCCCGATGAATCTTTCACGACTCCCGCGATCGCGCTCTGAGCGCGCGCCGTGTTCGGCAGCCCTATCAACAGCACCAGCGCGGTGAAGACCGCCCCCGCCGCTTTCCTGCTCGTCATGCCCCTACCTCCGTAGTGATCACCAATGAAACAGCTGGAATGACGTTCACTCGCGCCAAATCGGTCGCGTGATTCCACACGAAAGACGGCAGGCCGAATGAGACGCTCAAAGACAAGAGTGACGGGAGAGTACCGTGCTTGACCATCTAAGATCCACGGGAACTACGGTCTTTATCGCTCGGGCGGGTCCGGACCGCGTCATGAATTCAACGTGTTGGATCTTCCACGACCTGCTGGATTCTCGGAGCCCATTTTTCTCTCGTGCTATCGTCTTCCTGAATGCGCCGGCTCCTGACCGCCATCGTCCTTGCAGGCATCTTGCCGATTGCGCCCCGCGCAGGGCCCCGCGTAGGTCCCCACGCAGGGCACCGCGTAGGGCACCGCTTCAGCGGTGCCGGCGCCGAAGAGTCGCGCGTAGGCCGCCATGAAGAACCCCGCGTAGGGCACCGCTTTAGCGGTGCCGGTGCCGGTGTCGGCGCCGCTGCCGAACAGCTGCGCGTCCAACACATCGACGGGGGAGCGGCCGACCCGTTCGCCGCGCCCGCGGGCGTCACCGCGATCGTGTTTCTCTTCACGAGCACAGATTGCCCGATCTCGAATCGCTACGCGCCGGAAGTCCGACGGCTGGCGGCGGCGTTCGCGCCGAGGGGCGTCGTGTTTCGGCTGATCTATCCGAACCCTGCCGAGCGCGCGCCCGCGATCCGCGAGCACATGACCGCGTTCGCGTACGCGGGCGCGACCCAGGCGCTGAGGGACCCCGAACACGCGCTCGTGAAGTTCGTCGGCGCCACGGTGACGCCCGAGGCCGCGGTCTATGCGGGCGGGCACATCGTCTATCGCGGCCGCATCGATGATCGCTATGTGGATCTCGGGCTGGAACGGCCCGCACCGACCAGGCGCGATCTGGCGCAGGCGCTCACGGCCGTGATCGCCGGCAAGCCGGTCTTGCAGCCGACGACGCAGGCCGTCGGCTGCTTCATCGCGGATTTCGTGCGATGAACGCGGCGTTGCTCAACACCGTAGCGCGGCCCTTTCAGGCCCGCGCCCTACACGTTTCCCTTGGCGTGTTGTTGATCGCGGCGCCGGCGGCTGCACAATCCCTGACCTACGCGAGAGACATCGCGCCGCTCATCGTCGATCGCTGCGCCATGTGCCATCACCCCGGCGGGTCCGCGCCGTTCAGCCTGCTGACGTACGCGGACGCAAAGCGGCGCGCCACGCAGATCGCCGCCGTGACGAAGAGCCGCTTCATGCCGCCGTGGAAGGCGGATCCGGGCGATGGCCCGTTTGTCGGACAGCATCCGCTCAGCGACGCGGAGATCCGGTTGATCGAGCGGTGGGCCGGCGAGGGCGCCGCCGAGGGCGATCCGCGCGACATGCCTCCGCCGCGCGCCTGGAGCGAAGGCTGGCAGCTTGGAACGCCGGACCTCGTCCTCACGCTGGATCAGCCATACACGCTGCCGCCGGAGGGCACCGATGTCTTTCGCATCTTCGTTCTCCCGATTCCCGTCGACGCCGCGCGCTTCGTTCGGGGGCTGGAGTTCCGTCCGGGCAACCCCAGGGTCGTGCACCACGCGAATATTCGAGTCGACGCGACGCCGGCATCGCGTCGTCTCGACGATCAGGATCCGGCTCCAGGGTACGACGGCTTGATCGCGCACTCCGCGCAATACCCTGACGGCCATTTCCTCGGCTGGACGCCCGGACAAGTGGTGCCGCTGCTGCCGAAGGATCTGGCGTGGCGCCTCGAGAAGCGCACCGATCTCGTCGTGCAGCTGCACATGCAGCCGAGCGGGAAGGCCGAGGTCGTCGCGCCGTCGGTCGGCCTCTATTTCGGCGACGCGGCGCCGGCGCGGACGCCGGCGATGCTGCGCCTGGGCCGGCAGAACATCGACATCCCGGCCGGCGACGCGCGCTACGTCGTCACCGACTCGTACGTGTTGCCGGTGGACGTCGAGGTGCAGGCGGTGCAGCCCCACGCGCACTATCGCGCGCACGACGTGCGCGGCCT
>QHWJ01000388.1 GCA_003222535.1 Acidobacteriota bacterium | reverse complement strand
GGTCGTAGTCGTACACCGGGTTGCCCTGGAGAAACCCGCCGCTCACGATACCCAACATGAAGTCGGCCAGCGAGAGCCCGGTGCCCTGGCCGTTGAATGTGAACGCCCCGTTGGTCGGCCGGTTGTTGAGTGTCTCGATGCGCGAGCGAATCCAATTGCCGCCGATCGACAGTTGGTGCGCACCGCGGACGATGTCGAGGTCATCGGCGACTTGCCATCCCTTGGAGTTAAAGTACCCTGGATTGGTCGCGCCCGACCCGACCGAAAAGCCGCTGCCGGTGACGTTGACGCCGACATACCCGGGCACCAGGCTGGAGACACGGGCACCGAGGTCGGTCGCGCTGAAGTACGCCGGCAGCGGCCGATCGTTCAGCGTCCGGTTGACCGTCACATGCAGCGAGTTGAGGATCGACGCCGACAGCACCTGATTGTGCGCAAGGACCAGTGAGTGCACTTGGTTGTTCTGCCCAGTGCGGCTGAGGGTCAGGACGTTGGTGCCATCATAGGTCGCGGGGTTGTCGTACACGGCGTAGAAGTAGCGCGCAAACATTGAGGAGTTCGAGTTGAACGTGTAATCGACCTTCGCCAGCCCTTGATGCTCCGTGTTGTTGTTGGGAATGCCGTACTGCAGCCGGCCGCACGGGTCCTGCGACACCGGAACGTGTTGCAGGAACTTCCGCGTTACCGGGCTGATCCGTGAAGGATCAATTCTGTTGTCGACGAAGCCGCCGGTCAGCGTCACCTGGCGCCCGCCGTTGCATGCGGGAGACGTGATAGCGGTGAAGTCGCCATTCAGCATCGCCTGGGTCGGGACGAAGCTGGTGGTCGTGGCCGGATTGCTCTTTTCGACGCGTCCCTGGTAGCCGCCGAACAGGAACATCTTGTTCTTGATGATCGGCGCACCGATGGTGCCGCCGAACTGGTTGCGGTTCAGGCTGTCGCGCGCGGGCGCGAAGAAGTTGCGCGCGTTGAAGCGGTAGTTGCGAAGGAACTCGAAGACATCGCCGTGGACCTGGTTCGACCCGGACTTGGTGATGAGATTGACGGCGGACGCCGCATGGTAGCCGTACCGCGCCGGCAGCGCGCTGGTTTCAACCTTGAACTCCTGCAGCGCGTCGGGAAACGGCGTCGGCAGGTTCAGGTTGTTGAACGGATCGTTGTGCGTGCCACCGTCCATGATGTACGTGATGCCGTTGGCCTGCCCGCCGGCGACCGAGATCGTGACGGTCGGAAAATTCTTGTTGGTGTTGAGATCGCCCGCGGGCGCCGAGGTGGCGAGGCCGGACAGGAAGATCAGCTCGGTCGCCTGGCGGCCGTTCAGCGGAAGCTCCATCACACGCTGGTTGTCGATCACCTGTCCGACGCCGGTCGTATGGGTTTCGACCAGGGTCGAGTTCGCGGCGACCGTCACCTGCTCACTGATGGCGCCCACTGCGAGCGTCACGTTGATCTCCGGGTTCGAGCTGACCTGCAGCACGATGCCATCCCGGATGTACGTGTTGAAGCCCTGCAGGACGACCTTCAGCTGGTACGGTCCCACGGAAAGGTTCGGCAGCACGTAGACCCCATCTGCGCTCGTGAACACGGTCCGTGTGGCTCCGGTGTCGATTTTCGTGACGGTCACCTCGGCTCCGGGGATGGTGCCCCCGCTCGAGTCGCGGACCGTGCCCGAGATCTGCGCGCCGGCAACCGCCTGCGCCCATGCGTTGCCGTGCGTGGCGAGCACGAGAACAACAATCACGAGTGACGCTCGAAGCAGTCTCACGGTATACCTCCCTGACGAGGCGACATTTCTGTAGCGGTCGGCACGTTAGCACCCCGACGGGAGCAAACCAACGGAGTTACCGTGGTGTTACCGTAACAGCTGCCTTCCGTTCCCTCTCCGGACGTAACATCCAACCACTTGAATGGACACGTGGCGTACCGCGATCGTCGACGCCGGTCCGGATCACATCAGAGTGCGCGGACACGACGTCCTCGACCTGATGCGGCACGCCACGTTCACCGATGTGATCTTCCTTCTGCATCACGATCGGCTCCCTTCGCCGGGTGAACGTCGGCTCATGGACGCGATCCTGGTCGGCGTAGCGGATCACGGGGCGGGCGCGCCCTCCTGCGCAGCCGCACGTCTTGCCGCATCAGGCAACCGGCAATCCCCCGCGGCCGCCATCGCCGCCGGCGTCCTCACGATCGGCGACGAGCACGGCGGCGCCGGTTCGGGTTGTATGGAGCTGATCATCGCCGGGCTCGAACAGGCGCGGCGTGACGGGGTGTCGCTCGAAGCGGTCGCCGACCGCAACGTGGCCGATGCGACGGCGGCGAAGACGCGGTTGCCCGGATTCGGGCACCGGGTGCACTCGACGATCGATCCGCGAGTGGACGTGTTGTTTACGCTTGCTCACGACGCCGGCGTTGCCGGCGACGGCATCCGCTTCGTTCGCGCGCTCGAAATCGCGATCGCCAGGCGTATCAAGCCGATCCCGCTGAACATCGACGGCGCGCTTGCGGCCATTCTGACCGACCTGGGGCTGCCCGCGATGGCCGGCAAGCTGATCTTCATCGTCGGCCGTGTCGCGGGATTGAGCGCCGAGGTACTCGAAGAGTACGCGCGCGAGAAGCCGATGCGGATCAAGATCCCGGTTCAATACGACGGCGTTCCGCCCGTCAAGAACGGACAATGAATCATGGGAGCGGCCACGGCAGCACCGGCACGAACAATTACTTCTGAAGAACAAGCCACGGCGCACGGCCTGCTCGCCCGCGCCAGGACGGCCATGCAGGCAGTCGAGACGTACGACCAGGCGGCGGTCGATCGCCTGTGCCGCGCCGTCGCCTGGGCGGGCGGCAACGAAGGGACGGCCACCAGGCTGGCGAAGATGAGCGTGGACGAAAGCGGCATGGGCAGCCCGGAGCCGAAGCGACGCGCGAAGGTGCTCGGTATTCTGCGCGATGCGCTTCGGCAGAAGAGCATGGGCATCATCGAAGAGATCCCCGAGAAAGGGATCGTCAAGTACGCGAAGCCGGCTGGCGTCATCGCGTCGCTGATTCCGGTGACGAGTCCGTACATCACGCCGATCGGGATCGCGATTTACGCGATCAAGTGCAAGGACGCCGTCATCTTTTCGCCGCATCCCGGCAGCAGGAAGACGACGAACGAGACCGTGCGGGTCATGCGGGCGGCGCTTCGAAAGCTCGGCGCGTCCGAAGACGTGCTCCAGTGTGTGGAGCGTCCCAGCATCCCGCTGGCAAACGAGCTGATGCGCCTCTGCGATTTGACCATCGCCACCGGCGGCCCCGCAATGGTGAGCGCCGCCTACAGCTCCGGCAAACCGGCCTACGGCGTCGGCCCCGGCAACGCGACCATGGTCATCGACGAGACCGCCGACATCGCCGAGGCAGCGCGCAACACGCGCATCAGCAAGACGAACGATCATGGGTCCGGCTGCTCCGCCGACGGCAACATCCTCGTGGACGCGTCAATCTACGAGGCTTTCCTGAAGCAGCTGCAGGCGGAAGGCGGTTACGTCGTGTCCGGTCGGGAGAAGGCGGCGCTCGAGAAGGCCTGCTGGGACGCCGGCGGGCACCGCACGCCGAACACCATCGCGCGGGCCGCAGCGGTCGTCGCCGACCTTGCCGGGTTCGCGATCCCCGACGACAAGACGTTTCTCGTTGTCGAAGAGCAGCTGATAGGCCGGCAGCACCGATTCTCGACCGAGAAGCTCGGCCCGGTCCTGGCGATCTTCAAGTATGACGGGTTCGATCAGGCGCTCGACAAGGTGCGGCAGATCTTCGAGACGGGCGGTAAAGGCCATTCCTGCGGCATCTACTCCCACAGCGACGATCACATCCATCGCCTCGCGCTCATGGCGCCGGTGAGCCGCATCATGGTCCGGCAAGTGCAATCGAGCTCGAACGCCGGCACGTTCACGAACGGGATGCCGATGACGTCGAGCATGGGATGCGGCGTCTGGGGCGGAAACATCACGAACGAGAACATCTCGCTCAAGCACTACATGAATGTCACGTGGGTGAGCCGGCCGATTCCGGAAGACCGCCCGTCCGAACAGGAACTGTTCGGCGAGTTCTGGGACAGCGAAACCTTTTAACCACCACCTGGGATGGCCGTATGAGCACAGTTGCGCCCTACACCGTCGATCCGGCTGAGAAGGCGACAAAGACCCGGATCGCCTCGTACCTCCTGACCGAGTATCTCGAACGCCTCGGCGTCGAGGTGATTTTCGGCCTGTGCGGTCACACGATCATCGCGCTGCTCGACGCGCTCGGGAAGAGCCGCATCCGGTTCGTGTCGGCGCGCCACGAGCAGGTCGCGGCCCATGCCGCCGACGGCTACGCGCGCGCGTCGGGCAGGACCGGCGTGCTGTTGACGCACCTCGGTCCTGGACTGACCAACGCGTGCACCGGCGTCGCCAACGCGGCGCTCGATTCGATCCCGATGGTGGTGATTGCCGGCGATGTCCCGTCGCACTACTACGGCCGCCACCCCCACCAGGAGGTCAATCTCCATCAGGACGCCGACCAGTTCCAGATCTACCGGCCGTTTTGCAAGCGCGTGTACCGCGTCGACCGCGTGGAGGATCTGCCGCGCATCATGGAGCGCGCGTTCCATCTGGCGCAGGCTGGCCGGCCAGGTCCGGTGCTCGTCGACGTGCCGATGGACATCTTCTCCGCCGATCTGCCCGTCGACGCATTCCGGCACGTGCCCGCGATCATGTCGCGGCCCACGGTCGACGCCGCAACGGTCGGGCAGATCGTCGACGCGCTCGCATCCGCCGAGCGTCCGATCCTGTACGCGGGCGGCGGCGTGCTCTCGGCCCGGGCGACCGCGGAGCTGGCAGCGCTGGCCGAGGCGCTCGACGTGCCGGTCGCGCATACGCTGATGGGCAAAGGCTGCCTGCGGGACGATCACCCGCTGCTGCTCGGGCAGACCGGATTCTGGGGCACGCCGATCTCCAATGACAGGTGCCGCACCGCGGATGTGATCGTGGCTGTCGGCACGCGTCTCGCCGAAGCGAACTCGAGCTCGTGGGATCCGCGCTTCACCTTCTCGATTCCGCCAACGCGCCTGATTCACATTGACGCCGACGAGGCGGAGATTGGCCGCAACTATCCTACTGAACTGGGCGTCGTCGCAGACGCGAAGCTGGCACTCGGTGCGCTCGCGGTGGCAGCGCAGGGTAGGAGCCACCGGGATCGCGGTCGTCTCCGGGAAGAGATCGCCCGCGGCCGCAAGGCCTTCGCAGCGAACTGGGATCATCAGTGGAGCTCGGACCAATACCCGATGCGCCCCGAACGAATCCTTGCCGAGCTCCGTAAGGCCGTTCCCGAGAATGGCTTCATCGTCACCGACGTGGGCTGGAACAAGAACGGGGTGGGACAGCAGTTCCCCATCACGGTGCCCGGAACGTTCATCACGCCCAGCGGACTTGCGACCATGGGGTTTGGCCCGGCGGCAGTGCTCGGGGTCAAGATGGCACATCCGGATCGCGCGGCGGTGTCGCTCATCGGCGACGGCGGGTTCAGCACGAACCCCTCGGTGATCGCGACAGCCATGGAAGCGGAACTGCCGGTCGTGTGGCTGGTGATGGACAACGCCGGTTTTGGGACGATAGCCGGTCTCGAGTCGATGCACTACGGCTG
>QHWJ01000008.1 GCA_003222535.1 Acidobacteriota bacterium | reverse complement strand
CCCACTTCCCGCCACGAGGTCACCATCGGGCGCCATGACGTTGATGACTCGTCCGCGAAGGTCGCATCCGTAGGGGCAGGAGACCTTGATCTTCAAGACGATGTCCGTGCCGGCGTCGACCTCCGCAGCAGGCGGCCGACTCAGCGCCACGCTGGTGAGATGCGTCCGCGGCTCCTCGTCCGCGCGCTCGACCCTCTTGCTCATGCGCTCGTCCGTCTGCGACGAAGGAGTAGCCGGAACGGAACCGACTTCCGTTCGCCGCTGGTTCCGAAAAGGGTTCGAGCTCGGAAATCCGAGCCCGGCCCTCGCGGCGTCCTGTCGTCAGCGGGTGCCGCTCGGCGACCTTCCGGCGTGAAGTCCAGCGATGCGGCCAGAGACGAGGTCTCTGCCCAGGCCATGCTGGGCCAGACCACCCATGCTTTCGCCTCCGGTATAGAGCCCGGGAATGACCTGACCGAAAATATCAATCACCTGCTGGTCCGTATTGACCCTTAGGCCGGTGAGCGAATCGTGGAGGATGGGAGTCGCCCATGCCGCATAGAACGGCGGCTTCTCGATCTTGTACATGGGTTTGGGCTTCTTGAAGTCGGTGTCGACGCCCGACGTGACGAAGGAGTTGTACCGCTCGACAGTCTCTTGCAGTACCGTTCCCGGCATCGGCCTCTTCTGGTACGGATTGTTGATGCTGGCCGCCAGTTCCTTCAGCGTCGCACCGCTCGCGAAATAAAGCGGATCCACATTGGGTGGCTTTGGATTCCACTTCTCGCGGGCTACTGCATCGGAATCGAAGATGGCCCAGATCGGCCCGCCTCCGTTCAACTTGTCCGGATCGCCGTTGTACGCCATCGCTGCGGCGATGAAGTTGTAGCTCCCGTCGAGCTCGTTCCAGAACCGCTTGCCGGTCTGGTTTACCATGATCACGTCCTGCCAGCTCGCCACGGTGAGGCCTGTCGCGCGCGCAAGATGGAAGATCGGGCTGTCGGTCTCGATGACCAGCTGACCGTAACCCCACTGACACCCGATGTGTGCCGTCTTGGTGATCGCCGCACCGCTCTGGGAGGTCTGCAGTGCCGTGGCCCAAAGCGAGGCCCCGATGGCCATGGACATCACCTCGGCGGCGCCGCTCTGACGGGCGTACGGGGCGCACGCCTGCTGGTACTCCTCGGTGAGCCGCGGATCGAACGTCCGGCGGAGGTTTACGTTGCCCGGGTGCCCGCCGGTGCCGACAAACACGCCTTTCTTCCCCTGAACGTTGATGTCCTTATCCATGTACCGGGCGGTGATTCCGAGCACCCGCCCCGACCGGGGACTCTCGCGGATGATGCTCGTCATCGAATGTCGCAGCAGGATTTCGACGCCTGCTTTGCGCGCGCTTTCCTCGAGCCTTCTGACGAGTCCTGACCCGTTCCGGCCGCGATGGGGTGCCATCACCTGGCTCGGGATGTGCCATTCCACGGTTTGGTAGGTTCGGCCGGCGTTCGTCGACGCTCCGCCTCCACCTTCCTCGCGACCGGTGAACTGGACGCCGTGGGCCAGCAGGAACTCGAACGTGGCGGCGTTTTCGTCGGCGAACTTGCGGACGATGTCGCGGTCGCTGTAACGGGACGACGGGTGATCGTGCCGGGTCCAGTCCGCGAAAATCATGTCGGCCGAGTCCACCGTGCCGTACTTCTTCTGCAGACTGTGCCCGCCGCCGAGCTGGATGCTCCCTCCGCTCAGCATGCCGCGGCCACCGATGTCGAAATTCTCGTCGATCATGATCACGGAGGCACCGGCATCGCGGGCCGCGCAAGCGCACGCGAGCCCAGAAACCCCCGCACCGACCACTACCACATCCGCCGATCGGTCCCATTTGATTTCGGCGGCCTCGGCCTCCTTTGGGTGCAGTCCGGCCGCGGCTATGGCGACACCGGCCCCGCCCGTCGCCACAGTCGTCTTGAGAAAACCTCTCCGACTGACGGGATTCGGCCCTTTCGCGTTGCTGCTCATGGCCCTCTCCTTAATGGTGATGACGGGCTCGCTGCCTCAAGGCCTGGGTACGAACACGATCACTTTCGCCGTCTGGGGCACCAGCTCCTGATTTCCTGGCGGAAAGTCGTTGAACTGAAGAATAAAAGCCAGGATGTCCATATATGTCTTGTCGCCTAGAGTATTCGCATTCCCCAGCGGCATCGTGTCCCGTATCGTCTCGAAACGGTCCTCCAGCGTTTTTCCGTTCCACTTGGCACGAATGGCCGGACCGGTGAGATCCACCGCCTCGGCGTCCGTTGCGCGAAGATCGCTTCCATGGCACCCCGAGCAACTGGCTTGATACGCGTCGTTCCCTCGCTTCGCCTGCGCCGCGGTAAACACGCCGCTCCAAATAGAAGGCCCGGCGGCGTCTTGAGCGCCTGCCACCAAAGCCCCCGACAACAGGAGCACCGAGAGAGCGGCCCCAGCTTCTTTCATTCCAGTTTCCTTACTGCGAGACATCCCAGGCGCAAACACCAATTCCACGATCCGCGCGCACTGTACCACCAGCCATGGAAGCTGTCCAAGCCCGAGGGTGTCGGCACGCGGGTAGCGGACATGGTGAGCCTGAATAATGATGTAACCGCAGGCACGAATCGTATTCGTCGTTGGGTCAGCCGTTCGGCAGTTCCTTGAACGGATTGAAAACTGTGAGGCCAGGGCGACGGAAGTCCTGGTCGTTGCCGGTGGCGATCGTGAGGCCGTGCCGTCTGGCTGTTGCCGCGATGTAGCTGTCTTCGACGGGCATCCGCCGGCCAGCCTTCTCGAGCATGTGCTCCTGTTCCGCCCATACATGCGCCACCGACACGTTGAATCCGTGGATACGCCCGTGCATCGCATCGACGAGGCGCGTCAACCAGGCCTGCAGTGCCTGCCGTTGCCGTCCTTCTTTCGTTCGAACCCAGCCGGCGAGTTGAGCGATGACGACCGCACTGGTGTAGCAGCGGTCCTTTTCCCTGTTGCAGCCACGCCACCACTCGCGAATCGCCTCGACGCTTCGCTGGCTGGCAGATGACATCCGTATCGAGAAGCCAGCTCATATCTTGCGGCGCCGTGCCGTCTAGCGCCTGCGAGGTGGCACGTCATCCATGCTGACCGGGCATTCTTTCAGGGCGGCCAGCCAGTCTTCCTTACCGGCAAGTCGCCGAAATACGATGGCGTCCTCCTCCGCGTCGAAGTGTGCGTCGAAGCATTCGCCTGGCGACGCCGGAGCCAGTGAGGCTGGAACCGTCAAACGACGTTTGGAATCGAGCGTCACGATCATGGTGCGGTTATCCCACCTAGGGCAGCTGGCCGTCAATCGCGCGTCGCCTTCACCGCAGGTTTCGCCGGTACCTCGAATACCCAAATGGCAGCGCCGTGGTCCGGCGGATTCTGAATCTCCGGCACGAGCGCGTCGTAGCTGTTCGACTGATAGCCGCCGGGGCCGACCACCACGGCGACGTATTCCTGCCCGTTTGCGGAATAGCTGATCGGCGCAGAGCTCGGCACGTCATTCAGACGAGTCTTCCAGATCTGAGCGCCGGTCGCGGCGTCGTAGGCGAGAAACATTCTGTCGAGCGATCCGGCAAACACCACTCCACCGGCCGTGACGAGGGTACCTGTCGTCAGCGGCGCGCGCTGCCGTTCAACCCATGCCGTCTTCTTTGTCTCGAGATTGAGCGCCTGCAGACGCCCGTACTGGCCGTCGCTTCCCGGCCGCGGCCGAACCGTCCAGCGGACACCCGTGGACAGGCTCCCCCGTTCGCCTTCCGCGACGGGGACCAGATCCATGCACGCCTCCACGATGGGCACGTACAGAATTCTCGTCGCCGGCTCGTACGAGGTGGGCATCCACCCGCGGCCGCCGCTCACGTGCGGGCAGACCATCTTGGTCTGGCCGTCTCCGGGAAGGAGGTCGGGATCGGTGGTTTTCGCGCCGGTCCTCGGGTCGATCGACGTGACCAGGTTCTGCAGCCCCAAATCGATCGACGACACGTATTTGCCGGTTTCCGTCACAACGATGTCGAAGATCATCTGCTTGCCGGCGGTGACAACGACGCTCTGCAGTCCGCCGTTGACCGGCAACTGCAGCACCATCCGTTCGAACGCCCAATCGAGATCCCATTGGCCGTTCGCCTGATGTTGAAAATACCAGGCCAGCCTCCCGGTGTCCGGATCCAACGCGAGCGTGGAGTCCAGGTACAGGGCATCGTTGGTCACACCGGGCTGGCTGACCAGGGTACGGAGCGGGCCGGTATCGTAGGTATTGCCGGGTGCGAAGAACGCCAGGTTCTGAACCGGATCGTAGCTCCCGGGAATCCAGACGGACCCACCGTTTCGTTTTTCGAGCGGCAACCCGTTCCAACTCTTGCCACCCTGCTCGTCCGGACGCGCGATGGTGTAGAACCGCCAGGCTTCCTTCCCCGTCCCCGCATCGAGCGCGGCGATGTAATTCCCGCCCTCGGCGCGACCCGTGGTGCCGATCATCACCTTGCCGCGGGCCACGAGCGGGCCGCCGGTCATCCGGTAGCCTTTCTTCGGGTCAGCGACAGCCTGGTCCCACACGACTTTTCCGGTCTTCACGTCGAGCGCGACGATATGCGCGTCCGAGGTCGGCACGTAGAGGCGAGTGCCGTAAATCGAGATGCCCCGCTTGATGCTGGCGGCGACGCCGGCCGGCAGCCGGCGTGAATACTGCCAGAGCAGGTCTCCCGTGGCGGCGTCGAGTGCCTGGACCTTGTCCCCATAACTGTGGATGAACAGCACGCCGTCGTGAACGATCGGGGTCGATTCGTTCGGACCGTTGGGCAGCGACCAGGTCCAGGCGACACGAAGATCGTTGATATTGGCCTTCGTGATCTTCTTCAGAGGGCTGAACCCGAACGCGTCGTAGGTCCGCCGCCACGTGAGCCACTCGCCGTCGGGAACTTTGTTCAGCATGGCTTCGGTGACCGGCCGGATCCTGTCCAGCGGATTGATCCGAGGCGGCCCGGGCGGCACGATCACGCGGGGAGCCAGCCCTCCTCCTCCGGCCCGCGGCCAGTTGGGCGGCGACATCGCCTTCAGCGCCTCGGGGTCGCCGGGGAGCTCGCGCGCGCCCGGCTGTGAGCCGTTTTCCTGGAGCAGGAACGCCAGAAGCTGCGCGTAGGTCGCGTCGCCGAGCGTACCGGGTTGCGCGGGCGGCATCTTCGTGCTGGTGTAGGTGAACAGCCCCTCCGCGGACCGCGAACCCCACTTCTGCCGGAAGTCGTTCCCTTTGAGCGGTGGCCCATAGGCCCCGTCATCCAGGTTCCGGCCATGGCATGACGCACAGTGCTCGATGTACGCGACCTCTCCCTGCTCACCCTGGCCTGCGGTATAGCTGAGAGGAGTTGTTTGCGACTGCGCTTCAATGCGCGTCGACGGTGCCGGTGCCCCGAACCAGATGGCCACTCCGAGCAGGCTGCCGATCACGAGACGTCCCGGCCGATTCCGTTGCCGAATTGATGTCATACATGCCTCGCAGCCCGTGAAACGACTTCCGCCATCGGCTGTTCAGGAGTCCGAGATCGGACCCGCACCGCAGCCGAATCCATGAATTCAGGAACATCAGCACTGCGCGCCGGTAGGCCAACCCGCATGGCTCGGCGAAACAAGTGTCGTTCGTCACAGTGTGATCGCGGCTCGCCCGCTTGATTCTGCGATCCCATGCGCGACAGGATACCGGATGCTGACGGCCTTCGTCGAACGCCTCCGAGCGAAATAAGCGAACGGTCCGCAGCCGGGGCAGGTCACATCCGCTCGACGGCCGGCGCACGATTCAGGATCACCATGC
>QHWJ01000007.1 GCA_003222535.1 Acidobacteriota bacterium | reverse complement strand
GGCAACGGTCCTGCCGTTTCGAAGGATGCTGGTCCCGTGCGCGCTCCGGTCGTCATAGAGCCGGTAATCTCCCGACGCGTATCCGATGTGCGCGTGCTGGCGGGAAACGCTCTGGTTGACGTCGCCGGATCCTTCTGCAAATGCGACGTGGTTCGTTCTGATCAGCCTGTTGCGGCTGTCTCGAACTTCGGCGCATCTCCCGAGATCGATGCGCCTGGCCATGAAGGCGTAGGCTCGCCGCTCGGCGACGCCGCGCGAAACGGTCAGCTCGATGCGAGCCGCCGCCGGACCTCGACTGGCGTCGCCAGCGTCCACTGGTGTCACGCGGGCGAAATCGACGTGAAACCCGGGGTCTCTCCAGTTCTTTTGGCCCCGGGTTACGTATACGACATCGACGACCAGATCCACCGCCTCGCATCCGGCCGATCGAAGACGGTCGACGATTCTCTCGCGCAACGCCGGCTCGCCGTCGAAAACGGCCTCGAAACGCGCGCGCGCGTCACGCGACGGCGCCAGCACCGATAGCGTGACTCTATTGAAGGGAAATGTCCGCCTGCCCCGACCGCCTGGCTGGATTTCGTGCTCGACCGCCTCCACAATCGAGTAGACGATCTCGAGCGGCTCCCGGGCACCTGACCCCATGAAGTCTTGTGCGGCACTATCGAGCCGACGGGCGATTCTCGATTCGAGCCTTCGAGCTTTCCCCAGAACATCCATGTTCCCAAATTTCATTTGACCAGTCCCGCCTGCGAAGCCGCGGTCACGATCTCGGCGGCAACCGGCGCCGCGCTTGCACCCCCGTACCCTGCATTTTCGATGATGATCGCAAACGCAACGCGCCTCGTTGCCGGTCCGTATGGAGCAAATCCGACGAACCAGCCGTGTGACGGACTGCCCGACAGTTCGGCCGTGCCGGTCTTGCCGGCGATTCGCCAGGGATGTCGCACGAGGCTGCGACCCGTGCCGCTGACGACGGCGTCGCGCAAATAACTGGCGAGCAACCGGGCACTATCAGGATCCAGAAATACGTCGGATTTCGAGGCCGCGGGTTCCGTCTGTTCCAAGCGGGTCTCGTGCAGCACTCCATTTGAGGCGATCGCCGCGACCACTCGGGCCATCCTCATCGGTGTCGCAACAACATCGCCCTGACCGTATCCAACCTGCGGAAGCGTCTCGCGTACACGCCGAAGGGCGTTGCTCGATGGCGTCAGGGAAATGCCCAGTCGCGCGGCAGTGTCGAGAAGCGGCTCCGGGCCAATCTTCACCGCGAGCTGAGCGAAATAGGCGTTGCAAGAGTGCACGAGGCCATCGTGCATGTCGATGGTCCCGTGCGGATGCGTATCCATGACATCGTCGCGAACGGGCCGACTCCACCCATTGATTCTGGAGCCGACCCTCCCATCGGGCAAACGTACGCAAGTGAATGCACTGTTTCCAAGGCTGGCGTCCTGACGAAGCGCGGCCGATGCCGTCACCAGCTTGAAGGTTGATCCCGGTGGATACAGGCCGTATCTCGCCCGGTCCAGGCTTGCGAGCAGGGCGCCGCTGTCCGGGTCGAGCACGACGGCTGCGGCCTTCCCCCCGGCCTTTTTCGCGTAATCAGCAATAATCGAAGCCACCCGAAGCTGCAGGTTCGCGTCGATCGTCAGACGTACGTCGTGAGATTGATTTCGCGACCGAACGGCGGCTGGATGATCCGGCTCGTAACGGTGGCGGAATACGGGAACAAGATCGCGATAATCGCGGCGGATCGTGAACATGGGCCGTCCCGCGGCGTCGTTTGTCTGAATGACCGACGCGTGATCCTCGAAACCGCGTAACCTGTCCTCTGCGTCGCGCTCGACGTACGAGCTGTTCGGCGCGCTCCAGTTGACGCGTGTCCGCGCGTCCCCGAGCAGGTGAAACGCCCGGCCGCCAAGTGGATAGCATCGTGCTGTCACATGTGGACAAACGTCCGCGAGCGAGACGCCGAGCCTCTGGTACGCCTGACGCGCGCCGTCAACCACATCGGAGCTCTCGGTGGCCAGCGGCAGGCCCCGCCGGTCGTAAACCGTTCCACGAGGCATCTGGCGGACGATGTCCAATAAGCGAGGGTTGTATTCGTATCGCCGTCCTCCGTCGGCTTGAGCTCCAAGATGGGGTCTGACCACGTAGTCGTCACCGCGGACGACCGACATATTGATCACGAGGGCAACGAGCACCAGCGCACAAACACCGAGCACGGTTCCGAGCCACTTCACCGGTGCGCGGAATGGCGTGAAATCACCCGAAGGACGCCGGTCGCCGTGGATCGACGCGAGAATGCCGAGCGCGGCAAAGTTCGCCGCCATGGCGGAGCCGCCGTAGCTCAGAAATGGAGTAACGACACCGGTCAGAGGCGTGACGCCAATCACGCCCGATGCCATGACCAATGCCGGAACGATCAGGAACAGCGTGAGGGACGTGGCGAGAAAAAACCCGTAGTCGTTCGGTGCCAGGCGGCCAATACGGAAGCCGCGCCATGCCATGACCGCGTACGCGACCGCGACGACGACCAGTCCGGCCGCGCCAAGTTCCTCACCTATCGCAGCCAATATCAGATCGGTATGGCCCGCCGGCAGATACCGGGAGTCACCGAGCCCGAGGCCGGTCCCGAACGGACCGCCTGTCGCCATCGCCCAAATCGCATGTGTCACCTGATCTCCCCCCGCGACGGCATTGTCCCAGGGCGATTGCCACATTCGAACGCGGTCCGCCAGCGTCGAAGACACATGCAGGCGATATCCCACAAAAAAACCCGACACCAGCAGCGCGAAACCAGCCATGGCCATGCCGATCCGCCCGCGGGCCACGGCGTACACGGCGAGAAAGACACAAGAGAGAAACAGCGCCGGGCCGAGGTCCTTCTGGAGGAAAAAGAATACGAGGGCCGCCGCGACACCGGCGCCAACGGGCAGGACGTACTCACTCCGAGGCAGGTTGACCCAGCGTGGCAATCGCAGATTCCGGATCGCCCCGCCGCGAATCTCCCTGAGCAACTCCCATCGGCGGGTGAAATAGCCGGCGAGAAACAACGCCAGCAGCAAACGGATCGCTTCGATGGGCTGCAGCGGGCCGAGATTCACCTTGGCCGTGCTGTTTCCAGGTCCGGAACCAAACAGGATCAACAGCACTGACAGCGATAAGGCCGCGATCAACGGCAGGTAGCTGAGCTCCAGGAATCCGGCTGTCTTGAAATCGACGAGCGACAGGGCCGCCATGAACATCAGGCCAAGCGCCGTGACTTCCGCGTATCGCACGAACAGCGGGATGTCGCGTAGAGGATCGGGCCGGCTCAACAGGATCGAAAAACCAAGAGCCGTCAGCAGGTGGGCCACGGCCAGCAGCAGATGGTCGCCCTGAATGCCGCGCAGCCTCCACACCAGTGCCACGAGATGAAACCCGACGATATAGAGGAGGCTGAACAACAGAACCTGACGCTGGAACATCTCACGCGTTCGTACGATCAAGAAAGGCTTGAGCGCCGCGAGATCTGCCGGCGTGAACAGGGGCATGCTCTCGGGCGGCACACTTCCAGCATTCGCAGCATGCTCGCGGACGACACGCCGCCGCTCCGAAAATGCGTCCAGCCTCCGGGATCGCTCAATTGCTTCAAGACGGACGTTCGCACGGGCAATCGCGCCGACGTTTGCCAGCGTGTGTCGTTCGCCTCGATCGTCGACCAGAAAGCGAGACAACTCTCGAGCCGCAAAGCCGCGGTCGTACGCGTTCGCGAAAACTGTTTCCAATACCGGTTCAAGCTGCCTTGGATCCGCGATGGTGTTCAGGTTGACAATTCGAGCACCTGGGCGTGTGCTCTCTGACATCTCGAAGGCCCGTAGACGGCCCACGTACGCCAGCGTGATACCAACGACCGCGACCGAGGACGTCATGGCCAGCAGCCATGCCGACAGGTCGAGGCGGCTGATGCGCTGCCGCCTTCTTCGACCGTCCCGTTCCGCGGCCGAAGTGCAGGTGACGGTCATTGGAGAAAAACACCACGAACTGACTCGGGCGCGAGCGGGCTGCGATCCTCGGGTGCGCCCGGCTGAACGATGGGTCGAGACAAATCGGCGATCCGCTGTTCAACCTGCGTGAGCCCGCGCTGGACCACGCGCAGATTGCGCGCAACGCCGGCAAACCCGAGCGCATTCGAATAGAACCCGACAGCCTGCCGATAGGCCTCCGCCGCACGCGCGAGATACTCCTGCTCCTGCGCCATGCCAGACAGGGTTCGCGCCGTGCGAGCCAATGTCTCCGCGCGCGTCCGATACCCGTCGCCGAGCTGCGCCGTCTCGCGGTCGCCGGGCGTATAGCCGAAACGCTGTGCCTGCTTGAGCGCATCGGCCGCGCGATCGACATCTTCCAATCCGTAGATGAACGTTCTCGTGAGGCCAAGGAACGGGTCGGGCCAGTTCGGCCGCAGCTCGGCGGCCTCTCGAAATGCGGTGACCGCGTCCGTGAACTCATGCTGCGCCTCGGCGGTCTGCCTCCGGCTCTTGCGTGCCTCGCCATTGATCCGGTGCAGGTGGCCATCACAGTACCGGAGCGATGCCTTGAGTTGCGTGTCGCCCGGCCTGACGCTCACGGCGTGGGCGAGGGCCTCTCGAGCCATCCGCCACTGCGCTTCTCTGACGGTCGGCAAGGGCGTCCGGTAATTCGCGATGACAAGGTCTGCCGCGATCGCCGTCTGTTTCGCGAGCGCACGCTCGAGACCGAGGACTCCGAATCGCAGGCTCCGGCCTCTCAGCAGGTCGTACTGACGCCACGTTTCATCAAGGTCCTCGAGCTCCTGGGTCGGCACGGCGGCAGCACGCCGTCCCGCGAGGGTCGCGACCCTCATCTCGTTGCCGGTGACGGCGAGTGCGATCAGCAGCAGTACTGTTCGCAGGAGCGGCCTGCCTGGGCTGGCGATCTGCCTCGCAATTCCCCACGCCGGCGCCGGACCAGCGCTCGGTCCGTCTGCCGAAGACGAAGGGGTTGCTTGTCCCGTCCGGGCCTGGGACGATCGGCGCGTGGCTTCTTCATCGGGTTCCGCGGGAGGACGCGTGCGGCGTGTCGGCGGTTCATCGTGTGCTGTACCCGGCCACCCTTTGCGTTCCGCCTCCGTTTGTCGTCCGGATTCGAGGCACTCGAGGTCCTCGCGGATTGCCTTCGCGGTGCTGTAGCGATCCGCCGGATTGCCCGCGAGAAGCCTCGCGATGACAGCCTGCAGGCCGCGAGAGCACGCTCCGTCGAGTGACGCGGCCGGCTGGCGCGATCTGATCAGCTGCTCCAGGCGGCGCGTGTCGGGAGCCTGAAATGGTTGCAACCCGCCGACCATTTCATACAGCAGCACGCCCACGGCCCAGAAGTCCGCCTGTCGGTCGATGTCCCCCGACTCGAGGCGCTCGGGAGAGAGGTAGGCGACGCTGCCAAAGTCGTTGCGCGTGACTTTCCGGCTCAGCGAAAGGGCTTTGGCGATCCCGAAGTCCAGGACTTTTATCTGGTCGTCCTCGAGAACGCGGATGTTTCTCGGCTTGAGATCGCCGTGCAGAAGCGAGCGAAGCTGCCGGCCATCGATCGTGGCTTCAAAGCCGTGCGCGGCCTCGAGAAAATCACAGAGCTGGATGGCTATCCCGACGGCACGTACTGGAGGCAACGGACCGTCGGTGATGATTTCGGAAAGGTTCCGCCCTTCCAGATACTCCATCGCGATATAGAAATATGCTTCTTCGGTGTTGTGCTCGTACACGGCCGGAACGTGCCGACTCGCGCCACAGAATTGCTCCTGAAGCTTCGCCCCCCAGCGCTCGGCATCGAGGACGTCACGAGCCTCCCGGTCATTTCCCGTCGGCACAACCTTCAGCGCCACGCGGCGATTCGTCCGGCTGTCGATGGCGAGGAACACGACGGCCATGCCCCCACGCCCGATCTCCTCGAGAATCTCGTACGGTCCGACGCGCTGAAACACCGACGGCATCATCGACCTCGCCGGCCGCGGGGCACCGTTGAGGGTGTCGAGCGGGGATCCTGAGAGTCGGCGAACCAGTTGTCCTTCACCAGCGCGATCCGCGCCGCTTCGCCCAACGCTCCGAACAGACCGGGGCCGATTCCTTGAAAGACGTTTCCGGAGAAACGCGGCTCGGCATGTTCTTCGATGATCAGCGCCGTGGAAACGCGCTCGGATACGCCGTTCCGGACGAACACGTTGTGGGCGATTCTGGGTGATGCACCAGAACGGATCGCCAGCGCCGCGCCAGGATTGTCATGAATGTCGCTCGCCACCACGTTGACACGCGCCATGTCAGCGAGGTCGATCGCCACGTTCACGGCACCCGTGATTTCGACATCGACGACCGACAGCTCCGCATCGCTGACACGCAAACCCGTGCCCAACGGCGTAGCTGCATCGCCCACGATACGGAATCCGACGAATTCCGCTCCTGAAACGTTCGCGGCAACAACCGCCGCATCCCGTTCGGACGCTGACCCGGGGAGCCGGATCGTCGCTCCACGAGGCACGCGGCTGACCAGCCGCACGCCGTTCATGAGAAGGACTGTCTCCCGGTATTCACCCGGCTCGACGATGACTTCCGATCCCGCCCGGGCGCCCCGCAACGCAGCGGCAATCGATCCGGTCGGCGGCACGGTGATCGCGCCTGGGGTTGAGATCGGCGGGGCGAATTCGCGGAGGGCCGCCATCAGCCAGGCGGGACGCAGACGGAAGAGGGCGAGCGCGGTTCCCAGGGTCACAAGCGCGATCAGCGCAATCGGCACAGCGCGCCGCGATTTCGTGCCTGCCCCGGGCGCGGCCTCACCGCGCATGTGGCTCGCGAGCTCGGCCGGACATCGAACATCCTGCCCCGCATTCAGCCGTCGCGTGACCTCCGAGGACACACCGGCGGCGGCAGGGGCGAATTGCTCTTCTTCGACGTACACGACGGTGACGTTGTCCTTGCCGCCGGCCGTGTTGGCCGCTTCGATCAATGCCCGCACAACCAGGTGCGGCTGCCCGGCCAGCCGTCTCACCACCTGATTGATGGACGATGATTCGATCAGATCGGTCAGGCCGTCACTGCACAAGAGGAGCGCCGCATCACGCTCGAACGGAATCTCGTGAACGTCGATGAAGTCCGGATCCGCGGGCTGGTGCGGTTCCGAACCGACGTCGCGATACACCTCGTTTCGGCGCGCGTGGTGCATCGCCTCGAGCTCGGAAATCTCCCCGCAGTCCTCCCGCTCGCCAACCGGCGAGTGGTCGTGAGTGACTTTCTCGATGCGATCATCGCGAAGCTTGTAGAGCCTCGTATCCCCCACATGACCGACGATCGCACGGCGGTCGT
>QHWJ01000006.1 GCA_003222535.1 Acidobacteriota bacterium | reverse complement strand
GTTGCCACGCCACGAACGAGTGATGGCAAAGATGATCCGTCTCCTCGCCATCGACATCGACGGCACGCTGCTCGACAGCCGCGGGCGTCTGCCCGACACGCATCGTGACGCGCTCGTCGAGGTTTCCGCGCAAGGCATCGACGTGGCGCTCGTCACCGGCCGCAGCTTTCATTTCACGCGGCCGCTCATCGATCTGCTCCCGATTCCGCTCACGCTCATCGTCAACAACGGCGCCGTGGTGAAGCGCGGCACCGGAGAGACCGAGCTGCGGCGCCTGCTCTCGCGGGACGCGGCGCGTCACGTGTTGTCGGAAACGCAGCGCTTCGCCGACAGCGTCGCGATCGTGTTCGACCGGCCCGACGAGCGGCAGATCGTCTTCGAGCGCATGGACTGGTCGCACCCGAACCGCCGCGGGTACTACGAGAAGAACAAGGCGTACATCGCGGCGGCGCCCTCGCCGCTGGCCGACGCGCTCACCGAAGATCCGATCCAGGTGATGTTCAACGGCAGCGTCGAGCCGATGCGCGCGCTGGCCGCCGCGCTGCGTGCGCTGCCGGCCGCCGATCGGTTCACCGTGGCGGTGACCGAGTACGAGCCGCGCGACTTCTCGCTCGTGGACGTCAACGGCGCCGGCTGCTCGAAGGGATCGACGCTCGCCCGTTGGACGGCGTCGCGCGGGCTGACTGCGGACCACGTGATGGCGGTCGGCGACAATCTGAACGACGTCGAGATGCTCGACTTCGCGGGCACGGCCGTCGTCATGGGCAACGCGACCGACGCACTGAAAGGGCGTGGCTACCATCTGACCGGGACCAATGACGAGGGTGGACTGGCGACGGCCATCAAGCGGCACACGCGAGCGAGCAGCCCGTGGTGAGAGTCCGCCTGCATTCGGGCCCCAGCCCGACGCATCACCGGCCTCGGTGCGACGGCGGACCGGAATCAGTCGGGTCTCGGATCCCTCTCGAGACGACGGCACACGTCAACGCCGTCGAGTCCTGGCATGTTGCCGACTCATCATCGACAACCAGAATCTTCCCGGCGGTCCTGTCGCGCGTCGTCGCCTGATGCCATCGGCGGAGCCTCGAGTACGTCCCGGACCTTTCGAGCCAGTGCGAGCGGGGTGAATGGCTTCTGCAGGAACGGCGTGCCCTCGACCAGAACACCATGGCGGACGATGGCTTCGTCGGCGTATCCCGACATGTACAAGACTCGTAAGCCCCGTTGCAGCTTCGCCAGACGATCGAACAACAGCGGCCCTTCAGATTCCGGCATGATGACATCGCTCAGCAGAAGATGAATCGGCCCCGAAAAATCGCCGGCGAGCCTCATCGCCTCTTTGGGATTCCCCGCCTGGAGCACGCGGTAGCCGGAGCGCTCGAGTGTCACGCGGGCCAGCAGTCCCACGGCGTCGTCGTCTTCGACCACGAGAATTGTCTCCGAACCGCGCGGGATGTCGCGTAAGTCGGTCGACTGCTCGATCGACCACGGCGCACCTGCCGTCACCCGCGGCAGGTAGATCTTGAACGTTGCGCCGCGGCCCGGCTCGCTGTAGACCCAGATGAATCCTCCGCTTTGCTTGACGATCCCGTACGCCGTCGCCAGACCCAGACCCGTCCCCTTGCCGACACCCTTCGTCGTAAAGAAAGGCTCGAAGATACGTCGTCTGGTCGCCTCGTCCATCCCGGTACCGGTATCGCTTACGGCGAGCATGACGTAATCGCCCGGCGGCACGGGGTGATGGCGTTGCTGATAATGTTCATCCAGCATCACCTCCCCCGTCTCAATCGTGAGCTTCCCGCCGCGAGGCATGGCGTCGGCGGCATTGACCACCAGATTGACGAGAATCTGCTCGAGCTGCGTCGGATCCATCATGATGAGGCCGACCCCTGGCGTGAGCGAAACCACCAGGTTGACATGCTCGAGTATGAGCCTCTTGAGCATCGACTCCATGCCGCCGACGATCACGTTGATGTCGAGAACTTTCGGCTGCAGGATCTGTTTTCGGCTGAAGGCGAGGAGCTGTCGCGTGAGGCCCGCAGCACGTTCTCCCGCCTTCTTGATCTCGAGCAGGTCCGCACGCCAGGAATCCTCGGAATATGGTTCTGACAACATCAGGTCGGTGAACCCGAGAATGGCCGTCAGCACGTTGTTGAAGTCGTGCGCGACACCACCCGCAAGCTGTCCCACGGCCTCCAGCTTGTGCGATTGACGCAGCTGTTCCTCGAGCAGACGCTGCTCGGTGATGTCCCTGCCGATCGTGAACACCAGGCGCTCGCCCGCAACGTCGACGTTCGTGCTCGAGAACTCGATGAGCACGCTGGATCCATCCTGCGTCGCGATCTCGACGGGCGGAGTGCGGACGGCGCTCGTCGCGACGGCTTCGTCGTATGTCCGCGCGTTTTCGTCCTCCTTGCCGGTGGGGGCAAACTCACGGATGTGCCGACCGATCAGCTGCGCTTGCGGACGGCCGGTGACCTCGACCCACCGATGATTCATCTCCCGGACGATGCCGTCCGGGCTGAGCACGGCGATATAGTCGCTCGCGTTCTCCAGCAACGTGCGGTAACGCTGCTCTGACGCGGTCAGGCGGGCGACGGACCTCGCGAGCTCCAGCGACTGCACGACCTGGTTCCCCATGGCCCGCGCAAATGCGACGGAGTCGTCGCCGGTGACATCCATGCACGTCGCGCCGATGATCAGCACGCCCATCCCGCGTCCATCGGAGATGAGCGGCACGATTTGCGCCGAGACGAGGTTGGCGCCGGCCAGGATGTCCCGCGACGTGTCCTTCGGAATGGCGGCTGACGGAACAGGGACACTCCCGCCGCGCTCGACGATGTCCTCGAGCAGCGCGCCGTGGCCGAAGAAATCCTGAAGCGTCGAACGCTCCGCGTCTGAAAAGCCAATGTCCTGACGCAGCTTCAGCACACCTGTGGCATCCCTCAGGATCAGCGCGCCTTTGGAGATCCCGGCCGCATCCAGCGTGGCGGCGAGCACGTCCCGCAGAGCCGCGTCGGGGTCCGCCTCGCGCCTCAGCGCGTCCGCAACGCCGCTCAGGAGGGACAGTTGGGCGGCCTGAATTCCACAGCGTTGTGCGAGGCCCGACATGGCGGCGATCTGGCGCTCGAGCTGGTGAATCACGAGCCGCGCGTGTCTCAGTTCGAGCTGATCGTTTGGCTGCTCCGCGGGCGCCGGTGCGCGAGTCTCGAGCGCCGCCATGATTGCCGGAGTCACATTCCCGAAGTCCGGTGTCCGGGGGGCCAGCGCGCTCGCGCCCACGCGCCGCGCCATATCCTCGTCCGCCTTCGACCCGTACTGCCCCGATAAGAGCACCACCGGCACGTTCGCCAGGTTCGGATCCCGGCGGGTCTGAAGACACAACTGGAACCCATCGGTGCCAGGCATGTAGACGTCACTGAGAATGACGTCCGGTCGACTGGCTCGCGCGGCGATGAGCGCCTCGGAGGCGCCGCCTGCCGCCGAGACATCGAAGCCCAGTTGTGAAAAGTGGATCCGTGTCAGTTTGAGCTGGACGGGATCATCGTCGACGACGAGCAACCGTCGTCCTTCCCCGACCGACGTCAGGAGCGCGGGTGGCTGGGGCAGGTAGGCGTGAATGGCGTCAATGAGGCGACTCGGTTCGATCGGCTTCACGAGCAAGGCCGTAAACCCATGCTCGCCCCTCGGCGCCTCGTCGAGACGGCTGAGGAAACCGGAGAGCGCCAGAATCGGCAACTCGGTCCCGCCCGGAAGGGCACGCAGGCGGCGGAGCAGTTCGAGTCCGTCCATGTCCGGAAGAATGAGGTCCTGGAGGACGAGGTCTGGCAGGGTCCTCCCGGCCTCTCCCAGAGCCGCTCGCGCGTCGGCCGCCTCGACCACTCCGTAGCCCTCGGTCGCAAGGGCGACGCGCAGCATTTTGCGGGTGGCCGGGTTGTCCTCGACGACGAGAATCGTGGAGACGGCCGTCACAGCCCGGCCCCGCGGTCCACAACGCGCGCGAGGTGCTCCGCGACCATTCTGGCCAGGGCGTCGGTGTCGATCGGCTTCGACATATAGCCGTCGCAACCCGCGGCGAACGCCTTCTCATCATCGCCTTTCATCGCGTACGCGGTGAGCGCGATGATGATCATCCCGCGGCGTGCGGGGTCGTTCTTGATCAGTCGTGTCAATTCGCGAGGATGGTCAGTGCGTGCTCTGCATCGGTCGCGGTCCTCACGTCATACCCCTCCGCGAGGAGGATCACCTTCGCCAACTTGAGGTTCTGCGCGTTGTCGTCGATGATGAGAATCGGTTCAGAGGTCATCACCGCCCTTTGGCGCCAGGGATGCCGCCGGCAGCAGCCGCCCCAGCTCCTTGACGAGCGCTTGCAAACCTCCCGCGCTCTTGGAGACGATTGCCGCTGCCGACGCTTGAAGCCGGCGGCGCTCAGCGGCATCCAGATCCTTGACCGTCCACACAAGAACGGGTACGTCGCGCCCGCCAGGACAGGCCCGCAGCCGCGAGATGAATTCGAAGCCGTCCACGTGCGGCATGAACAGGTCCACGATTACGACCGCAGGCGGGTGCGCCTCCGCGGCCAGCAGCGCATCCACGGCATTGTCCTTACAGACTGGTCGGTGTCCCAACTCCCGCAAAGCGAGGTCGGCAAGCTTGAGCGTCGACGGATCGTCGTCGACGACGAGAATTGGACGATTGTCTGCGGACGGTCTGATGACCGGGCTCACCTCGTCGGCCGGGTCCATCGTCATTCTGCGCGGCAGAATCGCGGAGAACGTGCTCCCTTTCCCTGGCATGCTCTGCACGGCGACGCGGCCGGCCTGCGCTTCGACGAGCCGCCTGGTCACCGCGAGGCCCAGGCCCGTGCCCTGATGCTCTTTCGCCGTCCCCGCGTCGAGCTGCTGGAACTCGACGAACAGCTTCCCCAGATCCCCGGCCGGGATGCCGACGCCCGTGTCCTCCACGTCGATGCGGAACATGTCCGGTTCCTCCGGAGTGATCCGGACCCACACGCGCCCACCTGCCGGTGTGAACTTGATGGCGTTCGACAGGTAGTTGTAGAGAATCTGCCTCACGCGCGCCGGATCGACGACGACGGCGCTCACGTCCGGGTCGACCTCGGTCTCGACGCGCAGACTCTGGCTCGCGGCGAGACCTCGAAGCGTGTCCCGGACCTCGTTGACCAGCTTTGCGAGGTCGACCGGCTCGGGCCGGAATTCCATCCTACCGGATTCCACCTTCGCAAGATCCAGCACGTCGTTGATGAGCTGCAGGAGGTGCTTCGAGCTCGTGAGGATGTCGCCAAGATACTCCGTGTGTCTCGCCGACACGGGTCCGACCCGACCTCTGTGCATCAGCTCCGCGAACCCGATGATGGCGTTGAGCGGGGTCCGCAGCTCGTGCGACATGTTGGCGAGGAACTCGTTCTTCAGACGGCTGGCTTCCAGCATGCGATGGTTTTGTTCTTCCATCGCCTGGATCTTCAGCCGGACGTCCTCCAGGCGCCTGCGTTCGGTGATGTCCCGCGCGACGCCCGTCACCATCGGGGGCCCGTCCGAATGAACCGCGCTGAGCGCCAATTCGACGGGAAGCTGTGTGCCATCCGATCGCATGGCGGTCATTTCGATGCGTTGACCAATCAGGGAGCTCTCCCCGGTCCCGATGTAACGCGCGAGCCCCTTCCGGTGGGCATCGCGATGCGCCGGAGGCACGATGAGCTCGGCAAGCTCGCGCCCGACCACGTCGCCTTTCCGGTAGCCAAACGTCTTCTCCGCCGCGGGATTGAACTCCACCACTCTCCCGGTTGCGTCAATGGTGATGATGCAATCGAGCGCCACCTCGACGATTGTCCGGTAGAGGGCCTCACTCGCCCGCAGCGCCTCGATGGCATGAGTCCGCTCGAGTACCCGCGCCTCGAGCTGCTGGTGGGTGTCCTTCACATCCGCCGCCATCGCGTTGAAGGCACGGCCGAGCCGACCGATTTCATCACGTCGGAGAGCGTTGACCCTCCGCGAGTAATCGCCCGCCGCGATCTCATCGGCCGCCTGCGCCAGCTCATGGATCGGCTTCGTGATCCGAATGCTCACGTTCGCGACCAGCAACGAGCCGACTGCGACGAAGATCACAGCGACCACGATCATGCGGCGCAAGAACGCTCGCGCGGGTGAAACAATGATCGATCGTGGGAACTCGACCCAGACGGCCCAGGGAGTACCGCGAATCGTGGACACCGCGCCAAGGCGCCGCTCGCCGTCCGCCGCACGATACTCCGTCACGCCATTGCGGGTGACGTCCACGGCGGGCGCCGTTACGATCCTCGACAGGTCCGTCCACGTGCCCCCGGCCGTGTTACCGATCGCGATCACGGCATCACCGCCGACGAGACGGCCGAGCGCTCCCGGCGGGTTGACCGACAGGGTCGACCGGACGACCAGGTACCCAAGCCGAGCTGATGCCGCCGCATGGCTCCCCGGTGACGGCTCCGCCGAAATCTCTGCCGCCGTGTCGGTGAACACCGCGTTACCCGCGGCCTGGAGGGCGTTGAAGCCCACGGCGGGAGGACGCGTGGACGGCGGAAAGACGACCGGCGCTACACCCGGGACCGTCGCCTCAGGAACCGAGACGTCCAGCAGGCGCGAACCGGCCGCGCTCCACAACTCGACTCTTCGCACACCGCCCTGGGCGAGTGACGCCATCCGCGCGCGGGCCGCGTCGCGGCCGGCGTCCGTCGGATTCTGGACGTAACGGCGCACGTCTGGGTCCGCCGCGACACGGCGCAAGCCTTCCAATCCCGCGCGCGACGACCGCTCGACTAGATTCGCCACCTGGTCGGCCGCGCCTCTGGCACGCTCGCCCCCCGCGCGAACGAGCGTGGCTTCCACTTGCCGATAGGCAGCCCACAGAAACGGCGCCACCACGGCGACAAGGAGGGCGGAGATCAGCAGCGGCAGGCGCAGTCGCAACGAATGACGGGCATTTGGCGGCGAGTCATCCGGTCGCCGGCGGGCAGTGGACACCCAGCACTCCTGACTGCAAGTCAATCCGATGTCAGTTGATTTCGTCGCCGAGGATTGTCGTCGACGATGAGAATCTGCTCACCGGCTGCAAGCGCCCCCGGGCGCCATGGATATCGCGGGCAGTAGCCGCCGCAGCTGCTCTATGAGCGTGTCCGAGCCTCCCCTGCTCTTGGAGATGACGGCTGCTCGAAGCCGGCGGCGCTCGTCAACATCGAGATCCTTGACGGTCCACACGATGATTGGCACGTGATGGCAGGCCGGCGTGGCTCGAAACCGCGAAACGAACTCGAAACCGTCTACGCCGGGCATCAGCAGATCCACGATCACGAGCGCCGGAGGATCGGCCTCGGCCGCCAACAGCGCATCCTCGGCATTGGCTCTGCACAGGGCCTGGTATCCCAATTCCCGCAGGGCGGCATCGGCGAGTCTGAGCGCCTTCGGATCATCGTCGACGACGAGGACGGTCCGATTGCCGGTGGGCTCACCGACGAGCGGCCCTACGTCGTCGGCCGGGACCATCGTCATCACACGCGGGAGAGTGGCGGAAAAGGTGCTGCCCTCACCCGGCGTGCTGTGGACCGAAACCCGGCCGCCGAGCGCTTCGGCGAGCCGCTTTGTCAGCGCCAGACCGAGACCCGTGCCCTGGTACTTCTTCGCGGCGCTCGCGTCGAGCTGCTGGAACTCGACGAAGAGCTTGCCCAAATCCTCGGCCTGAATGCCGACACCCGTGTCCTGGACATCGATTCGGAACAAGGCCGGCCCCTCGGGCATGATCCGGATGTCGACTCGCCCGTCGTCCGGCGTGAATTTGATGGCATTCGAGAAGTAGTTGTACAGAATCTGTTTCACGCGTGACGGGTCGACCAGCGCCGTCGCGACGTCCGGATCCACGTGGATGTCCAGGCGCAAGCGCTTGGTGGCCGCGAGGCCGCGCAGAATGTCGCGGACCTCACACGCCAGCCTGTTCAGATCGACAGATTCCGGCCGGAAGTCCATCTTCCCGGATTCAACCTTGGCGAGATCGAGGACGTCGTTAATCAGCTGCAGCAGATGCTTCGAGCTCGTGAGGATGTCGCCGAGATATTCCTCGTGTTGGGCGGATACCGGTCCGACCTTGCCCTTGTGCATGAGCTCGGCGAAC
The DNA here is from genome assembly GCA_003222535.1 of Acidobacteriota bacterium. Lineage (GTDB taxonomy): Bacteria > Acidobacteriota > Vicinamibacteria > Vicinamibacterales > CAVVIG01 > QHWJ01. Next base: position 10,699 of record QHWJ01000006.1, on the reverse strand, counting down.
CCGATGATCGAATTCAGCGGCGTCCGCAGCTCGTGCGACATGTTGGCGAGAAACTCACTCTTCAGGCGGCTTGCCTCCTGCATCCGCCATTCGAGCTGTTTGCGCTCGGTGATGTCGCGGATGGCGCTCGAGACGAGTTGGCCGTCTTCGGTTTGCAGGGGGCTGAGACTGATTTCTATCGGGAACTCCGTGCCGTCCTTGCGCAAGCCGAACAACTCCAGGCCCGACCCCATGGCTCGCGGCCGTGGCGCGGCAAAGTAGCCGTCGCGGTGTTTCGGGTGCGAGCGGCGGAATCGGTGCGGCACCAGCAACTCGACCCACTGGCCCACCAGCTCCTGACGGGCGTACCCAAACAGCTTCTCGGTTTGCGCGTTGATGAGTTGAATGCGCCCTTCCTTGTTGACAATGACCATCGCGTCTGGCGCGGACTCCAGGAGATCTCTGAATTTTTGTTCTGCCTTCTTCCGTCCGCTGATGTCGCGGATCGCGCTCGACACCAGGGTCTCATCTTCGGTCTGAAGCGGGCTCAGGCTGATTTCAATCGGAAACTCGGTCCCGTCTTTGCGCACGCCCAGCAATTCCAGGCCGGATCCCATCGAGCGGACGCGCGGCTCGGCGAAGAAGTTCGCGCGGTGGGTCGGATGCTTCTCACGGACCCGTTCCGGGATCAGTATTTCCACTCGTTGTCCGAGCAGCTCCTCTCTCGCGTATCCAAAGAGCTTCTCGGTCTGTGCGTTCACGATGACGATGTCGCCGTAGCGGTTCACGATCACGATGGCATCCGGCGCCGCTTCGAGCAGGCTCCGGAACTTCGCCTCGCTGGCCTCCAGCTCCTGAAGGCGCCTGCGCTGCACCACGCTCTTCTTACTGACGGCAATGAACGTCTCGCCCCCCGGAGTGTCGACGCGACGCATGGAGACATCGACGTTGACGAGAGATCCGTCCTTTCGGCGACGAATCGTTTCGAGGAGCGTCGAGCCTTGCTGAACCGCCTCGTCCAGCGCGCGGCGTGCGCCGTCACGACCCTCTTCGGGAACGGTCAGCTCGTGAATCGCTTTACCGATGGCTTCCCGGGCATCGTAGCCGAACATCTCGCTCGCCCCTCGATTCCACGAGCGGATTCTGCCCTCGAGCGTGACCGCAATGAGCGCGTCGGGGGACTCGTCGAACAGCAGCTGAGCGAAGGACGTTTCAGAAGGTGTCCGCTTGTGATCGGCCATTTTCAGGGTCCTTAGGACGTGTCCTCGGCCCGCAGGGTCACATGTCGTGCGACATGACGCTGAGCGATTCTACGCGTGGACGATGCCGGCTTGCTGTGCGGTTCTGGACAGCCCATACAGACGCGCAGTGGACTCAACCCGCCGTCAACGCGCCGCCGGCTGTCTTGACAGCCGTGGTGAAAGTCTGGCTGCGGCTGCCGCGTTGGACCCCGGGGCTGGTGCGTTGGCAGGAGGCGGCCGTTCTCTACTTCCCCCGAGCCGATTGGCGCACCGCTTGCTGTATCTCCGGCGTCGGGGCCACGCCTGGGCGGATCGTCTGGCACGGCTGACTCGACACGCCGAGAGGAACTGCGAGGGTTTCTAGAACCCTGGCTTCGGCCGCGTGTTGAAGATGCCCAATGCCGTGTTCTCTTCCCTTTCTCTTTTTCTTCCTTCCCGCGTCTTTCATTTCTTCTTCATTTTCAACCCGTCATGAATTCCCGGCTCCGGGAGACATTGTTCCGCTTGTCGGCTTCCGGGCATCACGGTAAACGCCGCCCCGCCCAGCTTGATCGTGCGGCCGACGATTGCGGGACCCGTCGTATGATGAGCCGTGGCTCATCCCGAACGGACACCCCGGCGGACCAGCGTCGCCGTCGCTGACGCCCCTTCGAAGACTCCGAAGAAAGCGTTCACGGCGGGGGCGTGGGAAGAAGCGCGCACCCTCATCTGGACCCATCGCCGGCGGCTCGCCGTGGGCCTGGGGCTCATGTTCATCAACCGGCTCTCCGGTTTCGTCCTGCCGACGACGACGAAATACCTCATGGACGATGTCATCACGCAGGGGCACTGGGAGTTGCTGCCGACGCTGGCGCTTGCGGCGGGGGCGGCGACGGCCGTCGATGCCGGCTCTGCGTTCGCGAACTCACAGGTGCTCGGCGTCGCCGCCCCGCGCGCGATCACCGAAATGCGCAAGGACGTGGAAGCCCACGTCATGCGTCTGCCGATCCGCTACTTCGACTCGACGAAGACCGGTATTCTGATTTCGCGCATCATGAACGACGCCGACGGGATCCGCAATCTCGTCGGCACGGGCCTCGTGCAGTTGACCGGGTCGATCCTGACGGCGCTGATCGCCCTGTGCGTCCTGCTCTACCTGAACTGGAAGCTCACCCTGGTCACGATCGCGATCCTCGGCGCGTTCGGCGGCGGCATGGCCACCGCCTTCCAGCGCCTGCGCCCGCTGTTCCGCGAGCGCGGGCAGATCACCGGCGAGGTCACCGGCCGCCTCACCGAATCGCTCGGCGGCGTCCGCATCGTCAAGGCGTACACCGCCGAGAAGCGGGAAGAGCTGGTCTTCGCGAAGGGGGCTCATCGGCTGTTCAGGAACGTCGCGAAGTCGCTGACGGGCGTGTCGGCGATCACCGCCTTCTCGTCGGTCGTGATCGGCACGACGGGTGTCGCGATGATGTTGATCGGCGGCAACTCGATCAGGAACGGCTCGATGACGATCGGCGACCTGGTGATGTACCTGTCGTTCACGGCGCTGATGACGATGCCGGTGATTCAGCTCGCGTCCATCGGCACGCAGTTGAGCGAGGCGTTCGCGGGGCTCGACCGGATCCGCGAGATCCGGCGCATGGCGACCGAAGATCAGGAAGACGCCGATCGCGCGCCGCTGTCCGACGTGCGCGGCGAGGTCGAGTTCGACAACGTCACGTTCGAATACAACGCCGGAACGCCGGTGCTGAAGCACGTGTCCTTCCGGGCGCCGGCGGGATCGACGACGGCGCTGGTCGGATCGAGCGGATCGGGCAAGAGCACGCTGATCAGCCTGGTGATGACGTTCAACCGGCCGCTATCCGGCTGCGTGCTGGTGGACGGGCACGACCTGACGTCGCTCAAGCTGCGCGACTACCGCGAGCATCTCGGCGTCGTGCTGCAGGACAACTTTCTCTTCGACGGCACGGTCGCGGAGAACATCGCGTACGCCAGGCCGCATGCGTCGCGCGACGAGATCAGGGCGGTGAGCCGCATCGCGCACTGCGACGAGTTCGTCGAGGGGTTCGAAAAAGGATACGACACGATCGTGGGCGAGCGCGGCGTGCGGCTGTCGGGCGGCCAGCGGCAGCGCGTGGCGATCGCCCGCGCGATTCTGGCCAACCCGAAGATCCTGATTCTCGACGAGGCGACCTCGAGCCTCGACAGCGAGAGCGAGGCCATGATCCAGGACGGGCTGAAGGCGCTGAGGCAGGGCCGCACCACGTTCGTGATCGCGCACCGGCTGTCGACGATCCGCAGCTCGGATCAGATTCTGGTGCTCGAGCATGGCGAGATCGTCGAGAGCGGCACGCACGAGGAACTGCTGGTCAAGGGCGGCCGGTACCGCCAGCTCTACGACAAGCAGTACCACTTCGAGAAGGATCGCTTCATCAATCCGGGCGAGGACTTCACGCCGGAGCCGGAAAGGGTCGCCGCGCCGGCGCGAGTCAGCACGACGCTCTGATCATGAGATTGCAGAGTTCAGATTGCTGATTTCAGATTGAGTGCAGGTTGACGCTCAACCTGAATCCGCAATCTCCAATCTGAAATCTGCAATCTGCAATCTGCAATTTCATGATCAGAACGTCACCCGCAGACCGAGTTGTCCGACGCGTGCCGGCACGTAGTTCGTCGGCTGGCCGTACAGCGACGAACGGATGTCCTTGTTCAGGAAGTCGGTTGCGGCGTCGTTGTTGAACAGGTTGAACACGTCGCCGCTCAACTCCACTTTCCGACCGCCGGGCAGCGGGATGCTCTTCTGAATCCGCAGGTTCACCAGATGCGCGTCGTCGGCCTCGAGCATGTTGACGTCGTTCCTGCGAGCCTGCGGGTACGCGATGTTGAAGAACGGGTCCGCGACGCCGCGACCGTTCGAGAGCACCACGCGCGGGGCCGTCGCGTTCAGCGGGAAGTCTCCCGTCATCACGTTGAACCGGCCGCCCTGGCTGAAGCTGTAGAAGGCCGACAGCGTCACGTCGTACGGGAGCTTGACGAACGAGGAGTAGCGGGCGAGATGTCGGGGCGACGTCCGTTCCCCGAAGTCGTCGTCGGGGCTGAGGCCGTAGAACTGCAGCTCGTCTCTGGTCGGATTCCATCGCGTGCGGATCCGCGACGAGATGATGTACGAGTAGTTCGCGTTCATCCCCCAGTTCCCGGCGAAGTTCTTCGTGTAGAGGAACTGCACCGACCGGTTCTGCTGCCAGGTGTAGTTGGGGTTGTAGGTATTGATCACCGCATCGTAATCCGGGAAAGGCCGGTCGAGGAGCGCGCCAGTCCTCGGATCGCGGACGACGTTGTAGTCGTCGCCGCTCTGATAGTCCCAATTGCGGCGCCAGAGGAATGTCGTGCCGATCGAGCTGGTGCGCGGCAGTCGATGTTCCCAGGCCGCGGAGAACTCGTTGACGTACGTCCGTCCGTTGAGGACGCTGCCGTCCTTCGTGTCGCCGAACGCCACGCCGAGAGGGAACCCGCCGGGCAGGGACTGGTTGAGCGTCGGGTTGTTTCGCGGCGAGGCCCGGAAAATGTCGGTCGCCAGGACGTTGGGGGCATGCGAGGTCCCGTCGCCGCCGCCCAAATCCAGCCACTCATAGCTGCGCTGCGCCGTGCCGCGAAACACACCGTACCGGCCGGCATCGAACGAGACCGAGCACTTTCTGTCGATCGGCCGTGAAGATGCTCGTGCTCTCGGCGCGCACGCCCGCCTTCACCGCGACCCTGGACGATGGCTTCCATCGGTCCTGGAAGTACGCGCCGTAATGGTGCTCGTAGGCGTCGTTGCTGACCGTCGTGCCGCCGTCGAACCCGCGCAGGATGTCGCGCTCGAACAGCACGTCCGCGCTCCCCGTCGTGCCCGGTGGACGGTAGTAGAACTCAGCCGGTGCCAGGTCGCTGCTCGTCTTGTTCTCGATGTTCGGATACAGATCGGCGCCGCCGCGGAATTCGTGTGATCCCAGCCGGTCGTTGACGAGGAACGTCATCGACGGCGACAGGTAGATCATCGACCGGTGCGAGGTGTCAATCGCCCCGAAGCCGCCCTCCATGGCCGTCGTGGTCAGGCTCCCCAGGATGTTGCCTTGCGGGTTGGTCTGAATGATCTTGGTGGGGACGAGCCCCTGGCCGTCGAGCGGCTGCAGATCGTTCGGCTTGTTGATCATGAAGCTGCCGACCAGCTGCAGGACTTTCGTCGAGCTGACGACCCAGTTGTAGTTGAAGCTCGCGAGCGGCCCGCCTTTGACCAGGGTGCCGAGCGCCGACGGCGCGACGATTTGCGGCGTGGCGCTGCTCAGCGCGGGGTTGGCGGTCGTCGTGCCGCTGGTCAGCAGGCCGAGATTGCGGTTGGGCGCGGCGGTTCCGCGGAAGAGCGCGTTCGCCTGCACGGTGCGATCGTACTGGAAGCTGACTTGCAGCCGGTGGCCGTTGGTCAGTTGCGCGGTCCCCTTCAGGAACCACAAGTTGCCGCGCTTCTGGACGGGCACCGCCGCGTTGTTGAACGTTTGATCGGTCTGCACGCGGCGATACGCGCTGAAGAACCAGATTCTGTCGCGCTCGATCGGACCGCCGAGCGTCAAGTCCGGCTGATAGTCCTCGCGTTTGTTCGCGGGAATGCCCTGGACGTTCGACCCGTTGAAGTTCTGCGGAATGATGAAGAGCGCCGCCGACCCATGGAACGTATTGCCGCCGCTCTTGGTGACGATGTTCATGTACTGGCCGACCATGCTGGAGCCGTCGGACGCTTCCGCGCCGAGCGCCTTGATCTCCACGTCCTGAATCGCGTCGTAGTTCAGATTGACCGCGAAGATGTCGCCGCCGAACGGATCCGTGACGTCCGCGCCGTCGAGGCTCGTGCGGCGCTCGGATCCGGTCAGCTCCTGTGTCGCCGGGTTGACGTTGACGCCGGGCACGACGAGCCACGCATCCTGGAACCGGCGGCTCGTCGTCACCGGCACGGTCGTCAGCGCCTGATTGTTGATGTTGACCGAGAGTCCCGCGCGCTCGGGATCGACGATGGGTGATTCGGCGGTGACGGTGACGGTTTCCGAGACCGACCCGACCGCGAGCGTGAACGCCACTTCGGTGACCGCGTTCAGACGGACGGTCGCCGTGCGGATGACCGTTTGGAAACCGGACAGCTCCGCGCGTACCTGGTAAGTCGCGGGCGCCAGGTTCGTGACGCGGTACAGGCCCTGGGCATCGGTGACCGCGCTGAATTGACCCAGCGCTTCCGGGCTCTGCAACGAAATCGCCACGCCCGGGAGGACCGCGCCGCTGGCGTCGATGACCTTCCCCGTCACCGTGCCGGTCGTCGCGCGCTGGGCCAGTGAAGCGCCCGGGACGAGGAGCAGCGCAAGAGCGAACACCACACGCCCGCGGATACCCATGCCATCCTCCGTTCCGCAGTCACTTCTTGCAAACGTCAAAACCGGATGCGCTTCACCAGCCGTACGGTGCCGGCCCCGATCTCCGCCCGCGTCTCGATGCCGCGGAGCAGCAGCGCGGCACCCACCGCTCCAACGGCGACGCCACCCCAGAGGAGCCCGAGGTTCTTCCCCTTCAACGCGTCGCACTGGTTCGTTGCGTAGATCGGGTCGGCTTTCTGCGCCACACACGCCTGGTACGCGCCGTTCGGCGCGTTGCCGGAGCTGGTGTCTTCGACTCTGAACGCCGTGAGCCCGAGCACGGCCGTCGTCGCACCGGCGACGCCGAGCGCGAGCCCGGACCACAACAGCGTCCGGCCGTGCGTGGTGGATGACTGCTGCTCGGCGGCGGCCATTGCGGCGTGAGCGATGGATTTATTGATCGACGGCTGCTCTTGAGCGAACGCTTGAACTGAAGTGAATACAAAGGCGAGAAGCAGGGGGGTAGCTCTCATGTGCAACTCTTCTGGAAGGCGCGAGCGGTGCTCGCGCAACCTGACCGGACGCTCACGAAAACGCCGCTACATTACCACGACTGGCTCGTGTCAACCGCCTCAGGCCCTCGCGCGTTCTCTTGGGACAGAAACCATTCGAGCCAGGGCGCCCCAGCCGGCCGGCTCCGCTCGCCTGAAATATGGTGATTGTCGGCGACGTGCTGGTCGCGGGCGCCGCCTCAATCGTCGCGCGTGAGATCATGGCGCAAGAGTTGGGCACGACCGGAGCGCGAAGGCTTCAGAGCCTGTGAAAAAATCGAGTCTCAGGCTCTTCAGCCCAGCGTCAGCGTCTCATGGCAGCCGGCGTCATTTGGGAAGGGACGGCCGGCCGTTAAACCCTCATCGTCCGCCCGCGCTGGAGATGACGTTGACGGATCGGCGGACGGAGCCGCGCTCCTCGCCGCCGGCGCCAGTGAGCCTCGCACGTACCTCGTAGATGCCCGGCGGCAGGCTGCGGAACTCAAACGTCGTCGTCCGCGGCGCCTTGTCGCCGTCGAGCGGGATCTCGCTGCTGCGGTAGAAATCGTCCGACTCGGCCACGATGGTGACGGCGCGGTTCTCCGGATCGACGTCGATCGTCGTGCGCACGCTGAGATTCGCCGGCGCGAACGCCACGGTCGGTGAGACGATTATCGCGATGCGGTCGCGCGCGCCCGTCGGCGGCGTGGTGGTCAGCATCAGGATTCCGAGAAGAGCGGCTCGCACTTTCATTTGCATTCACCGTCTCAACCTGCCGCCGCCGGCTTGCCGGACACTCCAAACCCCGGCCCGTTTTGGCCGCCCCGTGCGGCGCGTTCGGCTCCCGTGCAAGTCACAGACCACACGGAACCAGCCCAAGCGAGCGTGCTTGAGGTACCCTGAACGACTCTGGAGGTCGAACGCATGCGACGTCGTGTCGGATTTCGCCTGGCTGTATCGTTTCTGACGTTGGCCGTTACGGCTCCTGCCGCACATGTGCGCGCACAGGCGTCACACCCCTCGACGTCCGTGAGCCGGCCGTCCTGGCTCGACTCGTACCGCGAACCTGCCGCACGCCTGATTGGCGAAGCGGTCGGGAGCACGTTCGCCTGGGATCGTTTGTCGATATTGACCGATTCGATCGGGAACCGCCTCAGCGGCACGCCGGCGCTCGATCGCGCCGTCCAATGGGCCGTCGCCGAAATGACGCGTGACGGTCTGGAGAACGTGCACACCGAACGCGTGATGGTGCCGAAATGGGTGCGCGGCAGCGAGAGCGCGGAGATCCTCGAGCCGGCGCGGCACCCGTTGGTGATGCTCGGCCTCGGCGACAGCGTCGGGACTTCGTCCGCAGGCGGTGACGGCGTTCAAGGCGAGATCCTCGTCGTTCGCAGTTTCGAGGAGCTCGATGCGAAGGCAGCGGCCGCTCGCGGGCGCATCGTGTTCTTCAACGCGCACTTCACGAACTACGGCGAGACCGTGCGGTTCCGCTCCGCCGGTCCGTCGCGCGCCGCGCGCCACGGCGCCATCGGCATGCTGGTGCGCGCCGTCGGGCCGGGCGGCCTGCGCACGCCGCACACCGGCGCGCTGCAGTATTCCACCGACGCACCGAAGATTCCGGCGGCGGCGATCACCACGGAAGACGCCGATCGGCTGCAGCGCATGGCCGACCGTGGCAGCCGGATCGTCGTCCGCCTGAAGATGGACGCGCACTTCGAGCCCGACGTCGAGTCCGCAAACGTCGTCGGCGAGATTCGCGGACGCGACCGGCCCGGCGAGATCGTCGTGGTCAGCGGCCACCTCGATTCGTGGGACGTCGGCGCGGGCGCCACCGACGATGGCGGCGGGTGCGTGGTGACGTGGGAGGCGCTGCGGATCATGAAGAAGCTGAACCTGCGGCCGCGCCGGACCGTGCGCGTCGTGCTGTGGACCAACGAAGAGAACGGCGGGCGTGGCGGCCTCGCGTACCGCGATCAGCATCGCGCCGAGCTCGGCCGGCACGTGATGATGCTCGAGTCTGACGGCGGAGTGTTCCGGCCACTCGGCTTCGGTTTCACGGGCAACGAGCTCGGGCGCCAGGCCGTCAAGGCGATTGCGACGCTCCTGGTCGGCATCGCGGCGGATCAAATCAATCCTGGCGGCGGCGGCGCCGACATCGGGCCGAGCGTGACCGAAGCGCACATTCCGGCCATGTCGCTCGACGTCGACGGCTCGAAGTACTTCCTCATTCACCACACGCCGGCCGACACGATCGACAAGATCGATGCAGTTGAGATGGCGAAGTGCGCCGCCGCTGTCGCGGTGATGGCGTACGTCGTCGCCGATATGCCGCAGAGGCTCGGCCAGTAGCGCCTCGCCACCCACGAAAACACGAAGCCACGAAACCACGAAAGACGTACCAAACGGTTTCGTGCTTTCGTGGTTTCGTGGGTTTCGTGGGCCTATACTGTGGGCATGTCATCATCTCGCTCTCTGATCGCAGTTCTGCTGTTCGTCACTGCGTGCTCTTCCACTTCGGCGCAGCCGGCAAAACGCCTGGCGCCGTCCGATGTCGTGGCGACGGTGGGATCGACGTCGATCATGCTGGCCGACGTCGACGACAAGGCGCTGCAGCAGTCGACGGCCAGCTTCGGCAGCATGAAATTGTCGCAGGCGCTCTATGAAGCGCGACGCGCGGCCGTCGACGATTTGATCGCGAACGCGCTGCTCGATCAGGAAGCGAAGTCGCGCGGCCTCGATCGGCCGGCGCTCATCGAGAAAGAAATCACGGCGAAGATCTCGCCGGTGAACGACGCCGAGATCGCGCAGTGGTACCAAGCCAACCAGGGACGCATTCAGGGCGCGCCGCTCGATCAGGTGCGCCAGCCGATTCGCGCGTACCTGACGCAGGAGCGCATGCAGCTCGCGAAGGAACAGTATCTCGACACGCTGAAAAGCAAGACTCCGGTGCGCGTCCTGCTCGAAGCGCCGCGTCAGACCGTCGCGGCCGCGAACGGCGCCGCGAAGGGACCGGCGAACGCGCCGATCGAAATCATCGAGTTCTCGGATTTCCAGTGTCCGTACTGCCAGCGCGCGAATCCGACGGTGACGCAGGTGCTCAACACCTACGGCGATCGCGTTCGCTTCGTGTATCGCCACTTCCCGCTAGGCAATCATCCCAACGCGCGTCCGGCCGCCGAAGCGTCGCAGTGCGCCGCAGAGCAAGGCAAGTTCTGGCAGTATCACGACGCGCTCTTCGCGAATCCGTCGAAACTCGCGGATCCGGATTTGAAGCAGCGCGCCGCTGAGCTCGGCCTCGACACGACCAGGTTCAATGCGTGCGTCGACACGCACAAGTACAAGTCGCAGGTCGATGCCGACATGCACGCGGGCGAAGAAGCGGGCGTCAACGGCACCCCGGCTTTTTTCGTCAACGGGCGTATGTTAAGTGGCGCACAGCCGTTCGACGCCTTCAAACGCGTGATCGACGAAGAGCTGGAAACCAAAAAGCGATAATCCGGTCGGCATGCGGCTTGCGACCGTTGGCCGCATGCCACAGCTTGAACAGCTTGCCGCACAACTGGACCGCCTCGCTGCGTTCGACGCCGGTCCC
>QHWJ01000365.1 GCA_003222535.1 Acidobacteriota bacterium | reverse complement strand
GGGGCTTCCTGAGGCCGACGAGGACCATTACGCCCGCCTCGTGGCCGATACGCATGGCGTTCCGCTCGTGACGATTCCCTATGTCGGGCGTGCCGACAATTATCTTCGCGCGCCGCTCCTGCTTCGCGATGTGGCGCCTGGCGGCGTCGGCGCGGTCGATGTGGGTTTCTACGAAACCGTGGCGGCGGACGGATGCGGGCTCGTGCTCGATGGCACGGGGGGCGACGAATGGTTCAGGGGCACGGCCTATCATGCAGCCGATCTCCTCCGACAGGGCCGCCTGATCGCCGCGGTCCGGAGGCTGCGCGAGCATGCCTCGCACTGCGGCTCGATACACGGGTTGCTCGCGGTCGCGAAAGGACCAGTCTGGGCGGCCTGTCCATTCGCGCTGAGGCGGGCCATCAAACGCGTCCTGCCCGCGCGGGACGTCGTGCCGCGCCTCTTCCGGCGCGACTTCGCCCGGTCCGTGAACCTCGTCGAGCGCATCACCGAACCCAATTACGACGGCCGGTTTTCGACCTTCGCGGCAGGCGCCGTCTACCGCGACGCCACGTGCGAGCATGGCGCGCACAGCTGGCACGAAGACGTGCGTCTGGCGGCCGCGTTCGGGATGGAAATGAGCGCGCCGTTTCAAGACCGCGCGCTCGCGGAGTTTGCTGTCGCTCTCCCCGAGGAGCAGCGGTGGTCGAAGGGGCGGGCGAAACGCGTGATTCGGAACGGCATGCACGACCTGATGCCCCCGGTGGTGCTCGGGCGCGACGACAAAGGCAACGGGAGCGAGGCGCAGTTCGTGGAGATCCGGCAGCTGCACGAAGCTGGAGCGTTTGATGGCCTTCAACTCGCCGCCGCCGGAGTCGTGGACGCCACCGAGATCGAGCCGATGTTTCGCTCGATGTGCGACATGTTCTCGCGGAACGATCTCCATTATGAGATACAGGCCAGCCAGCTGTGGCTGCTGTTCTGCGCCGAGTGTACGTGGCGTGCGTTGTTCGGCGAGGGCGCCCGGCCGTCGAACGCGTCGCGACCCGCTCTGCAAGGCCGGGCGACCCGATGAGGAGGCTTGACATGGAATCACACCGTAAGGGATCGACGGACCGGGAACAAGAGGGACGCGAGCACGCCCGCGCGATCAAGAAGTCCTATCGTGCGCCGGAATTGATCGAATACGGCAGCGTCGCCAAGCTGACCCAGGCCACCTCCGGCTCTGGCGCGGACGGCAAGTCGAGCGCGAGCCATATGAAGCCGTAACAGGCTGCTGCCCCCCACTTGCGGGAAGAGTCGAATCGTGTCGCGCGGGCTGGATGAGCATCGGCACCTGCTGTCCGATCGGGCACGCCTCGCCGCCCTCCAACGGGCCGTCTTGACGGTCGTCCGGCCCGGCGATGTCGTCGTCGACCTCGCGTCGGGGACCGGGATCCTCGGGCTGATGGCCTGCCGCGCCGGCGCCTCGCGCGTGTACAGCATCGACGATGGCGGCATCATCGACGTCGCGCGCGCGCTGGCCCGTGCGAATGGATGCGCCGATCGCATGACCTTCGTCATGGGGCACTCGGCGGATGTCGAGCTGCCGGAACGGGCGGACGTGTTGGTCGCGGATCAGATCGGTTACTTCTGCTTCGAGGCTGGTCTGCTCGAGCTCTACAGCGACGCGCGCAGGCGGCTGCTCAATCCGTGCGGACGGATGATGCCCGAACGGGTCCATTTGATGGTCGGCCTGGTCGAATCGGAGGACGTCAGGGATCGGATTGCCTTCTGGTCGGGGCAGGCGGCCGGGTTCGACCTGTCACCGGGCACTGAGATCGCCGCGAACACCGCGTACCCTCTGACGCTCTCAGACTCGGACCTGCTGAGCGATGGCGTGAACGGCGCCGTCATCGACGTCCGATCAGCCGGCACCGCCGCCTTCAGCGTGAAGGCGGATCTGACCGCCTTTCGTTCTGGAGCGCTGGACGCGATCGGCGGCTGGTTCGTCGCCGAGCTGGCGGCTGGCGTGACGATGACCAACGCACCCGGGGCGCCGGACCAGATCACGCGGCAGCACCTGGCGTTGCCGCTGGGTTCGCCGATGACGGTCAGGAAAGGTGATCCTGTGACCGTGAGCATGCAGATCCGGCCGGCCGAGCGTCTCGTCCGGTGGACTGTCGATGTCCGAAACGGAGAGCACCGTCTGGTCCGGTCCACGATGAACGGTATGCTGCTGCCCCGTGAGTTTCTCGCGCGGACACGCCCTCGATTCGTGCCTCGGCTGACCGAGCGCGGAAAAGCCCGCCAGACCGTCCTCGATCTCTGTGACGGCGTGCGAGCAGTGGCCGAAATCGAACGAGCCGCGTACGAGCGTCATCCGGATCTCTTCGCGTCGTTGGATCTCGCTCAGACCTTCGTGGCCGAAGTCGTCGCGCGCGACGGCGCATGAGCATCGCACGCTACCGCTGGTCGTCGCTCGTGATCCAGAGCCGAACGCCGCTGCCCGAGCTCCAGCGATGCGATTCGGCCATGATCGATGTGCGCTTCGAGTGCCGCGCGACGGGACAATCCCACCGGACGGGACCGTGGTCGCATCGGTGGGTGCTCCCGAACGGGGCGCGCTGGCTCTCGATTGCGCGAATCGGCGATGAGCGCGTCCTGCGATTCGAGCGGCTCGCCGATTTCATCGTGTCGGCCGATTGCCGCACGATACGGTGTGAAGCTGCCCGAACGACGAGACCCCACACGATCCGCCACCTGCTTCTCGATCAAGTGCTGCCGGCGATCACGTCCGGCGAGCGGCAATTCGGCGTGCACGCTTCCGCCGTCGCCATCGACGGTGCCGCGGTGGGGTTCCTGGGTCGCGCGGGTCGCGGCAAGTCGACACTGGCCGCCGCGTTCGGACTGCGCGGTGCCGCCATCGTGACCGACGATTGCCTCATCCTCGACCTGTCACGGACAGGTGTCGTGGCCGTGCCGACGTACCCGTCGCTTCGGCTCTGGCGGAAGACGATCGATCGGCTCGGCGCCCCGGTCTGCCCGGCCCGAGCAACAGGCGACATGTCGAAGCTTCGGATCGGCGGCGACAACGAAGCGGGCGTGCGGTTTCGGCGCCGGCCGCTGCCTCTCGACCGCCTGTACCTGCTGGAGCGCGGACGCGGGTCGGCGTCGCCGCGAATCGTGCCGATGTCCCGCCGCCAATCGTATATCGAGCTCATGAAGTTCAGATTCCGGCTCGATCCGCGCGACCCGATCGCCCTGCGACATGAGTGCGACCAGTTGGCCCGCGTCGCGCACGCCGTGCCGCTCGCACGATTGCAGATCCCCTTCGACTTCTCGGCGTTATCCGAGGTCAGAGGCGCGGTCCTCGAAGATATACGATCATCGAGACGCCGCTGATGATTCAGTTGACCCGGAACGGTCTGATTGTCTCGCGACCAGAGGAGCTGAGCGAGCTGGCCGCTACCTTCGCTCGCGTGCATTGCGTCAGGCTGAAGCAGTTTCTCGAACCGGCGATTCTCGGCTGGGTGGCTGGAGCCATCGAGTCCGCCACGTTCGTCCCGCGCGTGCACCACATCGAGCCGCCGGCCACTGACTTGCGGGTTTCCGATCCCCCCATCCGCGGCGCGTTGCTGTTCCTCTTCAACGACGCGTCACTGTTCGAATTCATCCGTCGTCTGAGCGGATGCGGTCCTATCGGCTGCTTCATCGGCAGCGCGTACCGGATGATGTCCGAGCTCGCCCACAGCGACAGCTGGCACGACGACGACGGAGACGGCCGGATGGTCGCCCTGAGCCTCAACCTGAGCACGAATGGGTATCGCGGCGGAGTGCTCCAGATTCGGGACAAGCAGTCCGGAGAAATCCTTCACGAAGTCGCCAACACCGGGTTCGGTGACGCCATCGTGTTCCGGATCTCGGCGCAAATCGAGCACCGCGTGACCGACGTGCTGCCGGGAGCCGCCAAGACCGCGTACGCGGGGTGGTTCAAGACGCATCCAGCCCGCGCGTCGTTCATCAGGCCAGATCCCGCCTAGGAGCCCGGCTCGGTATGCCTCATGGGCTCCTGTTAGCCGCGCTTCGCGCGGAAGGACATGCGAATTCGGCCAGGACCCTCATTATTTACTGAGTCGTATATAGTTCACAAAAGTCTGTTTATGACGTATACTAAACGTCTATTGACGTATTATGTGGTCGAGTTGTGATGTCCAGCTCCCTGAGGGAATAAAAAAACATGCCCTTTCGGTCCATCTTCGCCCGCGCCGCAGCGCTCGTCCCCCTGCTGGCGCTCGCCGCACCCGTGTGGGCCCAAGCGCCTGTCTACGCGCCGCAGTTCACGCTCGACGTCGGTCAGCCAGCCGCCAATTCGCCCTATCCCCACGCGGTCGCGATCGACTCAAAGGGCCGCGTCATTGTCGCGAATCCCGGGCAGAACACGGTTGAAGTCCGACAATGCGACGCCGGACACCGCAACTGCGTGCTTGTCGCATCGTACGGGACGGTTGGAGATCCGATCAGGGTCTACGACTATGCGCCGCCCGCGGACGGTGCAGTCGCTTACGGCATCATTCCGACCATGATCAACAATCGGTTGGGCTGCGAGCTGGCGCCGGGAGCGCCGCCGCGCGGTCTGGCGTGTCTCGCGACACCGCAAGGTGTCGCGGTGGATGCGACGGATCGCATCTATCTCGCCGACACGTTCAACTATCGAGTGCTGGTCTTCAACAGCGCGGACAACGTCAACGCGGACGGCACGCTGCAACTGGCGTACGCATTCGGAACCTTCGCCGGAACCGTGGTCGAGATTGACCCCGAGGACGCCGACGGCAACCCCATCCTCGACCCGTCGGGCAACCCGATTGACGTGCTGTTCGAGCAGCCCTCCCTTCCCCAACCGGATCATTTCGCACTGCCCTGGGACATCGTCGTGAACAAGAAGACCGGCGAGGTTTTCGTTCTCGATCAGTGGAACAACCAAATCAAGGGCTTTCGGTTCGAGCCGACCGTGCGCAATTTCAAACAGTTCGTCGCGTTCGGCCACAGAGGAGACACTGCCGCCGACCCCGAGGGCCTGGTGTTTCCGTCGGGCCTCGGCATCGATCAAACCACCGGCGACCTCGCCGTGGCCGACTCCGGAAAACATCGGGTGATGGTCTACACCTATCCGTTCACGAACAACACGCTGGCGCCGTTCAACGCGGGCACCACGGCGTCAGCCGCGATCACGACGGCGGGCCCTGGCGGCCCGGACGTATTCGGACGCAACACCGGCTACACTCAACAGGGCGACGTCGCGTTCGATCGCGCGCACCGGCTGTTCATCCTCGACTCCGTATCGAGCTCCGTTCATGTGTTCGCAAAATCGGGCGCCGCGTACGCGTTTCAGTTCACCATCAACAAAGTCGGCGGCGTCGGGACGGGTGAGCTTGCCGATTCCCTTGGCTTCACGATCGACCAGCCCGACGATCCGTTGAACGCGCTGGACCTCGAGCACGATCCGGCCGGCCAGATGGCCTTCGCCGATTCGTACGCGGGCCGCGTGCAGGTGTTCCAGCACGCGAGCCTGTCGGTGGCAATGACGTCCATTTCCGCGACGGCGGCGCTCGGCGATCCGCTGCCCATCACGGCGCGAATCACCGTCACGAACAACGGCTTTCTGCCGCTCACCGGCGTGGTGCCGACACTCGACGGCTATGAGGGGCTGATCTCGTCATACACGCTCACACCGCCCCCTGGCGGCACGCTCGCCGCAGGCGGCCAGTTGGAGTTCGCGGCCTCACTCACGCCGAAAAGCACGGGAGCGTTGAACCTTCAGGTGGGCGCGACCGGAACCACGCATTATGCGGACCGAAGCGGTAAGGACAACGAGCGCGTCGTGGCACCCGTCATCATCGCCCCGACGGTCGCGATCGGCTGTGGTCCGGCCGGCACGCTGGTCCTCGAGCGCGTCACGGTGGATTCGAGCGTGGTTCAGAGTGGCAGGGACATCACATTGCACGTGGTGCTCCGCAACTGCTCCGCGGCGCCGATTCAGGCGTCGCCAGTCGTGACGGTTCTGCCGTCCAGCGTACCCGTGACCGTCAAGGCAGGCCCGGCGTCGATGCAGCTCGATGGCCGGGGAACGATCGACGCCGCGGGGCTTCCGACCGATACCAGGACGTGGGACGTGACCTACGTGGCCGGCAGCGTGACGGGCACTGCGACGTTCCAGGTTTCGGCGCCGATCGCCGGTGGCGGCGCCAGCGCGTCAACGCCGATTCGCGCCACGATCACGATCGCCAGCGACACGCTGCCGCCCGTCACGACCGCCTCGATCTCGCCGGCTCCGACCGATGCGGTGAAGCAGATTTACAAGGGCACGGTCACGGTCCAGCTCAGCGCAACCGATGGCGGACCCGCCGGGCTTGGCGCCATCCATTGCTCGTACGTCCTCGCGTCCACGCTCGGAGGGCCCCACGATTGCAGCCCGCAGGTGATCGGCCACCCGGCCACCTTCACGCCGTCGCAGCCATTTACGCTGCCAAGCGGCGAGGTGACGCTGGTGTTCTGGTCTGAAGATGCCGCAACGCCGAAGCCGAACGCCGAAGCGCCTCATGTTGCGACGCTGGTGATCGACAACACGCGTCCGAACGTCTGGTGGAACGTTTCGCCG
This sequence comes from Acidobacteriota bacterium, assembly GCA_003222535.1. Classification (GTDB taxonomy): domain Bacteria; phylum Acidobacteriota; class Vicinamibacteria; order Vicinamibacterales; family CAVVIG01; genus QHWJ01. The sequence continues at coordinate 22,268 of QHWJ01000365.1, read as the reverse complement.
GCGCCGAATGCGGCCGGGTGGAACAACAGCCCGGTCGCGGCGTCCTTCACGGCGGATGACACGCTGACCAGCATCGCCAGCATTGCCCCGTCCATCGCGCTGGCCACACCGACATCGTTCTACCTCGACGATCCCGATGCGGTGTTCGACCCGCTCCGGCTCGTCGTCACCGACGCGGCGGGCAACACGACGACCTCCGACAAAGTCATCCGGATCGACCGGTTGCCGCCGACGCTCATTCCGACGCGGACGCCGAAGGCGAACGCCAACGGATGGAACAACAGCCTGCCGGTCGTCGTGTCGTGGAGGATCGAGGACCTGCCGCCGGCGGCGTGCCCGCGCGGGGCGTGCCAGGCGTCGGGGCTCAAGAGCGTGGGGACGATGACGTGCCCGCCAGGCGGCTGCCAGCCGCTGCAGGTCCGGGTCGTTTCTCCGTGCCCGGCAGGCGCATGTCCCGGCGCTCCGCCAACGACCATCACGGCCGAGGTCAAGACCCATGTGATCGCGGCGGCGTGCGACGTCGCCGACAACTGCGGGACCGTTGATGCCCAGGTGCTCGTGGCGCCCATCATGGTCGATGTGACGCCCCCGGAAAGCTACAACCAGTTCGATCCAATCACGAAGACCAACCTCGTCTACGCGCGCGATAACCTCTCGGGCGTGCCGTCAACGCCCGTCACGCCCGCGTCCGCTCCCGCCTGGTGGACTCGCGACGACGACGAAGACAACGACGAGGACGATCGCGTGCCCGACAATTCGCCAGCCGAGCTGCGCGTCTATACGATTACGGACGCCGCGGGCAACATCGAGCTGCTGACGGAAAAAGTGCGTGCGGACGGCAATGAAGTGCACGTCGGCGTCGTGGGCTTTCTGTACACGACGGGGTGTCCGCTCAAGTGCGATTCCAAACCGGGGACAGTCCCTTCGGGCACCACGAAAAAATTCGACTGGTCCACCAACAAGGATGGCAGCTTGAAGACGCTCGAGCAGAACATGACGATCGGCCGGGGCCAGTCACGCACGCACGTCAAAGCCAGCTACGATGCGACGAAGGGTCTGACGACGATCCATAGCGATGCGAAGAACCCGTCGAAGGTCACGCTGCCCGGCCTCGTGCTGATGCGGCTCGCGACGGACGCCGGCGGTGTCGTCATCGAATACACGAACCCCGCCACGGGCGCGGCCGTCGTCTTCACGCCCTACTAGGAGCCGGTCTGAGTAATGCCTCTCGGGCTCCTAGTAGGAGCGCGTTCACATTTCTCGGACACGCTCCTAGTGGATTTCGAAGATGACGGTCGCCTCCGACGGGGCCGGCCGGAAGAAATGGACATCGCCGAGCCGCGATGCCGGGTTTTCGTACACGACGCGCAGCTGCGACCCGACGTCGTCGAATTCGCCCTGCGCGGCGAACAGGTGCGTGATGCGCTGACGCCGGCACGCCGCGAGAAACCGGTCGTGCGGCGTCAGGTCGGCCGCGGCGAGCTCGAACTGGTGCAGCGGTTCCACGCCGATCGCGGGAATCGTGAAGTACGCGACGTCGCCAAACACTGACGCGAGACGAGCGCGCGCGGGGTCGAGGTGCGTGTTCGCCCAGCGGATGTCCGCGTGATGCTCGGTCTCGCGATCGAGGTACGTCGATGGATTCGAGACGTATCGACCGGCGCGGACGAGGCCGACGACCGGCGCGAGCAGCATCGGAACGGCGAGCGCCAGGGTCGCGGCAACCCCGACCAGATGCGAACGTCGCATCATCGGTACCAGCCGATCGGCCGCCGCCGGCGCCAGGAGCATCGCCGCCGGCAGCAGCAGACGCGCGTTCTGTACCGTCAGATACCACCCGCTGTAGAGCACGGCAGCCGTGAAGAACAACGGCCCGCTGCGGCGGCGGGCGGACGCGAAGCCCAGACCGGCAAGCCCGGCGTAGGTCAACGGGTTGTAGATCAGGGCCCGCCCGCCGTACATCTCCGAGGCTATGACGATCCGGATTGGCGTGATGAAAAAATTCAAGGCGCCACGCCCGCCGCCGTAGTTGTCCATCAGCTCGCGAACGACGCCGCCGTCGAGCGGCGTGCCCTTCGCGCCGCGATCACCGCGTGCCGGCTGCGCTGACCGCGGTCGGCCAGCGCGATCCACGCCAGGACGGCCAGCGCGACCCCGAGTCCCGGATACTTGACGCCTGCGGCGATGCCCGCGAAGAGCCCGGCTGCCGCGGCCTCACCCGCCGTCCGCGGGCCGGCGAGGCAGAACAGCGCGGCAGCGGTGGCCGCGAGCAGAAGCATGTCCTCCTTCGCGGCCGCCACCTGGAACGCGGCAACGGGCGCGGCAATGGCGAGCGCGATCGCGACCGGCACATGCTCCGGCCGCTCCGAGACGCGGCGGGCCAGCGCACTGATCGCGCCGACCGCGACCAGCCACTCGATCGCGCTCAGGGCGCCCAGCCGATCGCCGCCCATCTTCATCACGAACGCCAGCAGGACCTGATTCCCCTGCGGCCACATCGACGGCGCCTGATCGCTCCAGACGCGCAGCGCGCCCGCATCCGCGATATGACGCGCAATCGGCAGCACATAGGACAACGCGTCGTGGTCGGTGACCGGCGCGAGCGCGCCGGCGCACGCGACGGCGGCGCAGATGAAGATGAGCGCGGTGATACGAGCCGTCCAGGGAGGCTCCGCAGCGGGAGGGACGGCGGCACGGTGTCGCGGGCGGGGCAAGAGCCCTGCACCGCCGATCGCGATGGCGATCAGGCCCGGCGTCGCCGCGGCAAACCATCCGGCGACGAGGGCGATCGACAGCAGCAGCGCCGTCAGGCCGAGGCCGGCCGTCAGCTCGAGCGCCAGCCGCTCATGGCGGCCGAGCTCCGGCCAGGGCATCGGTGACAGGATGGCGCGCCTTCAGCCCGCGGTCACCGGGCGACGCGCTGCCGGGTCGTGGGATCTCGCGTTGTTCGAGGGGGGTTGGCGATTCGCGCCGATTCTGGCGGGGGCTGGAGGGCGGGGGGCTTACGAACGCCGGAACCATTTCGGCGTCCCGCGCAGGATGCGCGACACGTACAGAAAAGGGAGCGGCCAGCGGGAGCCGGGGGCGTAGGCGTCGCGCATGTAGCCGACTTTGGGGAACAGATGCTCGCCGATCAACGAGAGCCTCGATCGCCAACCCGGCAGCGCGGCCAGATCTTCCCGCAGGAGATCGACGAGGCGCAGGCCACCCGTCAGGAATGCCGAGGAGGGCTCACCACGCGCCGCTCCGCCGCCGAGCGACGACAGGAGCGAGGCCGGCACCGGCGTCTGGAAGTACCGGACCGCCGCATCGAGCCCCCTCGCACACACCGCGCCGGCGCGCGCGCGCGTCGCGAGCTCCCGGAACCGCTCGAGGTCGTCGTCCGCGGCGGCGCTCACCAGCAGGTGGATGTCGTAAATCCACAGCAGCATGTCGCGGTCGAGGTGATGCGCGACGCGATGCACGCACGAGATGAACATCGAGTGGTGGGGGCCAAACGTGCGCGCGTGCGGCGACAGTCCGGGAATCGCGATCGCGGCGGCCTCGCACTCTTCGAACGTCACCATGTTCCTGAACACCAGCGGGTTGGCGATCCGCCAGTGCAGATCGCACGTGTGACGGACACCGTAGCGGTCGAGGAAACCGTAGTGCGCCTGTGAAAAGGACAGGTCGCCGCCGCCCTGGCACCCTTCCGTATACCCGAGGCCGGGCAGCGCACGGCTGGCCCGATGGCGATGGTCGTCGCAAACGAACAGATCGACGTCGTTGTGCGGCCGCAGAGAGGAGTCGGGGTAGATCGTGTAGGCGAGGGCCGCGCCCTTCATGAGCAGCGGGCGCACGCCCGCGGCTGCCAGTCCGTCGAGCAGCCGGACGAGCTCGAGGCGCTGGAAGTGCTCGAGCGCCGCTTGCCGGCCGGCGACATCGTGCGCCTCGCGTCGGAGGCTCTCGGTCCAGGACGCGTCCCCGGTCCGCCTCAAGCCCCTGGCGATCAGCGGGAGCAGGTCGTCCCGCCGGGCCTCCTCGACAAGGTCGACAGGATTGACAGGATCGACCGGGTCGGAGAGGTCGAAATGCGTGAGCGGGCGACCGCTCATCGCCGCCGCGAGCACTTCAGCGGTACTCAAAGACGGTCAGACGTGGCGACAAGGCCTTTGGCGGAGAGCAGGTCGATGAATTGCAGCAGATCCCGTTCGAGTTGCGAAGAAGGGGCATCGAACTCGGCGACCAGCGCCTCGAGGGCCCGCCGGAGCGATCGATGTTCGTCGACGAGCTGCCAGATGCGCGTCCCGACCTCATCCAGCCCGAAGTACATTCCGCTTTCGAGGTTCAGCACGACGGCTTCGCCGTCCAACTCGCGAAACACGATGTCATCGGGAACGCGTACCGTCGCGTCGAGCGACAGCATCATCGGTGCCTCCTGGCAAGCGGCAGCGGCTCGTAGCGATCGGCCGTCTCGCCGCCCATGATAATCCGGCCCGCATGTTCGAGCCACGCATGCGCCGCGAGCCTCGCTCCTGCATCCGTGGCAAGGGCCACGCCGATCCGAAGCGCCGCGTCGGCACCGCGCTGGCGGAGCAGGCACCGCGCGGTCAGCGCCTCGGTCAGGCAGGTCTTTCCTGCCGGCATGAGATGCGTCGCGGTCCGCACGGCCCAGACCACCCGCGCCGACTCGTCGCGAAGGGCTTGAACCTCGCGAACCGGCCGCTGGAATGGCAGGACGTCCCGGGCCGTCAGCCACGCCATCACGCGGCGGGGCGACATCACTCGCACGAGCGCGGCAACCGCGAGGTGCAGAACCATCGCGTGGACGACCAGCACGCGATCGGCCATCGGCCGCCGGAGGAACGCACGGAGAAGGCTCATCACCCGACGAGGGACCGGAACAGGATGCGGCGCGCGGGAGGATGCTGGAACAGCGCGCGAATGAGATGCCGGTGGTGATTGAACTGCGCGGTCTTGCGGACCAGCGGCATGATCCCGTCGGTCCGCGCCAGATCGAACAGGCCGTCGACCTCGGCGTCGCTGAGCCGCGTGACGACGCGCCGGAGCGCGTGCTGAGCGGCCAGCTCGTCGGCGAGCTGCAGCCGCCAGTTACGCTCGTAACGCGACAGCGTCGCGGCGTCGAGCCGATCGCGCCGGAGCGCGTCGATCGCGACGTCGGCCGCCAGGTCGCCGCTCAGGATGCTGTAGTGAATGCCGCCGCCGGTCGTCGGCTTGACGAGGCCCGCGGCGTCGCCGATGACCAGGAGGCGATCGGCGTAGGTGCGCGAGATTTCGCCGAGCGGCAGCACCTTCTGCCGCGGGGGCGTCTCGTCGCGGGTCACGCCCCACCGGTCGGCGACGCGGGCGAGCATCCGCGAATAGCAGCCGGGCGCGTCTTCCGACGCCATGGCACCGATGCGTGCGTACGTGCCTTCGGGACGGGCGACCGGCACGACCCACGCAAATCCATCCGGCGCGACCGCGCGGCCGAAATGCAGCTCGACGTCCCCGAGGTGACGCGCCGGCAGCTCGCGCTGGGCGGTGTGCAGGTAGCTCTGCGGCAGCCCGAGACCGAAACGCCGCTGGAAACCGTAACTCGCGCCGCACGCCAGCACGACCAGACGCGCGTGCACGCGCGTGTCGCCGACGGTCGCGCGGACATCTCCGGGGCCCGGCTCGAGACTCGAGACGCGCGCGCCGATGCGCAGCGCGGCGCCGGCGGCCGCGGCGCGAGCGGCGAGCGCGCGATCGAACCCGGCGCGATCGATCACGGTCGCCAGCGGTGACGGCGCGGTGTAGTCGACCGTCAGACCGGCGGGCGACACGAATCGCGCGGTCGTCAGCGCATTCAGCGTGGTGTGGCGCGGCAGGTCGAAATCCTGGAAGCTGTCGGCCGCCAGCACGCCCGTGCAGTGCACGGGGCTGCCGACATCACAATGCTCTTCGCAGACGAGCACGCTGACGCCGTCGCGGGCCAACCGTTCGGCAGCATGGAGCCCCCCTGGCCCCCCGCCAACGACGAGGACGTCCACGACTGCGGGCGACATGCGCGACGCCATTATAAGCGCCTCTTTTTGGGGTTACAGCTTGGGCCCACGCGACTCCCACGAGCCGCGAGCGGTGATCCAGAACGACAACGCAATCAACTTCAGGTCGAGACAGACGCCCGCGCGCTCCCGGTACAAACGGTCGAGGCGGAACTTGCTCGTCCGCGGCAGATCGCGCGGCGCGTAGACCTGCGTCAGGCCGGTGAGGCCCGGACGGATGCCGTGGCGGGCCTCATAGCCGGGAATCTCCGCCAGCGGAATCAATCGGCCGTCGCCGCGGACTTCGACCTCGCCGGGAACCAGCGGGCGCGGTCCGACAAAGCTCATGTCGCCGACCAGGATGTTCCACAGCTGCGGCAGTTCGTCCATTGCGCTTCCACGCAGCAGCCGCCCGACGCGCGTGATGCGCGGATCGTTCTCGCCGGCCTGCACCGGACCGCCGCACGACTCGGCATCGGGGACCATCGATCGGAATTTCAGCGCGGTGAACACGCGGCCGCCGAGGCCCACGCGCGCCTGCGGAAAGAAGACCGCGCCGCCGTCCTCGATCTTGATCGCCAGCGCGAACAGCGCCCAGAACGGCGCCGACGCGATCAGGCCGACGGCGGAGAGCGTGAGATCGAAGAGGCGCTTGATCATGCGGCGCGGGCGAGACCGGCAACGCGCACGAAGAGATCGTGGTACGCCGCGACGGAGACCCGGCGGTCGAACCGCAGCGCCGCGGCGCGGGCGCGTTGGCCCATCGCGCGCGTCGCACCCGGATCGTCGTACATCGCCATGATGGCCTCGGCGAGCGAGTCCGGATCGCCGGGGGTCGCCAGGAGGCCGCAGCCGTAGTCGCGCGCAATCGCCGCGACCTCGGAGCTCGGGTCCACGGCGGCGATGTACGGCCGGCCGGCCGCGAGAATGCCGTAGACCTTGCTCGGCACGATGTAGCCTTCGATGCCGCTCTTGAGCGACACCAGGAACGCGTCGGCCGCCGCGAACGATTCGTGCAGCCGCGCCTTCGGCTGGTAGGGAAAGAACCGGATGTTGGTCAGGCCACGGCGCGCCGCGGCATCTTCGAGAACGTCGCGCTTCGCGCCGTCGCCCACGACGGCAATCAGCAGGCGATCCTTCGACTTCAGCCGCGACGCGGCTTCAATGAGCACGTCGAGATTCTGTGACATGCCGATGTTGCCCGAGTGCATCAGCACGAAGCGGTCGCCCAGGCCATGTTCGCGCGTGAACATGTTGTCCTTCCGGCCCGGCACAATCGCTTCGCAGTCCGCCCAGTTGTGGATCACCGACACGCGCGCGGGATCGGCGCCCTTTTCCTCCACGAGCCGACGGCGCATCCGATCGCCGAGCGCCACGACGGCGTCGGCCTCCCGCAGCAGGTAGCGGTTGACGCGATCGAGGGTGCGGTTCACCCGGTCGTTGTGAAAGTCCTCGATGAGAGCGGCCACTTCCGGGAAGATGTCCTCGCAGAGAAAAACGAAGCGCGCGCCCGCGCGCCGGGCGGTCCACCGCGCGGCCAGACCGACTATCGGCGGGTCGGTCAACGAGACGACGATGTCGGGGCGGCCGACGTTGAAGGCGGCGAGGCTCGCCGACGCGAAGTATGTCAGGTAATTCGCCGCACGGCCGGCGAAGCGGCGTGGACGAAACCGCGTGCCGTTTGCGCGAAGAATCGTCACGCCCTGATGCGTTTGGCGATCGACCGGGGCGAGCCGCCGGCGCTCATCCCCCGCCGCGTGCAGGGCGCGGCCGGCCACCACGGTCACCTCGCAGCCGTGCCGGCTGACGAGATCTTCGGCCAGCTCGGTCAGCAGTTGCCCGGTGGCGGCCTGGTCGGGCCAATACGATCGATTGAAGAAGCAGATCTTCACGCGGGAAGCGCCTGTCCGGCGCGATGGGTCTGGTACCACTCAATCGTGCGGCTCAGACCCTGGCGGAAATCGGTCGACGCGGTGAAGCCGAACGCCGCGCGCGCCCGGCTGACGTCCAGCGAGCGGCGCGGCTGGCCATCGGGTTTCGTACGGTCGAAGACGAGGCTGCCGCGAAAGCCGACCAGCTCGGCGATGAGCTCGGCGAGGTCGTGGATGCTGATCTCGAATCCGGCGCCGATGTTGACCGGCTCGGGGCCGTCGTACCGCTCGGTCGCGTCCACGATCGCGGCGGCGCAATCCTCGACATAGAGGAACTCGCGCGTCGCGTTCCCGGTTCCCCAGCAGGCGAGCTCGCGCGCGCCGGTCTCGACCGCCTCGACCGATTTGCGTATCAACGCGGGAATGACGTGGGACGAGGCCGGATCGAAGTTGTCGTGCGGCCCGTACAGATTGACGGGCAGCAGGTGGATGGCGCGGAAGCCGTACTGCTGGCGGTACGCCTGCCCCTGGACGAGCAGCATCTTCTTCGCCATGCCGTACGGCGCGTTGGTCTCCTCCGGGTACCCGTTCCAGAGATCGCGCTCGAGAAACGGGATCGGCGCCAGCTTCGGATACGCGCAGATCGTGCCGATGCCGACGAACTTCTCGACGCCGGCCAGCCGCGCGTGCTCCATGACCATGACGCCCATCATCACGTTCTCGTAGAAGAACCGCCCCGGCGACTCGCGGTTGGCACCGATGCCGCCGACCACGGCCGCCAGATGGATGACGACCTGAGGCCGTGCGGCTTCGTAGACGCGGCGCACGTCGGCTTCGCGCGTCAGATCGAACTGCGCCTTGCGCGGCGCGAACAGATGCGCCACTCCGCGGCGTTCCAGCTCGCGCCGGACGTGACGGCCGAGAAAGCCGCCGCCGCCCGTGACGAGCACCCGCTTGTCGGCCAGTGTCATGACATCACCCGCACGTCCCCGGCCGCGGCGACCGGCGCACGTTCCAGCACGTGCTGCCCCATCACGATGACGTCCATGTGCGTGCGCAGGAAGCAGTCGAGCGCTTCCTCGGGACGCAGGACGATCGGCTCGTTCTCGTTGAACGACGTATTGAGCAGCATCGGCACGCCGCTCACGCGCTCGAACGCCTTGATCAGCTTCCAGTAGCGCGGATTCGATCGCTGGCTCACGGTCTGCAACCGCCCGGAGCCGTCGACGTGCGTGATGGCCGGCACCGCGGCGCGCTTGTCCGGACGGACCGGATACACCTGCAGCATGAACGGATCGGGGACTCCTCCGACGAAGTAGTCGTCGAGCGCCTCCTCGAGAACCGACGGCGCGAACGGGCGGAAACGCTCGCGGAACTTGATCCGCATGTTGATGATGTCGCGCATGTCGGCGCGGCGCGGGTCGGCGATGATGCTGCGGTTGCCCAGCGCCCGCGCGCCCCACTCCATCCGGCCTTGAAACCATCCGACGACGCGGCCGGCGGCGATCTGCTCGGCGGTCCACGCGTCCAGCGCGTCGGGGTCGGCCCACGAGCGTCGCGTGCACCCGGAGCGATCGATCGACGCGCCATCGGCGTCGATCGCGGCCACAATGGCAGCGTCGCCGAATTCGGGGCCCCAGTAGCCGTGCTCCATCACGAAATCGCGGGGACGCGTGGCGCCATCGTGCCACGCGTGGAACGCGGCCCCGAGCGCAGTGCCGTTGTCACCCGCCGCCGGTTGAATGAACACCTCCCGGAAGCCGGTCCGCTCGCGAATCTTGCCGTTCGCCACGCTGTTCATCGCGCACCCGCCGGCCAGACAGAGACGCGTCGCGCGGCTGCTGCGCTGCACGTGCGAGAGCACGTGCATGGCCGCGTTCTCGTAGACCGCCTGCAGCGACGCGGCGATCGCTTCGTGGCGCGCGTCGAGCGGCTCCTCGGGCCGCCGTGCCGGACCCATCAGCGCCTCGAGCTTCGGGGTGAACACGGTGCCGATCGTCGGCTCGCCGTCCTCCCACGTCATCGACACGCCGTCGGACCAGTGGCGGAAGTACGACAGGTCCAGCGCGAACTCCCCCACCTCGGCCAGATGGACCAGGTTGGTCAGCTCGCGGACGTAGCGCGGCTCGCCGTACGGCGCCAGGCCCATCACCTTGAATTCGTCGCCGTACTTCGGAAAGCCCAGAAACTGCGTCACCGCGAGATACAGCAGGCCCAGCGAATGAGGAAAGAAGACGCGCCGGTCGACGTGCAGCTGCGAGCCGGCGACGCGGCCCCACGACGTGCTGGTGAAGTCGCCGAAGCCGTCGATCGCGCACACCGCGGCATCCTCGAACGGGCTGACGAACGCCGCGCTCGCGAGGTGCGCGGGATGATGTTCGACGAAGCGGGTGCGCGGCCCGACGATGCGCTCGTCGAGCCCGACCGACGCCGCGATGGCCGCCGGCAACGAGCCGATCTTCGAGAGATTGCGCGCCCGATCGGCGACCGTGCCGGCCGGGCGGTACCGCAGGAGGAAGAGCGCCTTGCGCCACAGATGCGCCCGCGGATCGCGCGACACGGCGAACAGATCGACGTCGGCCGCCTGCGCGCCCGCCATCCGCAGACACTCCGCGATCGCGCGATGCGGGAATCCGGCGCAGTGCTTGATGCGGCGGAAGCGCTCCTCTTCCACGGCGGCGATCAGCCGGCCGTCCCGTACGATCGCGGCCGACACGTCGCCGTGATAGGCGTTCAGGCCGAGGACGAGACCGTTCGTCATCAGTAGAGAGGCGTATCGGTCGCCGGCGCCCCGGCGCGCCGGGCCACGAGATCGTCGGTGGCGTCCATGCCGCTGGCGAGATAGCGGTCGATGAGCAGCGTCACGCCCCCCAAGTACACCATGAGGGTCAGCGAGAGCCCCAGCATCTTCGCCCACGATCGGTTGTACGCGTACAGCGACATCCAGAAAATGACCGTCACGATGGCGACGCCGAGCTCCCGGTGCCGGATCATGCGGAGGAAGAACCGGTACGCCGCGCCCATGAAAACGGCATAGAGGAGCACCGGGACGAAGAGGCCCGGAATGCCGTAATCGATGTATCCCTGAATCTCGTACCCGAACGAAATCGTGGTGCCCTGCTCGGGGCCGGCGACCGCCACGCCCGAGTACTTGCGCACCTGGAGACTGTCCGACTCGACGTCCGCCTTGCCGGGCACGAGGATGCGCGGCGTGAAGACGTGCTGCAGAGCGACCATCATCATCTCGCCGTTGGTGTGCGGCAGCACGCCCGGCACGCGAGCGAGCGCGAGCGCCGGGTAGTACACGTCCCACATGCGATCGACGAAGGAATCGAGCGAAATCAACTTGTCCTGGGCGTTGCCGCTCCACCACGTTTCAGTGAGATTCGACGTGTAGCTCAGTTTCTCCGTCATCGTGAAATGCGCGCGGTCGTCGAAGTTCTCACGCACCGTGCCGCGGATGCCGATCCAGAGGACCCCGGCGAACATCGCGGCGACGGCGACCACCGCGAACGACGCCCAGTGCCGAACACGCCGGTAGTCGAACTGCTCGGCCAGCACGACCGCCGCGATGAACAGCGGCTCGCGGAATTCGGCGAAGAAGCCGGTCATGCCCAACGCCACCTCGAGGATGGCAAATCCGGCAGCCGCCGCGTAACGTTCCGACCGCACCAGCCGGCGAAGAATGAGATAGAAGAGCGCGAACCGGATGTAGGTAATCGCCAGAATGCCCTGCGCGAGCTGCGGGTTGGACCAGGCGAAATCCCGCAGCGAAGTACGAAAGGCGAGAATCGCGACGTAGGCGACGAGAAGAGTGCCCCACGCGAGCGAGGTCTCCCGCATCGGCTGCGGCTTCATCTTCCGACCCACCAGATAGTCGCCAATCAGGATGCCGGCAATGAATGTCAGCACGCAGACGAGGCCGATGCCGACCATCTCGCCGTACAAGGTCGCCTGCATCCCCAGGGGCTCACGGCCGGTCGCCGCGTAGTAGAACAACCCGATGACGACCTGTCCCCAGTGAAACGTGAAGGCGAACGCCAGAACCGGAGGCCCGTCTTTGAGCCGGAGGAATCTCCAGATGGCCCAGAGGACCGGCAGCGAGGCGGCCATCAGCCACTGGTCCGTGAGCGTCCCGACCGCGAAGGTCACGAACGCCACAGCGAACAGCTCGGCGACCAGCTGGGGCATCAGTCGACCCGCTCGACATGCTCACGCATCACGTCGTCCTGGTGGCCACCGGTCACGCGCATCGGTCTGCGGCCGGCAGCGGCGGCGGCACGCCGGCCGCCGGGACGACGAGGGCGAACCGCGCGCGGAACCGGGCGTCGGTGAATTCGGCGCGAAAGCGCGCCGCGCCGGCCTGCCCGAACCTCGCGCAGGTGTCCGGCTCGTCGAACAGACGCACGACAGCGTCACGCACGTCGTCCAGCGCGGGCTCCACGATCAGGCCGCTGACGCCGTGCTCGATGATCTCCGAAGCGGCGCCGGCCGCGCCGATGCAGGCCTTTCCTGCCCGCATGGCCTCGAGGAACACCAGACCAAACCCTTCGTGCCGGCTCGGCATGACGAAGAAGCGGCACCGCCGGTACAACGCGTCGAGCTCCTGATCGGACACGCGGCCGGTGAACGTGACGGCGTGTCGAAGGCCGAGGCGCGCGGTCACCGACTCGAGGCGCGGCCGATCGTCACCATCGCCGACAATCCAGAGCCGCGCGTCAGGGTGGCGCTCGAGGATGCGCGGCCAGGCGTGGAGCAGCAGCTCGTGTCCTTTGTAGCCTTCATCGGCCGCCAGCCGGCCGACGATGAGGGCCGCCGGTTCAAGCGCCACGGAGATGTTCGCCGGGCGCGCCGGAAGCCCGGGGTGACAGACGTCAACCGTCACGCCGGCGAACTCCGGATTCGCGTCCCTGAAGCGCTGGGCGGTGTGCCGCGAGATTGCCACGAGACGTCCGACGCGCAGCGCCCGGCGCTCGGCGAGCCGCAACGGCACCCACGATTCAATTCCGCAGAGGACATACGTCACCCGCGCGCCGCGCCAGGCCATCAGGCGCGCCACCGGCGCGAGATGGACATGAGCGCAGACGATGAGCGTGTCGCGATCGCATCTGAAGAGCAGGCGAAGAGCGAGCGCGATGAAACGCAGCCGGTGGCCTCCGGCGGAATGCCGGCGTGTGCCGCTGTCAATCGGGTGAACCGGGTCGTCGTGCAGGCTCAAGACGATCACGGGTTCAGGCAGCACGGGCGCGATTTGTCGAGACAGGCACGACACCCCGTCGGCGCCGAGCACGTTCGGCGTCAGCAGGACCGATCGAAACGGCGCGGTCATCCGGCCCGCCTCACACCTTCGCCGTGGGAGACGAGCGCGTCGTACTCGCGGCGCATGGCGCGGCCGATGTCGTCCCAGGCGAACGCGCGCCGCACCCAGGCGCGTCCGCGTTCGCCCATCGCGCGCGCTTCGTCCGGGCGATCGAGCAGGCGGGCGAGCGCGGCGGCGATCGCCGCGACGTCATGAGCGACGACATCGCCACAGCCGACCGACGACACGTCCGCCCAGGCGCCGCGGTCCGTCACGACGACCGGCACGCCGGCGCCCAGCGCTTCGGCGACGCTCAGGCCGAAGCTCTCGGAGTTCGAGCACTGCACGACCGCGCGGCTCGTCGCGAGCAGCGCCCATTTCTGGTCGCCCTCGACGGCGCCGGTCCATCGCACGCGATCGGCCACTTCGAGAAACAGCGGCTCCACCTGGCGCCGGTATCCCCCTTCGTCGGGCCCGGCGACGACGAGGTAGGCCTGGCGATCCTCGCGGCGCAGGCGTGTGAACGCGCCGGCCAGCAGATCGAGGCGCTTGATGGGGTGCAGCCGGCCCACGAACGTGATCACATCCGCCTGGTCTGGCAGGCTGAACCGCCGGCGAACATCCGCGATTTGAGCCGGCGTCGCGGTCCGCGATTCGACGCCGTTGGCGATGAGCGCCACGCGCGGACCGACGGCCGACAGCGATCGGGCCTCCGCGTCCGAGGTTGCATGCAGCAACGCCGCGCCCTCGAGATGCCGGCGCTCCGCGGCCCAGTACGCGATCGTCTTCACCGCGTGACGGCGCGCCATCGCATCGGTCTGGAACATGCCTCGCGGGGAGATCACGTACGGCACGCCCGCGTTCCGCGCGGCGCGCACGCCGGCCCACGCGGTGAGATTCCAGAGGCCGTGCACATGAACGAGGTCGGCGCCCGTCACGGCGCGATCGAGCGCATCCGCCAGACCCGCGGCCCGCCAATATCGCCGGGGCCACGCGAGCGGAAAGTACCGCGCCCGGACGCCTTGATAGTCGACGCCGTCCGGCGCGGGCGGCAGCGGATCGTCGCCGTTGGCGGTGGTGGTGAAGACCTCGACGTCGACGCCGGCGCGGATCAGCGACCGGCAGAGCCCGAGCACGCTGTGCGGCGGTCCCCCGTACCGGAATGCCGGCGCGAAGTACGCCGACACGTGAAGCACGCGCAGGCGCGGCCCGTTCATGCCAGGACGCTCACGCGCGGTCCGGTCCGCTGCGCCGCTGCGTGGGCCGCCGCGCGCAGATGCGCCGGCAGATCGCGGTGGTACGCCTCGAACGCGTAGAGGGCGCCGATGGTCTGGACGGGACCGTTCGCCCGGTCGAACCAGTCGCTGAGGGTGCCCCGCAGCGCGTCGCGGCCGAACACGTCGGCGGACACCGATCCGCCGCGCATGATCACGCCTTCGATGCGCTCCCGGATCGCCGGCATCGTCCAGCGCCGATGCTCGTCGTGGTACGCGCGCACGCGCGATCGGCCGGACGAGATCTTCGCGGTGCGAAGGGCGCTGGACAGCACGCGGATCCCGCCGCGCCGGTAACGCTCCAGCGTCACCACGGCATCGGGCGCCGTCACAGGCAGGCCGGTGCGCTGATCGGGAATCCACCGGAACAGGCCGGGATATGCTCGCGCCAGCCACGACCGGTAGAGCCGCTCGCGCGACTGCGGCGACCGTGCAGCGAAGAAATCGAAGAGGGCGTAATCCGTGAACGGCGTTCGCAGCCGCACGTACGGCGCGTAGCTCTGAAAAATCGGATGAATTGCCTGTGAAAACTTGTGCTCGTAGATCGCGAACTTCGCCTCCGACGGCGCCAGACCGTCGATGGCGGCGGCGCCCCACGCCAACGCCAGCTCCCACGTCCAACCGATCGGCACGCCGGTGTATGGCATCTTCGCCATGAGCGTCGGGGCGTCCACCACGCGGTCGTACGTGGTGCCGCAGACGACGTCGCCGATGTAGCCCGAGAGGTGTACGTCGAACAGCCCCGGCTGCAGATGCAGCGATTCACAATGTAGGAGATCGGAGAGCTGAACCAGGCCGTCGGTCTCCTGGATGAACGCGGTCCGTCGCTCGAGCCAGTCGGGTTCTGACCCGTGGTAGAGCGGATGGAACGTCCACGTCGCGCCGGCAGCCGCGGCGGCCCGCTCCGCGTACCGGGCGTCGTCGCAGCCTTCGACGCCATACGTCAGCGCGGTCCACGATGTCGCGGCGCCTGCGGCCTCCGCGAGGATGGCGCGGCTGTCGAGACCGCCGCTCAGCGTCTGACCCGGCCGTCGCGCGTCACTCAGCCGCACGGCAATTGACTGCTGCCACAGGCGATGCGCTTCGTCGATCAGCTCATCGAGCGGCCGATCGTGATCCGGCGGCGCTCCGGGCCAGTTCCAGTAGTCGCGGACCGTTACGCATTCAGCGATCTCGAGGATCGCGCCACCCCGCAGACGCTTCACACCGCGCACGTTGGTGCGGCCGCCCAGACGAAAGCCGCCAAAGGTCACAGCCTCCTGGATGGCTTCGGGGTCGGGCCGGGCATCCGTGCCCGGCGCCATGAGGACGCCGCGGACGCCGCCGGCGAAAGCCGTCCCCTCGGTCGAGTGGGCCCAGAAGATCGGCAGCCCGCCGAAGCGATCCACGGCCACCGTCACCACGCGCTCCACGGCGTCGAACAGCACGATCTGGTATCGCCCGTCCAGGCTCGCAATCGCATCGAGTCCGTGCGCGAGCACGGCCTCGAGCAGCGTCTGCCGGAACGGGCGCGTGCGGCTGATGGCGGCCGACGGGACGCGGCACAACGAGCCGCCGTCGTACGCCTCGCCGGCCATCCACAACCAGAACCGGCGATTCGCCGAGACCGCCGGCTGATCGCGCGCCGGATCGTCGTCTCCTTGGCCGGCGTGAATCGCGGCGATGGCCAGACCGCCGGGCGCCCGGTGGATCACCCAGCGCTCGGCCTCATGCACGCGGAGTGCGTGCGCCATCGCGTCGACGATCGCCGCGCCGCCGGCGTCCCGCCCGGGCGCGAACCAACCGCAAATCATCGCGCGCCTTTCTCCGCGATGACGATCTGCATCATGAACAGTCGCGGCCGCATCCGAAGCCACGACATGGCGTTCACGCCGGCCCCGATTGAAAGGAGATTGCAGAGCAGGCGGAACACCGGGATCCGCGCGAAGATGATCGGCCTCCAGAAATACACTTCCGGCGCCGCCGCCGGTACGACCTGCTCATGCGCAATCACGCGCCAGATCCCAGTCTCGAAAAGCCGCGCGAATTCACCGGGAAACCATTCGTGGACGTGATTCGGATCCTCAGGCACTTCCGTCAGACGGATCGGCGTCGTCACCACGAGCCGCCCGCCCGGCTTGAGCACGCGCGCGAAGTCGAGCAGCAGGTTGCCGGGCGTCGTCGCGTGCTCGATGACCTCGGTGCAGATCACGCGGTCGTAGTAGTCCGGCGGCAGCGACGCTGTCGAACCGTGGATCGTCGCTTGCACGCCGTGCGATCTGAGCATGGCGCCGGCGAGCTGGACGGCGAGCGGATTGGGGTCGAACCCGTGCAGCTCGTGCGGCTGGCGCCCGAAACGCAGGTGCAGCACACCGAGCAGCGTGCCGTCGCCGCAGCCGTAGTCGAGCACGCGATCGCCGGCCCGCGGCGCGGCGCGGTCGATCACCTGTCGGTAGCGCTCGGCCGTGAAGGCGTTGTGGCTGATGAGGCCCCAGCCGATTTCCCGCCAGTGGTACGCGCCCGATTCTTCGTACTTCGCGAAGGTCGCGTCAGCGTGCACGCCCGCTCTTGTGGTCATCAGCTCGCCCGCTCGAACAGCGCCCACCAGCGCCGCTCGAATTCCGTCGGCGTACACTCGTTGTCGGGACCCGTTGCCGCCGCCAGGCTGTTGGCGCTCGCACGATCGCGTTCGCCCGGCTGCGTCAGGAAATAGTGCAGCCCCTCGCTCAGGCCGGCGAGATCGGCTGTCGGGCAGATATAGCCGGTTTGCCGATGGGTGACGAGCTCGCCGAGGCCGCCCCGCGCGAAGGTGACCACCGGCAAGCCGACGCTGCGGGCTTCGAGCACGACGTTGCCGAAGGTTTCCTCCTGAAGAATCGGGGCGGCGAGGACGAAGCTCGCGCGCATGATGGCCGGCACGTTCTCGCGCCCGCCGACGAAGTGGATGCGATCGCCCGCACCGGCGACGGCGATCCGCTCCTGCAGGTCCTGGACGTAGGTCACGAGATCCGCCGGCCAGATCGGCAGCGCGCCGGCGATGATGGCCTGGATGTCATGACCCTCGGCGATGAGGCCGAGTGCCGCCTCGACGGCCAGGTGCGTGCCCTTGAAGGGCGCGATCTGCCCCACGGTGAGCACGGTCGGGCGCGCCGCGGCGAGGCGCACGACGTCTTCGTCCGTCTGATCGCGCACGACGCGCCGGCTGAGCGCGTTCCGAATCAGCGTGATCTTGCGCGCCGGCACGCCGGTCTCCTGCAGGCGCCCGTAGCTGAACCGCGAGTTCGGCACGAAGGTGGTCACGAGCGGCGGCAACACGCGGCGCCATAACAGGTCGTACACCTGTCCGCGCTCCGGCGCGTTGCCGATGCGGAAGACGATCCGGACGCCCGACAGCCTCAGCAGCGCCAGCGCCGGCGCGTTGCGCAGGATGGCCGTGTATTCGGGCACCAGCACGTGCGTCGGGCGGAAACGCAGCGCATCGCGTAACAGGCCGGCGCTCGTCCGGACGATCTCCCAGAGTGACTGTGCGTGGCGGATTGGATTGAGCGTGCGGCGGCTGAATCCGAACGTGTAGAACCCGGTCGACCAGCTGGCACCGATGCGCTCGGCGAGCGGCACGATGCGGTGGTTCTCCCAGTTGTTCACGACACAGTGCACGACACCGCCGCGCTCGCGGATGACGCGCAGGACCTCGAACGTCATCCGTTCCAGGCCCGAGACAATGACCATGCCGCCGCAGCAGGCGATCACGCGCGGCACTCCGCGCGCCCGCATCACGGATTGGCACGCGCCTTCGAGACCCGCCGCCGATCGCGAGTAGGTATAGTGCGCGATTCGCTCGCGACATGCGGCCGCCATGTGCGTTCGCGCGCCGCGCTCGCGAATGCGGCCGAGGGCGGCGGCCAGATCGTCGACATCCCTTGGGCGGAAACGCTCGCCGGTCTCGGACGGGACGACAAGGTCGGGCGCGCAGCCGACATGCTCACCGACGACGACGGGCAGCCCCGTCGCCATCGCTTCGTTGACGACGAGCCCCCACGATTCCAGTGGACTCGGCAACACGAGGCAATCGGCCGCCGCGTACGCGCGGCCGAGCTCCCCCTGATTCAGAAACCCGGCCCAGGTGACCCGGACGCCGCGCCGCGCGGCCTCGGCCCGCAGCGCCGCTTCGCTGTCGCCCTGGCCAACGATCAGCAAGGCCGCCTTCGGCCCGAGCGCCGTCGCAGCACGGATCGCGTCGCCGACGCATTTGTGCTCGTGCAGCTTGCCGACATACAGCACGACGAAGGTTTCGCGCCCGAACCCGAAGGCGCACCGGACCTCGGCGCGGCCGGCGTCGGTCAGATGCGGCGCCGCCATCCGGGCGAAAAAGTCGTTGTCGACGGCATGCGGAGACGAGTAGATGCGCGACGGCGGGACGCCGTGCGCCAGCAGATGCTGCCGGGAGCGCTGGCCGACCGCTAGATGCGCCGCGTATTGACGCAGCAGCCCACGCGTCTTCACGTCCCACAGCAGGCCCCGAACGCCCGCAGGCCGCATGCCCGCGTGGGTGTCGCCGCGATACAACACAGGCACACCGGAGCGGCGGCACGCGGCCAGCGCTCGAATCTGCGTGACGGAATGCCACCCGGGCACCAGCACGACGTCAGGCTTCGTCTCGAGCACGGCGTTCCCGATGTGTTTCACGTCCAAACCACGGAAGCTGGCGCTATCGAACGCGTCCGTGGGCAGGCTCTCCCGCACGATGCGCCACCGATAGCCTTCGAACATCGGCGTGTCCCACTCGAACGCGCGATCGAACCCGACCGCCTGCTGTTCGGGCGTCGGACGCGAGGCATACAGCACCGTCAGATCGATTGCCGGACAGTTCTGCGCCAGGTACCTGAACCAGGGCGCGTTGTACTGCACCGGATGCGTCTCGACGATGGTGAGGCGAGTCGCGTTCATCGGTCCGCGGCCCTCGAGACGCGGTCGAACACGCCGGCGAGACGCCCCGCAAGTGCCCGCGCCGACACGGCGTCGAGCACGTGACGATCCACTGACGCCTCGTCGCAGGCGGGGTTCCGCACCAGCGCACGCAGATGCGTCGCGATCTCGTCCACGCGGGTGCTCGCCGGGCGATCGCCGTCGTAGGTGATCAGGCGCACGGCCGGCGGGCCTCCAAACCGCCGCAGGAGATCGGTCGCCGTGCTCTCCGCGTGGTACAGGGCGAGGAGCGGCCGGCCGCAGAGCATCGCGGGAAACACTTTGCTTGGCGTGTAGTGCGGCTCGCTGCTGCCCATCAAGAGAACCGCCGTTGCGTCCACGAGCGTCTGCAGCGCGTCGAAGTAGTCCAGCCTCGCCGGCTGCTCGGTGACGAGATCGTCGACGCCGAATTCCCGCGCGACGGGCACGGCTCTGGACGCCGCGCCGGCCGACCGCTGATTGCTCGTCCCGAAGAAGTGCAGCCTCACGCGGCCGGCGAGGGCCGAGTCGAGCTCGCGCAGCCGCCCCAGCGCGGCGCACACGGCACGGAGCGTCTCGAGACCGGTCGGCAGCAGCGTGCCGGCATAGACGATGTGGATCAGGCCGTCGCCGCCCGGAATCAACGGTGACAGCCGCTGTCTTCGCGCCCGAAGAAACGCGATGTCGCCGTCGTCCCACCCAATGGGCAGCTCCGCAACGGCCGCGGGACGCGCGTGATTGTTCCGTCCGAGCGCCTGTCGATACGTCGCTTCCGACACCGCGGTCACGCCATCCGCCGCGCGCAGCGCGAACGGCTCGAGGCGCATGCCCGCGAAGCGGCTCGCGCGGCTCCTGACATCCGGACGGCCGTTGGAGCCGCCGCCGACGCTGTGCCCCCACTCGCCCACCCACGGATCCTGGTAGTCGAGGACGAACGGCACACCGAATCGCCGCTTGAGCAGCGGTCCGAGCAGCGCCGGGTACGCCGGATAGATCGTGATGAACAAGGCGTCGAACCGCTCGCGCGTGAGGAGGTGCGAGGCCTCGCGCCACAGTCCCTCGAACGCGCGCAGGCCGAGATCGCCGACGCCGAACGGGCGGGTGACTCGCGCGGGCCAGGCGCGCGTGCGGATCACCCGCAGAGCCGCCGGCACGCTTTCGGCGAGCACCGGATCAAGCGCGCCCTCGTAATCGCGAGGGTCGACGGTCAGCACGGTCGGCTCCCATCCATGCTCGCCGAGATGCGGCGCGAGCAAGCGCGCGCGATGCGTGCCCGCGCTGCTGTCAGGCGGAAAGTGCGGGCTGACGACCAGCACCCGGCGCGGCGGTTTCATGCGCGAACGTTGCAGAACACTGAGACTCGTGAGGCCACAGAGTTGGAACAGCCACAGAGAGACTGAGACACGGAGAAGAATGATCTCCGTGTCCCGGTGTCTCCGTGGCCTTTGATGGCACGTTCAGTCGACCGTCCGGACCGGACGCGCGAGCGGCGCGCGGCTCTCGATCATCGATTCGTACAGCCGCTCGTACTGATCTACGATCACGTGCGCCGAGAAGCGTGCCTCGCAATCGGCTCGAACACGGGCGCGATCGATCGTAGGGAGCGCAGTGACCGCGGCGACCGCCTCCTCGACGGTGCGGCACGTGAAACCGTTGACGCCGTCTCGAACCACCTCGGGCACGCTGCCCCGCGCGAACGCGATGACCGGCGTGCCACAGGCGCACGCCTCGGCCATGACGATGCCGAACGGTTCTTCCCACTCGATCGGCATCAGCAGCGCGGCCGACTCACCCAGCAGCGCATCCTTGGCGGCGTCGTCCACCGGGCCCACGTACTTGACGCGGTCGCCGTCCAGATGCGGGGCGATCCGGGCCGCAAAGTAGCCGGCGTCCGGACCGGCGGTGAGGCGGTTGCCGGCGATCGTCAGCCGCCGGCCGGACGCCCGCGCGATGGCGATGGCATGATGGGCGCCCTTGATCGGATCGAGGCGCCCGAGAAATATCAGGGGCGCGTCGCGCCGGACGGCGGAACGGCAGGCATAACGCGCGATGTCGACGCCGTTGAAGATCGTGCGCCACCGGCCGGCTGCTGATTCGTCCCCCGCCGCCTCACGATAGACGCTCGTCGAGCATCCGGTAAACGCGAGCGACGATCCAGCCAGGCGCCTCGCGCGGCGTACGCTCGCCCATGGCACGCCGTCGCGCTGGTAGCTTTGAATCTTGGGCAGACGCCGCAGCGGCAGCACGGGCAGCAATGCGGCAAGCCGTCCGAAGCTGTGAATCACATCGACGTCGTGTCGCAATGTCCAGAGCGCGCAACCGGCCTGGGCGAGCTCCGCGAGGCGCGCGGACCAGCCAGCGTGCGGCGGCCGTCCGTACGCGATCAGCCGCGCTGGCGTGTGGCTGTCCGGGTGCGCGATGAGCGACACCTCATGCCCCCTGCCGGCCAGCTCACGCACGAGCAGATCGATCACCCGCTCGATGCCGCCGTAATGCGTGGGGGGCACTGGCAGATACGGATCGGCGGTGACGGCGATACGCATGCGGCTCATGGGATCGGCGCGACGGACGCGATCTCTTCCAACAGCGCGCCGCGATCGGCGGGATGTTCCCAATGCCACCGCCGTTCGGCGGCCGCGCGCGCGGCAGCTCCCGCGTGCCGACGCAGCCCGGCGTCAGAGGCCAGGCGCTGCAACCGATCGGCGAGCCCCGAGGCGTCGCCGCCGTCATACACCAGCGCCGCGGGCCCGAGGTCCTGCGCGAGCGCGGCTTGGGCCGGCGTGCGGCTCAGAATCACCGGAACGCCCGCCGCCAGATACGTGAAGATCTTGTTGCACAGGGACAACCCTCGATTGAGGACCGCCGATTCCTCGCAGGACAACCCGGCGTCGTA